>CAYJXD010000029.1:0-13167 GCA_964374085.1 uncultured Methanosarcinales archaeon | reverse complement strand
CCCCACTTTTAAGTGCGGGGATAACCGCTGATTTCAATAACTGTTAATTTACCCTGTTAAAATCCAGTAGCAAACTTATTTAAATGTTTTTAGTAAGAGCCTGCGCAGTATTTGCAGCAGAAGCTCAGAACATTATTTCCAAACCTCTTCCTGAAAGGAGAGCCGTAAACCTTGCAGCCGCAATGGTCGGCGACGGAATAAATGACGCTCCAGCGCTTGCAGAAGCAGACATCATGTCAATTTTTCCTGCAAATGACGTATGCTCCTGAAGCCCTGCCTAAGGAAGACAAATCTCCTGACTGCCACTCCAAAGGCGAGAATCGCCTCAAGTAAGAGCACATCAGCTTCAGCATTGAGCTTTCAATCGCCAAGCTCGCTGCCGGGAAGATGTCAAAAAAAGACTTTGCAGCCTTTTGGATGAATTTGTTCGTGTAAACAGACGATAGCCTGTCCTCGGCAAAAGAAACAACCTTGAATCCGCTTTTCTCAAGGAGCTGCTGGAGCTCGCCTGGATCATACCGCCTGTAATGCCCCACAAGCTCATCCCATTCTGTCCAGCGCTCCATAAGCAAAGGGACTGAAAGGAAAAGAATTGAGTCTTCCTTCATTGAGTTCCCAATGCTTTTCAGCATTGCCTCATCATCCTCAATGTGCTCAAGCACTTCAAAAGCGCAGACAAGGCTGAAGAAATTATTTTTCTCAAGCAGATTGTCCTCTGGCCTGAACACAATCCCTCCCCGGGACTGGAGAGCATTGGCAGCAGGGTCGCTCATCTCAATGAAATAGGAGCCCTTCACAGGAATCCTTGGCCTCAAGCCAGGGCCAATCTCAAGCATCTTGTTTTCGCCAGAGGCAAAAGGAACAATCTTTTTCCAGACAGGCCACATCTCATGGGAAAGAAGCCTTGAGGATTGCCATAAGGAATCATAATATTGCCGGTTGCAGTTTTCAGAGCTCCTAATTTCAGGCACAATTAATTTTAGCGGGCAAACTTATTTAAATGTTTCCCCGGACAAAATTAGTAAGAGCCTGCGCAGTATTTGCAGCAGAAGCTCAGAACATTATTTCCAAACCTCTTCCTGAAAGGAGAGCCGTAAACCTTGCAGCCGCAATGGGCGCAAAGGGTAAGGTTGGGGACTATGGATTGCTGAACAAGTTCGCCGAATCTTCCGATGAGCCTGTCAGTGAATGCTTTCCCTTTCTTCGTCAGCCTGTAAGTTTTCCTTTCCCTTTCCCCAATCTTTCCGGCTGACACAAAGCCCTTTGACTCAAGGATGCCAAGGAAAGGGTAGACCTGGCTTGCGCTGATTTTCCTTTCAAGCCTCTGCTCCAGCTCCTTCATCAGCTCATACCCGTGCTTAGGCTTCTCGCTGATGAGAAGCAGGGTGTAGAATTTCACCATGCTGTTAATCCTCAATGCCATAAAAGCGCCTTATCGACCGAAATATTTAAATATTTCGATATATCATAATTTTGATATATAGAATCTGAGGTGATCCCGATGTTAGGCTTATTTTCCAGAAAGGACCCTATATGCGGTATGAAAGAGCGGAAAGGAAAAGGATTTGAGAACGCAGGCAAATGGTTCTGCTCAAAAGACTGCATGAACAAGTACAAATGAAAAAGTCAATAAGGATTGGGGGAATGGACTGCGCCAGCTGCGCGATTAATATTGAAAGGTCGCTGAAAAAAGTTGCAGGTGTCCAGTCGGTGAATGTCAACTTTGCCAGCGGAAAGGCGCTTGTTGAGTTTGACGAGGAAAAAGTGCCTGAGGATGAAATTGGCAAGGCAATAGAAAAAGCAGGCTACAGGGTTGCAGGAGAGGAAAAATCAGGGTTTTCACAGGCAACACTGAGGGTAAAGGGAATGGATTCCCAGCACTGTGCCATAATAGTTGAGCAGGCTGTTTCTAAATTAAAGGGAGTAAAAGCAGTCCAAACAAGCTATGCAAATATGAGGGCTGTTGTCAAGTATGATGCTTCCAAGGCAACCCTTGGCAAAATAAAAGAGGCAATCATCAATGCAGGGTATGAGCCGCATGAGATTGAAGGCGAGGATGCAGAGAAAGAGGAAAGGGATAAGGAGATAAGAAGCCTGAAAACCAGGTTCATCATTTCATTGCTGCTTTCCCTGCCCCTCGCATACCTTGCAATGGGAGATTTAATTGGGCTTCCAATGCCGCCAATAAGCCGCCAGGCAATGGCACTGGTCCAGCTTGCGCTTGTTTCCCCGATAATTCTGGTTAACATAGAATTCTACATTAAAGGGCTCAGGGCAGTAATTTTCGGGAGGACTGCCAACATGGACACCCTCGTAGCAGTTGGAACAGGCACAGCCTACCTTTACAGCCTTGCTGTTACATTGATGATAACAGGCGGGAAAGGTGAAGGGATGGGGCTTTATTATGAAATCGCTGGGCTGCTCTTGATGTTCATCGTGCTTGGAAAGCTGCTTGAGGCGATAGCAAAGGGAAAGACTTCCGAGGCAATAAAGAAGCTTCTTGGGCTGCAGCCAAAGACTGCAACCGTATTAAGAAATGGAAAGGAAATGGAATTGCCTGTGGACCAAGTGAAAGTTAGCGACATTGTCATTGTGAAGCCAGGCCAGAAAATCCCTGTTGACGGAATTGTTGTTGACGGCCATTCATCTGTTGATGAGTCAATGGTCACAGGGGAAAGCATCCCGGTTGAGAAAGCCAGGGGAAGCAATGTGATTGGCGCAACAATTAACAGGACAGGCAGCTTCAGGTTCAAGGCAACAAAGATTGGAAAAGACACAATGCTGTCTCAAATCATAAGGCTTGTTGAAGAGGCACAGGGAAGCAAGGCGCCAATTCAGAAACTGGCGGACAGGATATCTGCCTACTTTGTTCCCGCGGTTGCTGTGCTCGCCATAATATCTGCACTTATAGGGTATTTCTCGGGCATGGGATTTGCATTCAGCCTCTCTGTTTTCATTGCGGTATTGATAATAGCATGCCCCTGCGCAATGGGGCTGGCCACACCGACTGCTATAATGGTTGGCACTGGAATCGCGGCGCAGAATGGAATACTTTTCAGGAATGCCGAAGCGCTGCAAGAAACGCACAAGGCGGAAATAATAGTTTTTGACAAGACAGGAACGCTGACAAAGGGCAAGCCGGAAGTGACTGATATCCTTTCAGCAGGGGGAAGCGAAAGGGAGCTTCTGAAACTCGCTGCGGTCGCAGAGAAAAGGTCAGAGCACCCATTGGGGGAGGCGATTATTGCCGAGGCTAAAAAGAGAAAGCTGGACATTCCTGAAGCCTCAAAATTCAATTCAATCACAGGCAGGGGAGTAGAGGCGTTATATCAAGGCAAAAGGCTGCTGCTCGGAAACAAGAAACTAATGAATGAAAAAAGAATTCCAATGATTTCTGTTGAGAAAAAATTAGAGGAGCTTGAGAGCCAGGGAAAAACAGTTGTTGTCCTGGCTGTCGACCATAAAGTGCATGGGATGATAGCTGTTGCAGACACTTTAAGGCCAGAGGCAAAAGAGGTTATTGAAAGGCTAAACGGCATGGGAAAGGAAACAATAATGATAACAGGAGACAACAGGAGGACGGCAGAGGCAATTGCTGCACAGGCAGGAATAAAAAGGGTTCTGGCAGAGGTGCTGCCTGAAGACAAGGAGAAGGAAGTGAAAAGGCTGAAGCGGGAAGGGAAAAAGGTAATGATGATTGGCGACGGAATTAATGACGCGCCTGCCCTGGCAGAGGCAGACATTGGGATTGCCGTCGGCTCAGGAACAGATGTTGCGATTGAAACCGGTGATGTAATACTGATAAAGAGCGACCTTAGGGATATAATCACAGCAGTCGAGATCAGCAAATATTCACTGAAAAAGATAAAGCAAAACCTGTTCTGGGCTTTCTTCTACAACACTGCAGGAATACCAATAGCTGCAGGCATCCTTTATCCATTCACCGGCTTCCTTCTAAATCCTGTCATTGCAGGGGCTGCGATGGCTTTCAGCTCAGTAAGCGTTGTATCAAACACCTTGCTGATGAGGCGCAAAAAATTCTAGCCTATAATAGCCTATAAATCAACCCTGTATTTCCCCAGGCTTTCTATTTCCTTTTTCAGCGCGCCCAAATCAAGAGCGCCATCATGCACAATAACAGCTTTGCCTGACCTGAAGTCCACGCTGCACGATTTAACTCCCTTCACATCCATGCAAACATCCTCTATAAGAGCCTTGCACGAATGGCATTCTGTTCCGCGAATATTTATTGCTGTTTTAATTTCAACCATTGCTAAACCACCTTAAAGTAGGCTGGCGTTGTCATGCCCATAGTGCAGCTGAAGCTGATTTTGCCACTGCTTCTGGGAGTAAACTCAATCACGTTTTGCTTAGAGGAGGAAAGGTACTTAAGCACCCCAAGCTTGGGCGCGGAGATAACCTGGGCGCATCCCTGAGCCTGGGAAGCGTCAATCTGCCATTCAACAGGAATCCCTTTTTCCACAACAAACTTGGATGGCTCGTACTTCAAGTCGACTATCCTCATTCTTGCAATCTGCTTTCCGCCTGCAATCTCAGCCTTTTGAGCTGGCTTTTTGGATTCAGTGAAATACTGGTTTATGAAAGGATTCCCAGAGCTGAACTCGGCCTGGCTCTCATCAATATCCTCACTGTCTGAATCCGAAAAACTTATTCCAGCAAGAGTTAGACCGTTTGCCATGTTAAAAATGCCAAGGAAAATAACTGTAACGCCTGCAAACTTCATGAAATTCCCAAGAATCTGGCCTTTCACATAACTGGTAATTGCCCCTATGGAAACAAGAGATGGCAATGTTCCCAAAGAGAATGCCAGCATTGTCAAAGCCCCTATCAATGCGCTGCCCTTGCTCAGCACATATAGCTGCAATGCCACAGTGAAACCGCACGGGAGGAAAAAAGTGCCTGCCCCAAGAAAAAATGGGGCTGCCCAATGATTCTCACTTGATGCTTTGTCATGAATTTTGTGGCTAAATATTTTTGGCATCCTGGGCTGAAGCGCTGCAAGCCAGGGGAAAACCTTCAAAAGCTGAAACCCAAGCAGAATCATAACAACGCTGGCAAAAATCACGAGATAGCCATTTATGGTTGTTGATAGCGCAATTATTGAGCCGAGTGCTCCTATTAAAGCCCCAAAGAGGACATAGGAGGCAATCCTTCCAATGTTGAAATAAATATTGGGCCTGAATCTTTGCCATCGGCTCATATTTTCCCTGCCTTCATTATACTTTGATACAAAAGCAAGCAAAAGCCCCCCTGCAACAGCAAGACACGTTGAAAAGGCCGCAACAAGGCCAATCAAGAATATAAACCCATAACTCATGTTTTCAGAAATCCCTATGGCAGGAAAAATATTCATCGCCTTGAGCAAAAAATATGTGCCTGTTACTATTAATGCAAACAGCAGAATTTTAGCATAATCTGGCCTTTCAGTTTCCGCCGATTCAGTTTTAAGGATTGAATACCCCTTCTCTCTGATTGAGGAATCAAGCTCGCCCAAATCAGGCATCTCGGAATAGTATATTTCAGCTTTTGAAGCAGAGCGGATTACATTGGCCTTTTCAACGCCCTTGACTTTCCTGAAAGCCCTTTCGATAAAGATTTCACAGCTGGCACAATGCATTCCCTTTATTTTCAGTTCCAGTTTTTTCGATTCCATTGCAAACAGCAATCAGGCTATAGCGTTACAAGAAATGTAAAGCTATTTAAAGGTTTCGGGTTTCACAGTTAATGAGGCGTAAAATTTTATTAAGGGAAAGGTTTAAATCATTCTGCATTTTGAGCCTTTATATGGATGTGTACAAGCCGGCAGAAGATTCTCTCCTCATGCTTGAGGCGGTAAAAAGGCATGCAAAAGGGAATGTGCTTGAAATAGGGACAGGCACAGGGATTCTTGCGATAGCAGCGGCAAAGAAAAAAACTGTCAGGAAAGTGATTGCGACAGACATAAACATTGACGCGCTAGTGCACGCTGAGAACGAGGCAGGCAGGGAAAGGAGGAAAATAAAATTTGTGGAGAGCGACCTGTTTGAAAAGGTGCCTGAAAAAAAGTTTGACACAATAATATTCAACCCGCCATACCTCCCGCAAGACAACGAGATTAGCGACGCTACCATTTACGGCGGAAAGAAAGGGCATGAGCTCATAGCAAGGTTTCTAGGCGAATGCGTTCCTTTCCTCAAGGCCAAAGGAAAAATAATCCTGCTGTTCAGCAGCCTGACAAAAAAGGACAGAGTTGAGAAGGCAATCCTGGACAACTGCATGGATTTCAGGGAGATTGCAGAGAAGAATATTTTCTTTGAAACGCTTTACTGCCATGAAATCACAAAATCAAAGCTTCTTTCAGAGCTGGAGAGGAAAGGAATCAAAGATGTCAGGAAGCTTGCGCATGGGCACAGGGGAATTGTTTACACAGCAGCTTATAGGGGAAGAAAGATTGCAGTCAAGGCAAAAAGGAAGGATTCTCGCGCAAAAGGAAAGATAAGGAACGAGGCAAAATGGCTCAAGAAACTTAACAAAAGAGGAATAGGGCCAAAATTCATTTTTGAGGGAAAAGGCTATTTTTCATATGAGTTTGTTGAGGGCAAGTTCATTGCCGACTATGTAAAGGAAAACCAGAAAGAGGAAATCATTGAGGCTCTCAGGGAAGTGATGCGGCAATGCCATGTCATGGACAGGATGGGAATAAGCAAGGAGGAGATGCACCACCCAAGGAAGCACATCATAATAAAGCACAAGCCTGTGCTCATTGACTTTGAAAGGTGCCATGAAACCAAAAAGCCTCAGAATGTCACGCAGTTCCTGCAATTCCTTTCCAGCAGGTTTTTCTCCTCACTGCTAAGCAAGAAGGGAATAAGAATGGAAAAAAGGAAGGCATGGAGGGCGGCAAGGCAGTACAGGAAAGAATTAAACCTCAATGAAGTAACCAGCCAGTTTCCATGGCTTTCAGGAAAATAGCTAATTTATCTTGAGCGCGTGCTCTATTCCTGAGGCTCTTTTGTCGAGATTGTGAATATCTCTTCTTATTTCAGAATGTTCTTTGCCAGATTCTTTTGAGTTATCGGAGAGTCCTTTGCTAAATTCCTTAGACTGTTCAGAAAGAGCCTTGTAGAAGTCTGCTCTCATGTTTCCCATTTCTGCCCTGATATTTCCTATTTCAGAAGACAGCTTTAAGGACAATGCCATGTTGCCAATTACAACTGAAATAACTCCGATACTTAGCGCCTGGTCTCCGGCTGAGAAAATTGTCATCAATAAGTATGTTGCTACAATTGCTAAAAGAACGAGCAATGGTGTTCCCAGCCTTGAAATGCTTTTAATTTTCATTTTAACCATTGAAAAAATAAAGCTTAATCCATACAAGTATAAGCACAATAAGGAGTATTGAATAAGAAACTTGCTGCGCAATAAACATATAATCGTCAAATGTCTTGTTTGAATTCATGTTTCATTTGCAGGAATACTCCTTAATAAAGCTATGCCGTGAAAATCCGGAAATATTGCGGATTATTACGGATTGATTGGAGAAAACTATAAAAAGTCCGGAAATACCCAAATTGTGCAATGCACAATTGGGCCCAATCAAACCAGAGGTTTGATTTGGGTTTCGGAACCATGGAGTTTTCACGGAAAGTTTACGAATTATGCAAAAAAATCCCGAAAGGAAAAGTGACCACTTACAAGATTCTCGCTGAGAAAATGGGGACAAAGGCATACAGGGCGGTTGGAAACTCGCTCAACAAGAACCCTCACGCCCCAATAGTTCCCTGCCACAGGGTTGTTGGAAGCGACGGAAGCCTTGTGGGGTTTGCAAGCGGGCTTGGGAAAAAGAAGAGGATGCTTATTGATGAGGGCATAAAAATAAATAAAAATGGAATTATAGACCTTAACAAGTATCTTTACAGGTTTTAGAAATTTACTCCCTCTTCTTCTTTGTCTTCTTTATCTCGCGCTCGAGCTTCAATTTATCAAGAAGCTCCTTGTACCTGTTCCTGATAGTGACTTCTGTGACTCCTGCAACATCAGCAACTTCTCTCTGCGTTCTTTTTTCGCCATGTATCAATGCAGACACGTAAAGAGCAGCAGCAGCAATTCCTGTTGGACCCCTTCCAGAAGTCAGCTCTGCCTTCTGCGCCTGCTCAAGAATCTCAATAGCCCTTGACTGGGTTTCTGCTGTAAGCTTCAATGCTGATGCAAACCTTGGGATGTAGTCAGCAGGGTTGCTTGGCAAAATGCTGATTCCAAGCTCCCTTGTAACAAACCTGTAAGTCCTTCCAATCTCTTTCTTGTCAATGCCGCTTGCTTCTGCAAGCTCATCAAGAGTTCGAGGCACTTCGTGCCTTCTGCAGGCAGCGTAAAGCGCGCCAGCAACAACTGATTCCATAGACCTTCCCCTTACCAGCCCCCTTTGGACTGCCATTGTATAAACCCTTGCAGACTCCTCCTCAACGCTCCTTGGAAGCTTCAAGTATGAAGCCACTCTCTGAAGCTCTCCGAGAGCAAGCTTAAGATTCCTTTCAATGGCCGTGCTTATCCTGTATTGCCATTTTCTTAATCTGAAGAACTTGTTCCTGGTCTTTCCGCCAAGCCTTGAAAGGTCTGCCTTCCTTCCAACTTCTGTGCCCAGGCCCTGGTCATACTGGGTGTAAGTCATTGGTGCGCCTGACCTTCTCCTTTTGTCGCCAGACTCAGAATCAAACTCGCGCCATTCCTGGCCGAAGTCAATCATGCGGTCCTCTACAACAAGGCCGCAGTCCTTGCAGATAACCTCTCCCTTCTCCTTGTTCCAGAACAGGTTAATTCCGCCGCATTCCGGGCATTTTTTGACGTAGTCTGCCACTTTGAAAACTCAACCCCCACAAATTTTATAAATGAGAAGCAGGAACTCATATATAAACCTTCCGGTGTTTGACGACTAAAGGGGGCTGTTTTCCGATGAATTTATATACAAATCAAGGATTTGCTATTCTGGAATGACAAGTGACTGGATGCGTGGTTTTCCACTGTCATTAAGGTGATTTTTATCACAAAGTTTAAATCCCTTTAGCCGCTTTCCTATTCCATGTCCAAGGAATATATAGTTGAAGGGCTGAGCAAGCCCGAGTTTCTTGAAATAGTCTTGAAGTATAACCCGAATGCCAACACGTCCTTGATTGGGAAAGCATATGACTTTGCCGAAAAGGCGCACAAAGGCCAGAAAAGGCTTGACGGAAAGGAGCACTTCACGCACTGCAAGGAAGTCGCTTTCATGCTGATTAAATTGAGGCTTGACACTGCAACAATCTGTGCCGGCCTGCTGCATGATGTCCTTGAAGACACTTCAAAGAAGCCTGACGAGCTAAAGAAGGCGTTTGGCGAGGAAATCACTGGGCTGGTCAGCGGGGTTACAAAGACCACAAGCATAAGCCTTGAAAGCAAGGAAGAGCAGAGGGCAGAGAACGTAAGGAAAGTCCTGCTGGCAACTGCAAAAGACATCCGTGTGATTTTGATCAAGCTCGCTGACAGGCTGCACAACATGCGGACATTGAAATACCAGCCGCCAGCAACCCAGCTTCTGGTTTCCCGCGAAACAATCGAGATATATGTGCCCATAGCATACAAATTGGGGATGTACAGGATGAAGTCAGAGCTGGAAGACCAGTGCCTGAGATTCCTGAAGCCGCAGGTCTACCAGGAGCTGAAGAAAAGGATTTCAAAGACAAAAGAGGAGCGTGAGAATGATGTCAAGTCCATCATTTCCCACGTGAAGGAGCTGCTTGCGGAGAAGGGAATCAGGGCAATAATAAGCGGAAGGGCAAAGAATTTCTACGGGATTTACAAGAAAATGGTGAAGAAGGGAATCAAGTTCGAGGAGATACATGACCTCTCAGCCATAAGAATACTCACAGAAAGCCCAGAGGACTGCTACAAGATACTTGGAATTATACATTCCACATGGCAGCCAATATCCAAGAGGTTTGACGATTATATTGCCACGCCAAAGCCAAACATGTACCAAAGCCTGCACACTGAAGTGCTTGTAAACAGAAAGCCAGTCGAAGTCCAGGTAAGGACGTGGAAGATGCACCACATAGCAGAGGAGGGAATAGCTGCGCACTGGAGATACAAGGATACAGAAAGGGACAAGAGGTTTGACAGGAGAATAGCATGGCTCAAGCAGATTCTTGAGTGGAGGATGACTTCAGAAAACGCGACTGAAAGCCTCGAGAGCCTGAAGATTGACCTGTTCAAGGACGAGATTTATGCCATAACCCCAAAGGGCGACACAATTCCATTGCCGGAAAAATCAACTCCAGTGGACTTTGCCTACGCAGTCCACACAGATGTCGGAAACCATTGCCTAAGGGCCAAAGTCAACAACGTAATCGTGACCTTAGACCACGAGCTTGGAAGCGGCGATGTTGTTGAGGTAATCACTGCAAAGAACGCTGCCCCTTCAAGAAACTGGCTCAAGTTTGTCAAGACAAACCATGCCAGGAGCAAGATAAGGCAGGCATTGAAAATAGAGGGGTCAGAACAAAATAAAGTTGATGACATGCCTGCTGACGAGGAGCAAATACTCCGGATGGTGAACTTCCAGAAGAAAGGGCTGCTTAAGCCTTCGGGTTGCTGCACCCCGAACCACGGCGACAGCATAACAGGCTTCAGGATGAAGGATGGAAGGATAGCAGTGCACAAGACGCTGTGCAGCAACATCAAGAAGCTGGACCCGACAAGGAAGATATACCTAAGCTGGGAGGAAAAGACAGGCGAGCAAAGCGTTCGCCTTAGGGCAGAAGTAATAGACCGTTCAGGACTGTTCCAGGACATACTTGGGATACTCACAAGGAACGGGATAAAGATAAACGCAATCAACTCTAAATCAACAAAGAACAAGCTTTACTTACTGTTTGAGATAAAGCCAACTGACGTGCTGGACAGCATCATCGCGAAAGTTAAGCAAGTGGAGAATGTTGTTGACGTGGCTGTAGAGACCAGCGCAAAGAAATTGGGCAAGATTTTTAAATAAATTTCTAATTGCTGTGTTTGCATAAATATTTTTAAATCAGCCGTGAATCCACGACTTTATGGCTGTTAATTCTGGCGTTAGGAATGCAGTGGCTGCAGTTATTTACAAAGTCAATCCTTTGTCGCCAAAACTTGATGATATTGTCCACGTGCTCGGTGTCTACAAGACTGAATGGCAGGAAGTTGGGCAGCCCCTGGTTTGGGACTGCCTTAAAGGCAGGATTGAAGGCGGCGAATCACCGCTGGAAGCGGCTATACGGGAAGCAAAGGAAAAGCTTGGCATACCTGATGCTGCGTACAAAAAAAGAGTTGACACTTCAGTAACTTTGGAGAGAGCAACCCCTAAAGGGAGAGTGCAAGATGATGTTTTCTCAAGAGAAATGATAACTTATGTAGGCCTGGAACTTTCCCAGCCAGCTGAGCCTGACTTGTCAGAAGGCTCTCTTGCCGGAGCAGAATGGCACAGGCTGGCTGAATTCGCCCCAATGGTCAGGGAAGAAACAAGAAATGGCTTTTTGCAGGCTGTAAAAAAGCTTCAGGATGACGGCCATATTTACAGGGTTAGGTCACTTGACCAGACAGCACTAAGGCAAACTGTTTACACCGCGGTTTACCGGAGCGCTGGAAGGAACAATGGGATAGAAATGCTTTTGATACACAAGGATTATTGGAAGGAAGGCGATCTCGACTTTCCTGGCGGGGGAATCGAGGATTATGACCGGAGAAGCACTCCTGCCTTTGAAAGCGTGCGCTCATTCGCAGCGAGAAGGGAATTAAGGAGAGAGCTTGGCATTCCTGACGAGGACATGGAAAAGCCAGAATTCACCGGGATAAGAATAACAGCTCCCTTCAATTCAGAATCAGGGCAGGCGCATCATGGAAAAAGGTTCGCGGGAAAAGATGTGTTTTACATGGCTGCCATGTATCTTAGGGAAAAGGGGGATGACAGATTTGCTCCTATCCAAAGAAAAATAAAGGACGGGAAAGTCACTGAAACCGGAATTACAGAACTTAGATGGGTGCACGAGACAAGGCTGCCTGATGCAATAAGGCTGCAGTCCAGGGAAGCTGCAATAGGAATCATTAAATATCTTCACACAAAAGGGTATTCATCTTTGAGGCCATGAAATGACATTAGACAGCGTTGTTACACAAGCCAATGCAACCACTGAAAAGCCATGGAGAATAACAGGCGCTGCCCTGATATACACTGATATTCCTAAAGGCGGCGGCATCGAAAGGCGCTATTTGCTGGTTCAGTCAGTCAAGTGGCCGGCTGACAAATGGGGCCTTCCGCACGAAGGCAAGCAGGAAAGGGATGGGTGCCTTGAGGAGGCAATCTTTAGGGGCCTTTCAGAAGAGCTAGACATCTATTTGCCTCCTTCCGGAGAAGGCAGCCTTTTTGATTTTAATTACACTGCATTCAAAGATCCTGTGAATTCAGGATTCTCTCAGAAAAGGCCATTCTCCTCTCCATCTGCACATTCCCATCCCCTTTATGGAGGAACATACCAGGGAAAGCACGTTCTTTTCTTCTATGCTGAACTGAATTGTGAAATTGGGGATGTAGCTCCAAATAGAAACGAATTGAGGGATGTGAAATTTGTGAATGCAGAAACCTTGCTGAATATGATAAGGCAGGAGGAAAGGGAGATAGTGGCTCAAATAATGAGAATCATTCCAAGGCCAGTGCCAATTCATCAACAATACTGATTTCACAGGAAAAAACTAAATGCCTCCTTTTGCAGGGTATTGCAGGAGAATGGCAAAAAGGCTTGAGGAGAGGGCACATCAGTTTAGGGGTTCGGCAACATGGATGATTTTTACCTGGACAGGCTTAGGGAAGGCACTGAGGCCTTCCGCCAAGGGGACATCGACACGTTTGTAGAGTCTGGAATGGCGCAAGTTTATACCGCTGGAAGAAGCCATAACCCCCAAGTGGAATGGCTCAGGGAGCAGGTTTTCATGCACGAATACCTCGGATTAACAGCTCGAGCCCTTGAGCATATGGGTGAAGGAAATTTTGGCACTGCCCAAAAAATCCTTGACATAATTGCAAGGTCAGGAGAAAATCTTGGAATAAGCCGTTACTCAGTCAGGTAAATATTTAAACTCGAATTCTGAAATAATACGGATGGAAGAGAT
>CAYJXD010000028.1:0-13674 GCA_964374085.1 uncultured Methanosarcinales archaeon | reverse complement strand
GAGTATTCAAAAATAAAGGCGCGAATGACGCTTGAAGACAGGCCTGAGGAAAGCAAGAGGCTGCCATTGATATGGATTGCTGTTGATGAGGCCCACGAGTTTTTGCCAAAGCAGGGAAAGACAGCAGCGACTGACGCATTGCTGACTTTGCTCAGGGAGGGAAGGCAGCCTGGCATCAGCCTGATACTTGCAACCCAGCAGCCAGGGCAGATTCATACAGACGTGATGACACAGGCAGACATAATAATAGCGCACAGGATGACATCAAAGATCGACATAGACTCATTAGGGATGCTGATGCAAAGCTATATGCGCGAGAATGTTGACAAGATGCTTGCAGAACTGCCTGATGTGAAGGGCGCCGCGCTGATTTTTGACGACACCAACGAAAGGATGTACAATGCCCAGATTAGGCCAAAGATAACATGGCATGGCGGAAGCAGCCCAACCGCAATTCCCGAAGAAGAGAAAAAAATATTTGAGTTTGCCTGATTATTTGGCTTCAGCCTTTGATTTCAGCCTTTCTGTATACCTGCACTTCGGGAACTTGTTGCAGGCCATGAATGTGCCGTAAATGCTTGTTCGCGGTATTACAGTGCCTTCCTTGCACTTGGGGCATGGCTTTTCAGAAGTGTCTCCTGTGGTTTTCTTTGAGGGGCAAGTCGGGCTTATGCAGATTGACTGGGGCTGCTTGCCTCTCCTTATCATGAGAATCTCAGGATGGTCGCAGTGCTCGCATCTTGTTTCTGTAACCTTTACAAGGCCTGCCCTTGGAAGCTTGAAAGTGACCTTGCAATCAGGGTATTTTGAGCAAGCTATGAAACGGCCGAATTTGCCCATCTTTATCATCAGGTTTCCATCGCACTCCACGCATTTTCCCACTGTATTGGCCTTGTCCTCAGACTCTTTAGTTGCTGTAATGAGGCTTTCTCCAATCTCCTTCTCCTTTTTCTTGAATTCCCCCAGGACTTTTGTTATAACCTGCCTTGCCTCGCCAAGAACATTTTCTCCGGGCTTGTCCTTGAACTGGACAAGGTCCATTTCAAGCTCAAAATGCCTTGTGAGCTCCTCATCAATTATTTCAGGGCAGTATTTTTCCAGGGTTTCTATCGTCTGGATTCCAAGGTCAGTTGCCTCAATTGCCTGGCCTGTCACATAGCCCCTCCTGAACAATGTGTCAACAATCTCAGAGCGGGTTGCCTTTGTGCCCAGATTATTTTTCTCAAGCTCCCTAACAATTGATGCAGGAGTGTATCTTTTCGGAGGCTGGGTTTCCTTGTCATGAATGTGCACTCCCTTGTTCTTTATCGACTCGCGCTCCTCAAGCTTTGGCAATTCCTCTTCCTTGAACTTTGCATACTCGCCATAATACACATGCCAGCCTTTTTCAAGGGTCGTTATTCCCCTGGCAATGAACATTTCAGAATTTATTGATATTCTTGCAACAACAGTCAGCCTCACTGCAGGCTCTGCAAAAGTCGCCAAAAAGCGCCTGACAATCAAGTCATATATTTTTCCAGCCCTTGGATTGAGCTTTTTCGGGGCTATCCCCGTGGGGAATATCGCAGGGTGGGCAGGGTCTGACTTCTTGCCCTCGTTTGGAACAAGCTGTTTTTTCAGCAGCGCCTCGCAAAGGGAAGAATACTGCTTTTGCTTTGCAAGATTCTTAAGTATCGAAGCATAACCTATTGCAGGCGGAAGCTTTTGCGAGGATGTTCTTGGATAAGAAATGTATCCGCTGGTGTACAAATCCTGGGCAATCTCCAGCGTCTCCTTTGGATTTATCCTGTGGCACCTGTAAGCCTCTGTCTGGAGGGTTGTGAGGTCAAAAGGAGAAGGGGCCTGCTGCTTGAACTCATCTTTCCTGATTGAATCGACTTTCCCGTCCTTTCCCTTCACCTTCTCAAGGACAGACTCTGCATCATTCTTTTTCAGGAACTTGTCCTTCTCATGCCATGCAATGAAGTCGCCGCTTTTTGATGACGCTTTCAGCTCAACAAGCCAGAACGGCTCTGCCATGAACGCCTTGATTTCCCTCTCCCTGCTGACAATGATTTTCAATGCAGGGCCCTGCACTCTTCCGGAGCTTAAAATCTTGAAGAAGCCAGCAGCCTTCATTGATGATGTCAATGCCCTTGAGAGGTTTATTCCCCAATACCAGTCAAGCTCATGCCTGACAACTCCGGCATTTGCCTGCCCCCAGTCAATATGGGAAGAGGCATTGTTGTAGGACTGGACAATCTCGTCCTTTGTAAGGGTTGAGAATTTCATCCTCCTTGCATCCTTCTGCTTTGCAATGTACTTTATCACGTTATACCCTATTGTCTCGCCTTCAATGTCATAGTCTGTTGCAACAGTGAAGGAAGTCGCGTGCTTCGAAAGCTCCTTGAGGGCAGCGACGTATTTCTTTGTGAAAGCAGCTCCCCTGTCAATGTCGAAAATAGGCTTCCATTCAATGTCAAACACAGGATAAGTCCAGCCTTTCCTTTTCTTGTCTTTTTTCTCTCCAATGCCGAAAAGGTGGCCGACAGCGCAGCCAACAATGATTTTCCTGTTCTTGTGCTTCAGCTCATAATAGGGAACTCCATTCTCTGACTTCTTGGAAGGCTTCTTGTCGGCGAGAGCTGCAGCTATCATCTGCGCTGCCTTTGGCTTCTCTGTTATTATCAGTTCAGACATAAAACACCAGAAATCATCAAGTGTTATTTAAACGTTTGGCAACATTTATTAAATAATGAAGGTTTTTTCAAGGAATGGAAGCATTGGTCCTTAAGGGAAAATATGCGGTGGTGAAAGCAAAAAAAGAACTAAAAGGAGCATTTGCAACAATAAACGATGGAAGGGAAATTACATCAGTTATTTTGGAAACAAAAGTGGAGGAAAAAGATTCTTTTGAAATTGAGCGAGACTGGAGAATAATAACTTTCAACGCTGTCCTCCCCTTCGGGCTAGTGGGCTTTCTGGCAAAAGTATCAACAGCAATAGCAAAGGAAAAAGTCAGCATCTTTGCATTATCAGCTTATTCAACTGACCATATCCTCATTAAGGAAAAGAATATGGAGAAGGCATTGAAGGCACTCCGCAAGCAAGGGTTTTCTATCAAAAAGCTTTAATAAAGGCAACTGATTCCCCTTTTCCGGTAAGCTAGGCCGGCGCGTTAGCCCTGCGCTGTAACCATAAATGGGCTTCACGATGGGGCTGAATGCCTGGGAGAGGCTTCGCCCTTTTGCAGGGGTCTTGGCAACTACAATGATACCCTGTCCCAATGGGCAGGCATTTATGAAAACCACGTCAGGTCCGGAAGGAAGCAGCGTTAATCATCAGTGCCTGTGCTTTTGGCAAACAGGGCTGAGGAACAGCCAGGGACAGCCTCTGCAGAATGGCGCTGTCAATTCCAGGAAGCTTACCGCTTTTTCAAAAAATTTAAATAAAAGCTCAGACTCCAGATTATCATGGATGCAGCAGTCTCAGGGAAAAATCCAATTTCTATCATAGCTGCAATAATAATCATTTCAATAATTATTCTCTAGGGAGCCCCAAAGCCCAGGCTCCTGTAAGCGACCATTGTTGAGGCTTCTAATAAAATTTAAAATCATGGAGGGAAAAATGACAAAAAATCTTGCAGACATGCTCAATCAGCTTCCAACAGGCGAGCAATCTCTTGACGGGAGGTTTGGAGTGGTGATGAGAAAGACTTCAGGAATGAATGGGAATGAATCAGTTGAGTTGCAGGGACTTGAAGGGAACGTGATGGTTTACAAGGAAGGATCAGCTGTTAGAGGCTTCAGGTATGAATACACTTTTAGCCCAGTTTCCCATGAAGCAACTGCCCAGCCGGTTACTTTTTTCACGGCAGCTGACTGGACAATGGATGGCGATACTGCGGTGCTGAGCGTCGCATCAAGTTCGCCCAGTCACAAGGCTGAGGTATGGCTTTACAGAATTTAGAAATCAATAAAATTCATGGGATTCTTTGAATTCCTGATTGAGATAGTTGCCCCTTCCCTAAGGTCATGCTCGTGGTGATGGGAGTCAACTGCAGCGATGCCATGCCAGTCCAATGATTTTATTTCTATTTTGGTTCCTTCAGGAAGGATGCCCTTTACCATTTTTGGCCTTGTGAGCCTGCCTGAATATGGCTCCCTCACAACATACTGGATTTTTCTTGAGGTGAATGGAAGCTTCTTTCCTCCGGCACTCCTTGCCCATGCGCTGCTGCCTGCCGCTGTCGCAATAATGATGCCTGAGCTTTTCTGGAGCTCTTTTTTCTTTCCTATCTGAAGAACATATCTGGAAGTAAGGTATGGCCTGCTGTTGCCGATGAAAACCTCATTGACAGCAGACTCTATCCTTTCTTTTTTCCCCTTCCTTGAGATGACTGGCTCAAGCCTGTTCAGCTTTATGATTTTGTGCTTTCCCTCCAGGACAAGCTTCAGCTTTTTTGCAAAGTCATCCTTGCTTGCCCTCGAGAAAAACCCCTCGTTCTTCTTCAGGCTTGAGGCAACGCAAAGGATTGGCTGGCTCTTCACATATTGGGCAGTCCTTAGAAAAGTCCCGTCTCCTCCCACAGTGATTATCAAATCATACCCCCTCAGCCTTGAAGCTGACAGACTATCGCGATTGATGCAGTGATGGCAAATGCCTTCCTTCTGGAGGGCTTTCCTCACTACTGACTCGGTTCCAAAATTGTCCTTGTAGCAGACAACCAATACTTTGGAAATGTTCATTTTATTATTATGGCTGGCTTTCCAGGCACAGCCTGCTTTGCTTTCTGGTCAGTAACATTGTCAGCGACAGCAATGGTTACTTTGCTGCCGAACTCCTTTGAAATGAATTCCTGCGCTTCCGTGAACGAAGCAAGCTCGTCCTTATG
Organism: uncultured Methanosarcinales archaeon; assembly: GCA_964374085.1. GTDB lineage: Archaea > Nanobdellota > Nanobdellia > Woesearchaeales > UBA10216 > CAYJXD01. Next base: position 8,801 of record CAYJXD010000028.1, on the reverse strand, counting down.
GGACAACACGACTTTCGGAACCTTCCTGCTGCTCAGCATCTTGGGAAGGAATTTCTGGATTTCCTCACCATGCTGCCTGAATTTCTCTTTCATCACTTCCTTCAGTATTTCGCCAACGGTTTTTTTATCCATCATAATGGCTACTTTCCTGAACAAGTCATATTTCCATGGCGATGAGACAATCAGCGTTATTTCCCCCGGCTTGTCAATCCTTGCAAGCTTCATCACTTCCCTGACATCTGAAAGCGTGTTCTTTATCATTTCCTCGCTGTAGTCAAGGCCGGAATTGATTGCTTTCAAGTCGGCTTTTGGCCATTTCTCATTTGAGACAAATCCTTTCTTCCCTATGGCTTCCCAGCACTCCTCGCTGAAGTGCGGAGTGAAAGGAGTTAGCATTTTGATTACCGATTCAACATATAATTTGACAAGCGCGGCATTTGGACTGTTTCCAGTCCTTTTCAGATACCACTTCAAGTTCCTATGCAAGTCCATGAATGAGAACTGGAGGGATGACTTGAAAAGCATATTCTCCATGGCTTCAGTAGAATCCCTAATGGACTCGTTGATTTTTGATTCAAACCACTTGTCAATCGCCAGCTCGTTCTTCCTTCCCTTCCCGTAGCTATTGATGATGAACTCGTGCAGCTCTGAAAGCTTCTTCCTTGCAGTCTCGAGGAATTCCATGTCATAGTTTGCATCATCAACCCCCTCTCCAGCATTGGCAGCTGCAATCCTCACAATGTCAGGGCCGTGCTTCTCGTAAAGCTCTCTCATCGTGAAGAAGTTGCCCTTTGACTTGGACATCTTCTCATTGTTCACCATAATCCTGCCGTTAATCACATAAGCCTTTGGCCATTGCCTTTTCGGGAACAAGGCAACATGGTTGAAGATGCAAAATGAAAGGTGGTTTTGAACAAGGTCTTTTGCAGAGTTCCTGAAGTCAAAAGGATACCAGTACTCAAAGTCCTTTCTCATAGTTTCTATAATCTTCTTTGGCATGCCTGTTGATTTCCCGACAGCAGCTGCTGTCCCTTTACCAAGGAAGACATAGTCAAAGAAAGAATCGTTTAGCTTGTCAATCTTAATTTTGTATTCTTTCGGGTTCTGCAAGTACTTTGAAATAGTTCCATAGGCCATCTGTATCGTTGAGTCAGACAATGACTCTATCACCCATTTGTCATCCCATGGCAGCTTTGTTCCCAATCCATACTCGCGGGTGCATGCCCAGTGGTCAAGCCAGTCAAGGACATAGTCAAACTGCTTCCTGACAATCTCAGGGTAAATTTGCATCGAGTCAAGGCACTCATGCGCCTTCTTCTTCCAATCCTTGTCATTGTATTCTATGAACCACTGGTCGTCAACAACCTTGATTATGCATTCAGTGAGGCAGCGGCAGACGACTTTTCCGGTAAGCTCGTAGAAAAGCACAACTTCCCTTGATTTCAGCAAGTCCTTTTTTATGGCCTGCTGCGCTTCAGGAGAGGAAAGGCCTGCATATTTCCCACAGTTCTTTTTCATCACTCCTTTCCTGAAAACAAGCCTGTTCAGCTCGCCCTTGGCTTCCTCAAGCTTTTCCTTGTCATTTGGCGACTTTATTCCATGCTTATTGATCATATCCTGGCCCAAGTCATCACCCATGCCTTCGATATTTATTATTGAAATAGGCTTGAGCTTCGCAACAACCTTTGAATCAAGGCTGTATTTCTTCATGAATTCAGGATGCGACTGCATGAATTGTAGCTCGACAAGGTCAACAGGGTCCTCAAGCGCTGAATAGACTATTCCAGAGCCTACATTCAGGTCAATGAAGCCAGCCGGGAGGATGTAAAGGGGATAGTCCACTAATGGGCCTTGCACCCATTTTCCAATAAGGTCTGCTGCCCTTATTTTTCCTATCACTTCTGGCTTTCCAAATTGCTTCTCCACCTTTCCAACAGCCTCGGTTCCAACAATCCACTTTTCATTTCCAACTTTTATTATTGTGTAAGCTGCCTCTGGATTAAGCCAAAGGTTTGTCTGGCCAAGAAGCGCGTCAGGCCTTGTAGTGCCAGCCATCAAAATCATGTCAGAGTCCTTGAGCCTGAACTTAACCCAAATGAAATCCTTTGGAGTCTCGCCTTCGCCCTCTGCCCTGTCGTGGTCTCCGACAGGAACATTGTCCTTGGGGCACCACACAACAGGATGCTTGCCTTTCTTCACCAGCCCTTTTTCCTTCAGCTTGTTGAACTGCCAAGTTATGAACCTGTCATAAGGCGGGTTGAGATGGGTAGTCTTGAAGGCATAGCGCTCGTCAATTGCAAAGCCCATGCTCTTCGCATCCTTTAGAGTTTCCTTGGGAAAGTATTCGCACCAGAACTCAGGGTCAGCGAATTTGGGAATCAGCTTTGAGCCAATCCCCATCTTTTTCAGGGTCTCAATCTGAGACAGCTCGCCTTCCTTGACTCGCTGTGCAGCAGCCAATATTGGAGTTCCAGTGCAGTGGTATGCGAACTTTGCCAGCACATTGTAGCCCTGCATCCTCTTGTATCTCAAGACAAGCTCTGAGAAGGTGTAAGTGAAAAGATGGCCCAGATGGAGAAGGCCGCTCATGTAGGGATAAACTATTGCAACATAATACTTCTTTCCCCTGCCAGCTTCAGAATGGAATACCTTGCCTTTTTCCCATTTCTTCTGCCATTTGCCGGCTATCTTGACAAAATCAAGCATATATGCTGAGGAAAAAGAGGGTTATTTAAAAGTTTGCCAAATCAGGCTTTGACTGTTTCAAGCAAAGTTGCCCCACAAATTTTAGTAAGGTGTTCCACTACTATAAATAGGGCATTATCAATATATTCGGCTGAAGTTTCACTGTTGCCTTGGATGTAAACAAGAAATCTTTTGGTGTCCTTGGTCACCTTGGTTTGGTCGCATTGCCTGATGTCCAGCCAGCAAATAACCTTCTCCTCATCCATGCAGGCATATTCGCCCTTGTTCACTTTTTGAGGCTCTGATTTGCCCAATGGCACATAAAGCTCGTTTCCAGCGCAAGCATCAATCCTTAAGCTGCCTTTTATCCTGTCTAAATCGTGAGCGCCTATGGAAAGGAATGTTCTGGCTGAAACCAGATTGTATGCGTCTACAACGCAATTGATGTTTGGAATCCTGCCTGTCTTTTTTATCAGCGAAATCAATGCCTGGGCAGGGGCAGGCACTCCAGGCTGGAGATGCTTGTCATGCAAATCAGCATAAGCCCCTGTAATTTCATTGCTCTCGGGATAGTCCAATATTGCCTTAATAGCTGCCTTTTTCTCCTGCTCCAGAAGATCTTTCTTGTTTGGAATGCTGTCTATTGAAAAGAGCGCAACAGCTGCCTTGACTCCCTGCTGCCTTAATGCTTCACCTACAACGAAATTCATGGTTCCAAAATATCATACATCTATTTCACTCTGCGGAAAATCAATCCAGGCTTCCAAGCTCATGTAAGCCACAGGAGCAATGCCATTTGTTGCCATGTTAACAGGCAAGGACTTGCTTGCGTCAACAGCTATCCTGCTAGTTTCAATTCCAAATGCATTTGAGAAGCGGGTGATTTCAAAATTGACGCAGCCTGGAAACCATATGTCGCCGTGGTAAAAGCCTGCATGCTCGCCGTAAGCAATGACCCTTGCCTGGGCTGGATTGTATGTGATTTCCACTCCCTGAACTGTTGCCTTTACAAGCCCGTTTGGAAGCGCTTCTTTGTCAATATTTGCTCTCTTTATAGTATCCTCGAATTGCAGGCTTTTACTGCCAAGCTGTGCATGGACAGCTTCAACTATTCTTGCTGACAAATCCCTGTATGGGTTTGCAACTTCTGCTGCTCCGGGAAGAACTTTATTCAGCTCTGGGTCAACGCTTTTTCTAACAAGGACAAGGCAATGATCTGGCTTGTTCGCAATGCCTGCAATTGAATCGAGCCATCTCCCAGCCATCCTTTCAATGTTAGCCTTGGTTTGGTCGGTGCTGCCGAAATTAGAGTACTGTTTAGAAATCGTGTATCCAGGATGGACAAGCAGATGAAACTTTGACACCTCTGCCATTTCACTTGGAAACAGCCATCGCTATTAATATGTTATTGAAAAAATAATTATCAAAAGAATATCAAATTTCACTTCACGAGCCTTTTAGTGGCATTGCCCATGTTTTCTTCCATCCTTCTCTTTAGATGCCTGATGGAATGGGCAACATCCCTGTCTGTCCTTTCCGCCATCTTGGCAATATCTTCAAGGCTGTGCAAATCGTCAAGAACTGATCTCAAATATGCAACTGCACGCTCTATGTCTGGCATATGGCAAACATGAGCAACGGGATTTAAAAAAGTTGCGTTCAGAACTTCTTGAACTGCGCGGCAATGTCTATCAATTCGACGTGGCCAAGCATCATGCCCCTGCAGCAGTACCTTTCTATTCCAAGGTCGTCAAGGACCTTTTTCCTGTCCTCTCCCTTCTGTACCCGCTCTTCGAGCTGCTCAAGCAAGTGAGCTATTGGCTTTCCGCATGACCAGCATCTAATCGGGATTATCATTTTTTTTCACCATCATCTGTAACTTTTCTGCGTTTTAGATCGCGCCTTTCCAGCGCTGTTTGGCTTCCTGTCCTCTCTCTGCCTCACGTCAGCTATGAGCAAGTGCCTGTCGTAATCCAAAAACTCCTTTTCCAGCCTCTTGTCCTTGCTGAACTCTATTATAGCTCGGGCGATTGTGAGCCTTGCAGCCTCTGCCTGGCTGACTGCTCCGCCGCCAGTGACCTGCACGGAAATGTCCACTTTTGCGACATGGTCAGGGGCAAGCATCAATGGCTCCATTATCTTCATCCTTGCGAGCTTTGGCTCGAAATTGTCAATAAGCCTTCCATTGACCCTCACGAGTCCAATGCCTGTGGTTACGATTGCCCTTGCAATCGCCTTCTTCCTTTTCCCTGAAACGTGAACAGTTTTCATCTTCCAATCAGCCTGCAAAGCTCCTTCACTGTCATGAAATTCATAGTGGAAGACCTTGCAATGCTTGCCTCCTCAATTGTCTTTATATCTTTTTGGTCAAGGCCAACAGGCATATCCATGAAGCATTTCACTTTCTTGTAGGCTTCCCTGCCCCTTGCCCTTTTCCTTGGAAGCATTCCCCTAATGACTCTGCGAACAAACATGTCAGGCCTCCTAGGGAAGAACGGGCCCTGTGTTGGCTGTCCCAATTCAAACCTTTGCATGTATTTGCTTACAATGTCTTTCTTCCTTCCTGTAATTACAGCTTTCTCGCAGTTCACGACAATCACTTCCTCTCCCTTGAGGGCTGTCTTTGCCGCAACCGTGCATACCCTTCCAAGTATAGAGTCTGATGCGTCAATTATCATATTTTGTACATCTCTCTCAAATAGTGTATTCCCTCTGTTGTGAGAGTGATTGCGTTCCTAGGCAACAAGGTAGGTCTTGCAGGATTCCTGTCAAGGTCTGGAATTGAAAGCAGCCTTGCTTCCTCCAGTTCCATTAACAACTTCAAATCCATCCCCTTATGGTATGTTGTTGAATGCTTTGCCTGCCCCTTTAGTGTGGCAAGGAAAACTAAAGCTCCTGCAGGGTCGCTTACAATCTTCTCCAACGGGTCAAAAGTTATCATCCAATTATCCTCACATTCTTGCCGTCAGGGTTTGTGCTCATGAGCTCTGCGATTGAAACGGCCTTTGCGTTTGCCCTTGCTATCTTTTCAACAGCCTGCCTTGAGAACTGCCATGCAGCTATTGTTATGCTCTTGTCAAGGTTTCCTGCGCTTAGCACTTTTCCCGGAACAATTATAATTTCCCCTGTTTTTGTATGCCTGTTTATCCGTGAAAGGTTCACGCATCTCCTCTGCCTTGTCGGCTTCTCCAAATCAGAAGCAATCCTTTTCCACAGCATGGCATTGCCTGAGTAAGCCTTCTTCCTGAGCTCCTCAATGAGCCCCTTCAACTGGTCATTAGTCGGGCCGGTTCTCATTCTGCCCCCTTGTAATCAAAAACAACAAAGCCAATCTCCTGCAGCTTGCCTGGATCAATATTTGGAATTTGGCCATTAGTGCGCAACTGGATGTGGGCATGGCATTGAAGCGTCATTCCCTCAAGATGATGCCTGAAGTTTTCTGCCACTACGGCTACTTCAACACCACCAGCAAGCACTGCTCTGTAACTTCTTTTATAGCCTCGGTATTCATAATCATAAGCTGTAAGAATCCTTTCCCTAAGCCCTAGCGCGTTGCAAAGCTCATCAATTGCGGCAACAAGCATTTCTCTTTTTGGCAATGCCTTGTCATATCTTATAGGGTCGTCTACATGGACAGATCTTGACGCCATCTTTCCTGCAATTATTTTCGTTGCCATCTTGCTTTGAAAATGCGGGGGACGTGATTCGAACACGCGCACCCACTAAGGGACAAGGCCCTCAACCCGACGCTCCGCTTACCCGTGTTAAGCCGGATTTGCGCATTTGGCCAGGCTCTGCCACCCCCGCTCATTTACTTCTTCCCGAACTCCTTCTGGAATTCGGAAACCTTCTCGTCAAGTATCTTTATTGCTTCCTCTATGATTTCTTTGCACTCAAGCTGGCCGAAGGACTCGCAGAACACCACAAAATCATCCTGCTCCTCCTCAAGCCTGACTGCTCCAGAGGTGACCTCGTCAATAGAGTCTGTAAGGTGGCTTTTGACGAACTCCTTCTCGTTTATTATTATCTTCCCTGCTTTCTCCTCGAAGATTCCAGGGAATTTTTCAACAAGAGAGGAGTCTTTTATTTCTGAAACAACCTTGATTATCGGATAATGCTTGTAATAGACAAGGCCTGGGCTCCATTTAGCATGGACACTTCCCTTCCCAAGCGTTGCAGTTGCCTCGATTTCAAGCTTCTGGCCTTTCAGCAGCTTGGCTATCGGCGTCTTCCCGAACACAGGCTTTATCTTTGGGTCTTTTGACTTTAGCTCCTCTGCATAAACAACGCCGGGCTCGTCTGCAACCAATGTGAGCTTTACCTGGCACCTTGCGCAGCCTGCTCCCTGGCACTTGCACTTGTCAGGGAGATTGTAGCTTTCAAGGTCTGTCTTCAATGCGACAAGCCCAAGCCTGTGCGCAATCATCTCGTCATAAAGCACAGAGGAGTTTTTCCTTATCTCAACATCCTCAATTGCCATGACAGGAACTTCATTCATCGCATTCCTTCTGATAGCATTTGCAATAGCAGGGTTTGCATCCCTGAGAATGAAAACCATCTTGCCTGTTTTCTTGTCGTTTTCAAGCAGCTCGACTTCCATTACACTCGCCTCCCCCTCTTTCCGCCTTTCTTCCTGCATCCGTCGTGCGGAATTGGAGTTACATCCTCTATGATTCCTATCTTCAGGCCCATCCTTGACAGCGCCCTCACAGCAGCCTGCGCTCCAGGCCCTGGATTGTTCGGGCCGTCATGCCCTCCAGGAGCTTTTATCTTTACATGTATGCCTGTCAATCCCTTTTCAAACGCTGCCTCTGCAGCCTTCTTTGCAGCAGCCATGGCAGCAGTTGGAGAGCTCTCCATCCTGTCAACTTTCACAACCATTCCGCCTGATGCCTTGCTTATAGTCTCTGTGCCTGTTATGTCAGTAATGTGGATTATAGTGTTATTGTAGCTGGCGTAAATGTGCGCTATTCCCCATCTTGTCTGCATCATTATGCCTTTGCCTCAACTTGCTTTATCGGATGGTCAGCCTTTGCGAAAGGCGAGTCAGGCACAAAGCCGATTTTCTCTTCGTCTGCGACGCTAACAAGAAATGAAGGCGATGTGACTTTCCTGTCTGCCACTGAAATATGCGCGTGTGTTATCATCTGCCTTGCCTGCTTGATTGAAATCGCAATCTTCCTTTTCATAATTACAGACTGGAGCCTCCTTTCAAGGATATTCTTCAGGCTGATGTCCAAAACCGACTCCAAGTTCCTTGCTTTGATGAGCCCAAGCGACTCGAGCTTTGTGAGAAGCTGCTCGCTTTCCTTCTCTGACTGGGCGCTTTTCATGGCAATAAGCCTTTTTGCCTGCCTCGTGTAATTCCTCAATAGCGAGCTTGCCTTCCATATCTCCCTCTTGTTTGCCAGGCCATAAGAAGACAATAATGCTGTCTCCTCGTCAATCCTTGCCTTCTGCCATATATGTGTCGGCTTCAAGTATTTCTTCCTGACTTTCCTAGGGTCTCCCATTTTAGCCTGACTTCCCAACTTTTTTCTTTATGACACCCATGACCTTTCCTTTGTTGCGCCTGAAGTTGCTTCTGGTCCTTTGCCCTCGGGCCGGGGCATTCATCCCATGCCTTATTCCCTTGTAGCTCCTGACTTTCTTCATGAGCTTGACATCGTTTTCATATGAGTAATCAAGGTCAGTGGTGAGAAGGTGCTTGTCCATTCCTTCCTCCCAATCCTTTCTCCTGTTGAGCATCCACACCGGAAGAAGGCTTGTAGCGTGCCTTATCGTGCTGTCTATTTTTTTCACTTCCTCGTCTGAGAGGATGCCTGTTTTTTTCTGCTTGTCAACGCCGCTCACAGTGCAGACTGCGTTTGCAAACGAAAAGCTGATTCCCTTTATTTTCCTCAAAGCCGAGGCTATCTGCTGCCTTCCATCAAGGTCAGTGTTCAAGACCCTGACCAAGTGCCTGAAGTCCTTTTCCTGAGCTTTTTCTGCCATTGTATGATAACCCGAGAATTTGAACAGCCTTAAAATTGTCCAAACCCTAAAATCGCGGCAATCGCCACTCGGGCTTATACAGAGGAGGATTTTGCAGTAATATATAAAGGTTACTGAATAGA
>CAYJXD010000027.1:0-13680 GCA_964374085.1 uncultured Methanosarcinales archaeon | reverse complement strand
TTCTGAAAGAAACCAAGGACCAATATTCAATGTATTTGCAAATCTTTGACGATATTAAAAAGAAGAACCAGATTCTATTGTTGATATGTTCTCTTTTCATAACTTTACCGATTTCAAATAACTACCTGATAGGCTTAATTTTGCAGAAAGGATCCTTATTGATATATTTATTTTTTTCCGGAATCGTTTTACTAATAGTCTCGATCGTTTTTTTAATTACAAGCATGAGGGAAAGTCCCATGAGAATACCAAAAATAGAACAGATAATTGAAACCGTTGACAAATACAGAACTGAAAACATAATAAGAGGCGTCATTGATTCTTATATAAAAAGTTTAAATTGGAACATAGGAGTTATTAAAAAAAGGAGGTCTATAGTTAACATTGCCGAAAAGTTTATATTGTCAGGAACAGTCATTATATCAGCCTGTATACTTGTAAGCATGTATTAAAATGGAAAAAGCGCAAAAAGATAAAAAACAGAAGGATGTACCAATTATTGGAACTAGAGTTTTCTATAAAAGCGACCTCAGCAAAGGGGAAGAGATTGTAGAAGAATAGTTTTTCTAATAAACTTTTTAAAGCTAGTTCGAAACCCTAAATTCATGGAACCCAAGAAAATTTCTGACTATGAATGGGAGCTGCCAAAGACAGGGGCAATGAAAGTCCCGGCAAGAATATTCGCTTCCAAGGCACTGATGGAAAAGATAAAGCAGGACAGGACTCTTCTGCAGGCTTCCAATGTTGCCCATTTGAAGGGCATACAGAAGTATTCTTATGTCATGCCTGATGCTCACGAAGGCTACGGCTTTCCAATCGGCGGCGTTGCGGCATTCGACGTCGAGGAAGGAATAATCAGCCCCGGCGGTATTGGCTACGATGTAAATTGCGGGATCAGGCTTGTAAGGACAGACTTCACAGTCGACCAAATCCTAAAGAAAAGGACAGAGCTTCTCAATGAACTGTTTCAGGAAGTGCCTTCAGGCGTTGGAAAAGGAGGGGTCACAAAGCTATCCAAGGATGAGCTGCTTGAAATACTTGATAAAGGCTCGGAATGGAGCCTTGAGCAGGGTTATGGGACAAAAGATGACTTGTTGACGACAGAAGAGAATGGAAGGATGAAAAAAGCAGATGCAAAGGCAGTTTCTGAGAGGGCGCTTGCAAGAGGCAAGCCGCAGCTTGGAACTCTCGGGGCGGGAAACCATTTCCTTGAGATACAGAAAGTTGACGAGATTTTTGATGAGGATGCTGCTGGCCTGCTTGGGCTGGAGAAAGGGAAAGTAACTGTAATGATTCACTGCGGAAGCAGGGGATTAGGGCACCAAATAGCGACAGACTATATCCAGCAGATGGAGCACAAGTATGGATATGAAAACCTTCCAGACAGGGAACTCGTCAATGCTCCATTGAATTCTGAGCTTGGGCAGAAATATTTCGGGGCAATGAGCGCTGGAATGAACTATGCGTTTGCAAACAGGCAAATGATAGTCCACTGGGTAAGGGAATCATTCAGGAAAGTCATGGGAACAAATGAAGGGATGAAGCAAGTGTATGATGTCTGCCACAACATAGCAAAAATAGAAACGCACAAGGTGGATGGGGAGAAGAAAAAGCTGTGCGTGCACAGGAAGGGAGCGACAAGGGCTTTCGGGCCAGGGCATGAAGAAGTGACAGAAAGGTACAGGGCAATGGGCCAGCCTGTGCTGATACCGGGAAGCATGGGAACATCCAGTTACGTGTTGCTCGGAACAAAGGCAGCAGAAGAGATATCTTTCTCCAGCAGCGCGCATGGCGCAGGAAGGGCGCTCAGCAGGGCAGCAGCGATAAGGGAATTCAGGGGCGAGCAGGTTGCCCGCGAGTTGCTTGCGCAGGGAATAGAAGTGAAGGCAGCGAGCTGGAAAGGGATAGCAGAGGAAGCAGTTCCAAGCTACAAAGACATTGATGAAGTGATAAGGACAACTGTCTCCGCAGGGATAGGGAAAGCAGTTGCAAAGCTCAGGCCTTTGGGCGTTGTTAAAGGGTGATTTAGGAACTGACCTTTTAATCCGAAATTTTAAGCCCGGGAATCATAGAGAAGTGCCTGATATTCCTTGTTTTTATTGAGTAGCCATTGCTTGCGGCAATGCACCCAATAAATAAGTCCCTGAAATCCATGGATTTTCCTGCTTTTTCCAATTCCGCAAGTGTTTTTCCGGCCTTAATCACAGCATCGATTGAAAGGTTTAATATTTCCATCCTGTTCAGAAGGGCATTTACAGCCTTAAGGTTTCTTTCAGTTTGAGCGGACTTGAAAGCTCCATAATAAAGCTCAAAAAGGCTGATGTAAGTCGTGGCAAGAATACTTCTTTCCTCTTTCCTCTTGGCAAATTCAACCTCCTCAGGGATTTCTCTCAACAGATTAACAAGAAAGTCTGTATCTAGGCATATTTTGGTTTCCAACTGCCCCATCCCTTTTTTAGGCTGGCCATGAACTCATTGGCTTCCCTCTCACTCATTTTCCACGCCCCGGCCAAGTCGCTAATCTTTCCCTTCTTTCCAAGGAAGCTTATGGCATCATTCAAGGAAGCTGGCTTCCCAAGCCTCTCCCTAAGCCTTCCCGAAACTGTGCAAAGCATCCTGTAGTTTTCCTCGCTTATTTTTACAGATACAGACATTTTCCCACCTATACTACAAAGTAGTATAAGTAGTATTTAAGCTTTTTCATTCAATTTATATACCAATTTGCCTTTCCAGTTTGCATGTATAAAACAATTGATGAATTGCTTGGAACAGCAAAGCCCAGAGGCGGATATGATGCCGGATTAAAAAATGCGGCATTTCTATACCAAAGAAAAGGAATTGAAGGAAAAGTGGATGAAACCCCAGACTATCTTGGGCTGCCTGGAGCTGCATATCCTGAAATGCCAAAGGCTCTTGACGCATTAAGGCAAAACATGATTCCCATGGCACGTCCTGATATATTGCCTATTACTGCAAGAAACTACCTTGCAGTTGAGCAGTTGCCCTTGACAGCAGAAGTCTACAGCAACATTGGCCTAGATGCATCATCAACAGCGCTTTCCGGCATTGTGGACCAGGCATACTTAATTTCCAAGCAGCAAAAAAAGAAGCCTGACGCAAAAGAAGAGCAATACAGGAGAAACGCATTGGTTTACAGCAAATGAAAATAATTTTCCTGGCTGAAAATTAAAGGAAGCGAAGACTAAACCTACTGTATTTTTCCCAGCTCTATTCCCTGCCAAACCAGCTTAAGGCTTTTTGCCTTTCCAACAACGAATTCCATTTCTATAGCCGATGAAAACTGGTTTGTGACTGCAACTCCTGGAAGCTGGCTTGCTGTTTCATAGCCTGCGAATTTCACAGGCTTGTATTTTGTTTTTCCGTCAACAAGGAAGAAATCATTCGGCATCAATACGGGAGTTTTAAAGTCTACTATGCTGCATTTTGGGGGGCTCTCATTCTTTGCAATGACAGTTGCTGTGATTAATAAGCTCTTTCCTGAAGCACGTGATGATTTTGAAGAAAGGGAAACCGATAACAAAGAGCCGCAGACGCACTTTTTCTTGAACAAGGCTTCAAACACCTCAAATCTCAAAAATCTTTTCCTTTGTAGCGACGTTGATGACGTGGCTGTTGCCTATCCTCTCCTCTATGCCTCTCGCTTCGTGGACATGGCCGCAAAGGACTATGTCTGGCTGCAGCTCGTCAATCGCTTTTCTCACGCCAGAGCTGCCCTCAACAAAGTCAGAGAACCTTTCCATCAATGAGCCGCTTGGATGGACATGGGTCACCATTATCCTCTTCTTTGAGCCTGTAACTCCCTGGTGAGCCCTTGAAAGAGTCGAGAAGATGTCATCCTCGTGGAGCATGTGCACAGGGCCTGAAATACCGCCGCCACAGCCAAAAAACCCTATGCTTGAGCTGACATCCCTGTGATAAGCGCCGTGCAGGTTAATCACTCCATATTTTTGCGCAAGAAACTCTGCTGTTGCCTGGCTCTCGTGATTGCCTGGCACAAAAATCACTTTTAACTTGCGGTTGACGAAAGGCCCGAGTATGTAGTCAAGCTTTGTCTCTGCCAAAGTCAAGTCGCCGCAAAGGATAACAAGGTCTACCTTTTCCTCAACAGCCCTTTCAGCGAGCCTTTTGGCCAGCTTTGAGTCGCCATGAATGTCCCCAACAGCGAGTATTTTCATAAGGAAAATGCAAGAAAAAGGGCTATAAAAGGCTTTTGCTTTTCACAGTGTGTAATAGTTAAGGATAAAGTTAACAAAAGATTTCATCTTTACCTCTGTATTATCTCCACATCCTCCTCAATCAGCTTGACAATAGTTGAGGGCTTGCCCTTCTTCTCGCCCTCGTAGATGGCGAAGTCAATCTTTGAGGCTATCTTAGGCTCAAGGTCCTCGATTGAAGTCATGAAGTCCTGGCCTGAGATGTTTGCGCTGGTTGAAATCATGGGCATGTCCAGCTCCTCAACAGCCTTGCTGAACCAGTGCCTTGGAATCCTTACACCCAAAGTGTCCATTCCCAGGTTCACTTCCTTGGAGACAGCTTCATTGTTTGAAAGCCTGAAAATCAGCGTGTAAGGCCCGGGAAGGCTTTCAATCCACTTCACAGCGCTTGCCTCAACAACGCAGTTCTCGTAAATCCATTTCTTTGAAGGAACAATGACAGAGAAAGGCATGCTTGCGCGCTGCTTTATCATTCGCAGCTTTTTCACAGCCCCCGAGTTAGTGGCGTCGCACCCAAGCCCGTAAATGGTGTCAGTCGGGTGGATGAAAATGCAGCCGTTGAGAATGCGCTCAAAATAATGCCTCTTGCCTATTGCAAGCTCCTGCCTGTTTATAATCTCCATCGATAGGGAAGAAACAAAACCGTTTTAAAAAGTTTTTCCAAAAGCAAGCGAGCTAAAATTTGACGATTTTAACTTTATTTTGCTTTGCGGCAGGCAAAAAGTCATTGTCATCTGTAAGAACATTTGTATGCCCAGTTGAAATTGCTGTAGCGAGAATAATGGAATCGACAGTTGGCATGTCATATGTATTTCCCAATTTTCCTGCCTCGAGAGCCAATTTTGATGTCAAATCAACTACAAAAATTCTTGTTGATTCCTCTAATCCTTCCAAAAATTCTCCCAACTGCCTTTTTTTCCCCATTTTGAGAAGCTTCTTGGTCATTTCGGCAATCACAACAGAAGAAACCACTAACCGGCCCTTTCCTTCCTTTATCTCTTCCCAAACAACCATTGCTTTTGGATTATTCTCCCCAAAAAGCTTCATGAAGAACCAACTATCTGCCGTATAATTCATCTTTCTTTCCTATCCTTCTGTATGTCTTCCCAATCTTTTCTGGTGAGCCCTACAGACTTCAAGGCCCTTTCAATTTTCTCTTCAGGGGTTTCTGAAATGGATGATACTCTTATCGTTATGCTCCCTGCTGTATAGACTATCTTCAATGCCTGGTTTGGCAGGAGATTCTCTTTTTCCCTTATTTCCTTAGGGATGACTATCTGCCCTCTCTCCCCCATTTTTACATATTTACTGATTATCATACGATATGATGATATGAATAAATATAAAAAGCTTTCTATTGCCTGTCAACCTCGGGTCTGGAAAGTGGCGCTGAGCCCAAGGCCCTGCCAAAGCCTTGGGGCATAGCCATTCAGAACAAGAGAATAAAAAAAATCATTTGTGAGCAGCCAGCCTCTGCCTGTAAAGCCTTGAGCTTTCAGGAGCGTATGACTCGAGCAGAATGCCAAGCTGGCTCTTGTAGTTATTCTTCCTTGCGGCAGAGACAGTAACATCCCTGACCTGCTTGAAGAACAGGCTTCCTATCGTCTCGGTGCTTGTGTCTGCGATTGTCATTTTACCAGCCTCCATTCCCCACATAAAAACAACCCTGGCTGCCAGCTCAAGGTTCCGTGAAACCAGAGCTGGCGTGAGCCAAGTTTTTTTCGCATATTCGCGGGGTGTAAGAATATATGTGCCTGAACTGCCTTAAATACCTTGCCCGGGCAACTGTCCAGTGTCCAGTGGCAGGATTAAAAGAACTCTATATACTAAAACTGCTTCCGCAGGCACAGCCAGAGCCAGGAGCCACTTTTGGATTGCTTATCTTGAAGCCAGCTCCCTGGAGAGTGTCTATGTATTCCAGCCTTGAGCCCTGAAGCAGCTTGAGGCTTTCTGAGTCAACGAAAACCTTTGCATCCTTGTCTTCAATCACGACTGCGCCTTCTGGCTTGTTTGACAGCTCCATTCCATAAGTGAAGCCAGCGCAACCGCCCCTCTCAACGCTGATTTTCAATCCATATGTCTGGTCAAAATTCTTCAGGAGAGACTTTAGCTTTTCCGCAGCTGCCTCGCTGATTGAAAAGTCTCCTGAAGGCTCAATGTTGGCAGCTTCATTCATCTTTGCAATGACTTCTGAAATTTCCCTGTCATTCATGCCGTGGCTCTTGAAGCCCTGCTCAATGGTTTCAAATGAGGAAACATTGCATCCAACGCAATGCACTCCATTGTCCAGAAGTATTGGAATGACTTCAGGGAAAAGGAACACTGCATCGCTAATTGTCATGCCCTTTGTTATTGCCGAGACTTTTTGCGGCTCTGCATTGACTGAATCGGGCATGAACTCAGGGAATTCGCAGTGGTATTAAAGCTTAGCGGTTCAGGAATAGAATTTCCTGTCAACTCCGCTCTTTGGGCAAAGGCTGTATAGCGGGCATTGCCTGCACAGAGGCTTCTTTGCATTGCATATTGCCCTGCCATGGTCAATCAGAAGGTTACTGACATTCGGCCACTGCTTTTCGCTGAAGAGCTTCATCAAGTCCTGCTCAATCTTTTCCGGGTCAGTGTTCTTTGTCAGGCCAAGCCTGAATGAAAGCCTTGTTACATGCGTGTCCACTGCAATGCCATTTGAGATTCCAAAAGAATTCCATAAAACTATGTTGGCAGTCTTCCTTCCAACTCCCGGAAGGGCGACAAGGCCTTCCATTTTGTCAGGAACTTTGCCCTTGAACCTGGATATGATGAGCTTGGCGGCGTTATTTATGTTTCTGGCCTTGCTCTTATAGTATCCAGTTGACCTGATGTCCTGCTCCAGCTCCCTTATGTCAGCTATTGCATAGTCTTTAACTGACCTGTATTTTTTGAACAGCTTCCCTGTAACAATGTTGACTCTCACATCGGTGCATTGCGCAGAAAGGATTGTTGAGACAAGCATCTCCAGTGGGTTCTGGAATTCCAGGGCTGTCTCAGAGCCTGGATACTGCCTTGAGAGAACTGAATATATCTTTGCAGCCTTTTCCTTCATATCCATTAAAATTAAAAATCCGGATATAACTATTTAAAGCTTATCCGGAAAAATGCGATGCAGTCAAACTATCTTTGGGTCAAGGTTGGCGTACAGGTCATTGAAATCAGTGTCAACCTGGCACCACCTGCAAAGATAGGGGTCAATAAAGCTGCTCTTTATGACCAGCTCACCGCACCTGGTGCACATATTTCTAGCCCCCTTCATGTCTCATCCCCTCCAGCCTGATATATGTCGGGGAGATATAAATAATTGCCGTATATATGCCTATATAACTATATGTAAAGGCAGGCTCTTGTATTGGTCATTAAAAAGTGATAAATAGTAATCTAAAACAAACTTTATAAGCCAACGCGAATGACCCATATGCATGAAGCGAGTCCACCTGATACTGTCAGGGAAAGTCCATGAAGTAACATTCAGGGACTTCATCAGGAAGGAGGCTGAGAAAGGAGACATAACAGGCTTTGTAAGGAATTTGCAGGACGGCACAGTTGAAGTGGTTGGCGAAGGTGATGAGGACAAGCTCAAAATATTTGTGAGAGAATGCAAAAGGGGGCCGCTGCTTGCTTTCGTGAAGGAAGCAAAGGAAACATATAGCGAGCCAACTGGCGAGTATGACGGGTTTTCGATCAGGTTTTAGGGGAAAATATAAAAACAAACAAGGATTGACAAATAAAATGGTAAGCATTGCAGATATGGTTAATGCCTGGAATTCTATCGCTGCACCAAAATCCCCGGCTCCTGATTTTTATGCAGATTCAAGGGTCGAGGAATTAAGAGCAGCAACTGCAAATCTTGGCGTCTTTCAATTGCAAATTGGACTTGATATTCTTGCAGGAAAAGAATTGAGCGCGGCAACAGAGCTTGAAAAAGCAGATTCACGTAAAGGGGCATTAGCGGCAGAAGCAAAACTGTACAGAGCAAGGGGAGACAGGACCATAATTGAGGCCAGAGTGACTGAACTCACTGGCTCTCCTGCAAGAGCAGGATATATTGACTTGGCGATTTATTATTACAAGGCTGCTGCCTCTGCGGCAGAACAAAGCTAACGATATCTACAGGCTATCTCCTCAGTGAAAGGATAAATGACGGCTCGACAGCCTTTATAGCATTGAAGTCAGAGTCCTTGGTGACCAGCTTCAGCCCGTTATTGATGCAGATGCTTGAAATTATAATGTCAATTGCGCCTACAGGCTTCCCTGCCTTTCTCAATTTTAAGGATAATTCTATTGCCAGGTCAAAATCCTGTCGCTGGGGGTACAGCACATGGCAGGTTTTGCCAGCCGGAGGATGTTCTATTATGTTTAGCGCAGTTGTGAGCCCTGATTTGCCTTCAATCAGTATGCTCGAATCAAGGATTTCGTCCTTCTCCATTCGCTCTCCTTCATTTTGTGGTAATACTTTTCCCAGTCTTTTTTAGTGAGCTTGGATTCCTCCTCGATGCCTTTCTTAGCCTCCGCTGGAAGACTGTCGAAAAAATCAGGGCTTTTCACAAATCCCTCTAATTCGGCTAGCTTTCTAATAATCCCTTGCCGAGCCGCTTGGCTCCATTTCACTTCAGGATGCCTTTTCATGCGATCATACAAATCCTTCGGTACGCTCAAAGTAATATTTGCTTTCTGTGCCATATGTGCCAGTAAATATTTGGCATATTTAAAGCTTTTGGTTGGGTCCACTTAGAAAATTATCTCTAGAAATCAGTAAGTTTCTTCTCAGCCGACCATGTGACTATTGTCGTGTTGCCTTCTGTGCCGCCGGGAATCTTGTTTAAGGTAACAAACCTGTCCTTCTCGAACTTGTCAATCCTCCTCTGGAAAGTCTTGTAGATGGCCTTGCCGCCAGCATCCTGGTATGCCTTGTAAAGGTCGCCTATCCTCTTGCCTGAATTGCCCTTGATTATTTCCAGCATCATCCTGTCATCCCCTTCCATCTCGCCCTCTTCGCCCAGGCTGAAGTCATCCAGTTTCTGGATTGACTTGAGCACATGCTCCTTCAGGATTTTCTTTGATGCCTGCTCCTCTGCTGCCAGCCCAGATTGCCTCATGAGGAACAATCCTCTTCTTATGTCGCGCATTGCAAAGGTTTTGTCAGCAACAAGACTAAATGCCTCCTGCTCCCAAACATCAGGGAAGAATGCTGACTCGAGGCGCTGCTTCAGAATGCCTTTTGTCTCCTCAAAATTGTAGGGCCTGAATTCGAGCGACTCAGGCATCAGCCTGCTCCTTATCCTCGTGTCCAGTGATGCAAGCCAGTCCTTGTCATTCGTAATGGCGATGATTGCCTTCCTGAATATCTCCTCAAGGATTGAATAAAGGAAGTCATAGTCCTGCAGCTTGTCTATCTCGTCAAAGACAAACACAACAGCCTTCTTGTTCAGGATTTGCTTTGCTATGACAAACAATTCATCGCTCCTCTTGTTCAAGGTGAACTTGTAGCCTATCACGTTGCAAAGCTCAAGGAAAATCTTGAAGCTGCTGTTGTGCTGCCAGCAGTTGATGTAGACTGGGATTATCTCGTCAGTCTGCTCCTCCAGCTCGCCCAGGACATGGCGCAAGGCAACGCTTTTTCCAACTCCAGGCGGGCCAAAGATAAACAAATTGCGTCCATTGCGCTGCTGGAACAATGGCTTGATGCAGCCTGCTATGTAATGCTGCTCCTTTTCCCTGTAAGGAACAAGCTTAGGAACGAAAGAATAGTCCAGGGCAAGCTCGTTCCTGAACAGCGATTCATTTGCGCCAAGAATGTCCTTGAACAAACCCATGCATTAGGCAGAGGCTGGATTGTTTTATATAGTTTTTGGGAAGAAACCTATTTTCTGTGCCTAACAACTTCTGATTTTCCAATGATTTTCTTTTTCATGTAAGGAACCAGGACAGAGGGAACTTTTATTGAGCCGTCCTTGTTCTGGTAAAGCTCAACAATTGCCCTTAACGCGCGGGAAGTGGCAACAGCCGTGCTGTTCAATGTGTGCACAAATTCCTTTTCCCCGGTTTTCCCGTCCTTGAACTTGATGCCGAGGCTTGCAGACTGGTATGAAGTGCAGTTGCTGCAGCTCACAACTTCCTTGTATGCCTTTTCCCTTGGGAACCATGCCTCTATGTCATACTTCTTTGCAGCCACGCTGCCAATGTCGCCAGTGCAGATGCTCACAACCCTGTATGGGATCTTCAGCTTTTTGAACACTTCTTCTGCATTCTTGATTAGCTCCTCGAATATTTTCCACGAGTCCTTTGGCTTGCAGAACACAAACTGCTCAACCTTGTTGAACTGGTGAACCCTGAATAACCCGCGCGTGTCAACGCCGTGGCTTCCAATCTCCTTCCTGAAGCAGCTGCTTATGCCGGCAAGCCTTATTGGCAGCTCATCCCCCTCAAGAATTTCATTCGCATACATTGCGGCGAGTGGGTGCTCGGAAGTTGCTATAAGATAAGAATCCTCGCCCTCAACCTTATACATCACATTCTCAAAGTCTGCAAGCGCAGTAACCCCTGCGTAAAGCTCCTTTTTCAGCATCAATGGCGGCGATACCAAGGTAAAGCCTTTCTTGGCAAGCATGTCTGCAGTGAATTGCACCAATGCCAGCTCAAGCTTCACCAAATCCCCTTTGAGGAAGCCAAACCCTGCTCCGCTTGTCTTCGTGGCCCTCTTGAAATCAGCCAATCCCTTCTCCTCAAGAAGGTCGCCATGAACCTTTAATTCAAACTTTGGCTTCTTTATTTTGCCCCATTTTCTTATGAGCCTGTTGCCCTTGTCATCCAATCCAACAGGAACAGTGTCATGAAGGACATTTG
Organism: uncultured Methanosarcinales archaeon; assembly: GCA_964374085.1. GTDB lineage: Archaea > Nanobdellota > Nanobdellia > Woesearchaeales > UBA10216 > CAYJXD01. The sequence goes on along the minus strand of CAYJXD010000027.1, from coordinate 2,572 downwards.
GCAGCCTGGCAAGGATGTACTTTATCCTGTCCTGCAGCTCTCCCAGCTTTGCCTCTGCCTCCACAATCCTGCCAGGAAGCTCCTTTGCCTCCTTTATCTTATTGGAAAAGTCCTTTCCCTGCTTCTTCAGCTCATTGATTTCAGAAGTTATAATGTTCCTCTGGTTCCTGAGCTTATCTGACTCGGCCTTCAGCCTCCAGAACCCGTCATTCTTTGAAATGACCTCATCAACCCAGGGAAGCTTCTCAGCGTCATTCCGCTTCTTCAGGTCCTTCTTAACCAACTCAGGATTTGCCTTTATGAACTTGATGTCAAGCATAAAGGCTGAATTCCACTGCGGCTTTTAAATATTTTCCGAAATAACCCGGGAAAGAAGCAAAATTTCCTCAGTTTTCCTTCTTAGTCTGCTGATTTCTGAATTGTTAAGAATTTCCGACTCGTTGAGAATGCGCACAGCCCTGTCAACACTCCCTGCAACTCCAAGATTTAGTTCAGCAAACTCACTCATTTCTTGCGGCTTTTCCCTTAACCTAACATTTGCAGCCATCATGGTTTCGAGGTGGCGTATCAGCTCATCCAACTCAGCGCTTGGGAGGACAGGGTATTTTTTCTTTATTGCCTTGAGCTCGTCAACAAGCTCCCTGCAAAGCTTGCCAAGGGAATTGAGAGCCTTTAGCTTGTCTGGATCCATTTTATCAACTGATGGCCTTTAAGCCACTACCAGCTTTAGTTTCTCGTTCATGTTGACTGCTTCTGCAATGAGCCTTCCAATCTTGTTCTTCATGGTTATCTTCACTATCCCGTCTTTCCCGACATTTGCTGTCATCAGGTAATCGTCATCTATGAATATGTTCACGTTCTTGTTCGCGAAAGCCCTGTCCACAGAAAGTATCACATGCTTCTTGCTGAACTGGGCCTGGAACGGGACTTGCTTTTTCTCTTCATCCACTTGCTTCCCAAGCGGCTGGATGTCAATCGAGATGCCAAGCTTCTTCTCAATCTGCTCAATGGTCTTGCCCTGCTTTCCAATTACAGCGGCAATGTCCCTTTCAGGAACATATACAACTGCCTTGTGGTCTGAAACCATGTCGACTTTGCAGCTGTTCACATAGTTCCTGAACTCCTGTATCACTGCCTTCTCTGCCAGCGCCTTGCCCGGGCTCTTCTCCTGCCCCCTCACTGGAATCACAACAGTCTCCTCGCCGTAGCTGTAAAGCTCATACTCAAGCTTCTTTGTCTCGAAATCATTAACCACCACGACTGGCCTTGCAAGGTCTGCCTCTGTCATTCCCTCAGGAACCTTGACAGTCATCTGCAGGCTCAAAACTTTGCTGACAGCGCCTGCCTTAATGAAAATAACAGTGTCAATCACCTGGGGAATGACGCCCAGTTCAATCCTTCCGACAAACCTCTGGATTGCATCAATCGGGTTTGTTGCGTGAACAACTCCCGCAAGCCCTATTCCCGCGAGCCTCAAGTCGGCAAAGAGCTTGAAGTCATTCGTGTTCCGCATCTCGTCAAAGATAGTGTAGTCAGGCCTGGACAGGAGAAGGACGTCATGGATTTCCTGCGAGTCGCCATGGCTGATTGAATATTGGGTGATGGTTTCAGGCAGGATCAAGTCCCTTGGAGCTTCAATTGTCTTCACTATTTTCTTCTGCGAAGCATAATGCTCTGCCAATGCCTGGGCAAAAGTGCTCTTTCCCTGGCCTGGAGCGCCTGCAATCAGTATTCCCTCTGCCTGTTCCCCAATCCTCTGCAGGAGCCTTTCAGAAAGCTTGTAGTCAGGAAGGCTTAGCTTCTTGACAGGCCTCACTGCCGTTATCTCCCAGCCGTCGCTGAACGGGGGCTTTGTGATTACAATCCTGAAAGAGCCAAGCTGCACTATTGTGCTTCCAGGCCTTTCAATCTCAATGAACCCTTCCCTCCTGAAGCCTGCCTCCTCTATGATTTCGCGGCTTATCTCCTGGATTTCATCCCTGTCCAAGGGCTTCTCGCTGATTTCCACAAAATCCCATTTTCCAGGGGCGCCTTTCTTTGCAATGGCAACAACATTCTCGCGGAGATGGACGCTCATTGTCGTGCTGTCAAAATAAGACTCAAGCCTGAGGTGCTTGACCAGCTGCTCTATCTTCAAAAAAATAGTTTTCACTCCCTTTGCCTGCGCCACCCTGTTCTGGAGCTTGTCAGCGGTGAAAAGCACCCCATCAACTTCATATGCAAGGTCGCGAATCATCGCATCAATCTCGCCAAGCCCGGCATACCTTATGTCAGCAGGCCTTGGCTTTGTGCCAGAAAACTCGAGCTTGAAGCCCATTGATTTTGAAAGCTCCCTTATCCTCAGAAGCTCGTCCAACCCAAGGAAGCCGATTGCCTTGTTCTGGTTTGCCTGGTGCTCCAGCTCGGAGACAACAGCCTCGTGGATGACAACAGAGTCAACAACGAGCTCGCCATCCTTCAGCTTCCTGCTGACCAAGCCTTCAATAATCACAGAAGTGTCTGGAACCAATTTCTCAATCTTCTCATTTCTAGACATAGCAAAGGCTAAGACAAAAAAGGATATTTATAAATT
>CAYJXD010000026.1:0-13848 GCA_964374085.1 uncultured Methanosarcinales archaeon | reverse complement strand
TGCCCTGGTAGTGTACCCACGGGCACCTTTTTAAAAAGGTGCATCAAAACACTCAAGTGGGGCATTGCTTGACGCAAGCCCCACGGAAAAAACTAACCGTGCCCTGGTAGTGTAGTCCGGCCTATCATGCAGCCCTGTCAACTGCAATGGGCAGAGCGGCTGCGACCCGGGTTCAAAAAAGGCCCAAAAGGCAAATGCCTTTAAGCTGCTGGAAGTCCCGGCCAGGGCGCTTACAATCATGGGCCGGTAGCGCAGCCTGGAGGCATAACGACGGGCAATAGCGCGTCTGCCTTTTAAGCAGACGGTCATGGGTTCAAACGCAACATAGCAAAGAGCTATCTGCAGGAAAATCCCGTCCGGCCCATTTTTATCAAAAAAAACACAGACAACCCTTACAGAAAATGAGCAAAAAGTTTGATGTGAAAAAACACGCGCTCGTGCCTAAGTCTGCCAAGCTCAGCGAGAAGGAGAAGGAAGAGCTCCTGCAGAAGTTCAAGATAACCACTACAGAGCTTCCCCGCATCCTGAAGACTGACCCGATGCTGTCAGGCACAAACCCCAAGACAGGCGACGTATTCAAGATACTGAGAGCAAGCCCCACAGCTGGCAGGACTGTATTCTACAGGGTGGTTGGCAATGGTTAACTACGAAATCCTGATGAGGAAATACTTTGACGAGCAGTCCTTCATAAAATCAGACATAGAAAGCTTCAACAATTTCTTAGACCAGGAGCTTCCAAGGATAATCGCAGAGAACAGGGAGATAGAGCCAACAATAATCCCGCCAAATGTTGACGAGTTCAAGATAAAGTTTGACAAGATAAGGATAACAAAGCCAGAGATGACAGAGGCTGACGGAAGCAAGAGGAAGATATACCCGATTGAGGCAAGGCTAAGGAAGATAACCTATGCTGCGCCAATGTTCATCACGGTGAGCGCACACATAAATGGGGCGCAAAGGGAGTCTTTTGAGACTCAAATAGGAAGCCTGCCGATAATGCTGAAGTCAAGCCAGTGCCACCTGAACAAATTGTCAAGGGAAGAGCTCATCCAGCAGGGCGAAGACCCTGACGACCCGGGCGGATACTTCATAATAAACGGCACAGAGAAAGTGCTGGTAAAAGTGGAAGACCTTGCAAGCAACAGGTTTTTGACAGACACAGACAATACAGGGCCGAGCAAGTTTGTGGGCAAGATGTTCTCTGAATCCGGCTCATACAAGATTCCCCACACCCTTGAAAGGCTGAGGGATGGAATCTTCTATTTGACATTCACCAGAGTGAGAAGGATACCTATGATAGTTGCGATAAAAGCCCTCGGGCTAACAAAGGACGAGGAAATAATGAAATTCGTTTCTCCAGACAGGCAGTTTGATGAAGTGATTGTCAACTTGCTTGAGGCTGCCGAGATAAAGACAGAGGAAGACGCTGTGGACTACATAGCAAAGCGCTCTGGCATCACCCAGTCAAAGGAAGTCAGGATAGAGAGGATGCATGAAATCCTTGACAAGTACTTATTGCCGCACCTTGGAATAACCCAGAGGGAAAGGATAACCAAGGCATACAACCTGTGCAAGATGCTCAAGAAGCTGATCCTCACCATAAAGGGAGAGCTTCCGCTAGATGACAAGGACAACTACAGCAACAAGAGGCTGAAGCTGAGCGGCGACTTACTGGCTGATTTGGTCAGGGTTAACATGAAAGTCCTGATTGGAGACTTGCTTTACAATTTCCAGAGGATAGTCAAGAGAGGAAAATTCCCTACAATAAAAGTCATAATCAGGGAAAAGCTGCTTACCTCAAGGATATACAGCTCAATGGCAACAGGCTCCTGGACAGGCGGAAGGAAGGGAATAAGCCAGAGAATACAGAGGCTGAACTTCCTTGAGACAATGTCGCACTTGCAGAGGGTTGTGAGCCCATTGTCTGCGACCCAGGAGAATTTCGCGGCAAGGGAATTGCACTCAACACACTTGGGAAGGCTATGCCCAATTGAAACCCCTGAAGGGACAAACATCGGGCTCAAGAAGAACCTTGCGCTGCTTGCAACAGTGTCAGAAGACACCCCTGAAGAGGAGCTTATAAAGAGCCTGAAGGCAATCGGCCTGAAGCCGATAGCAAGGTGAAAAAATGGCTGACATTTACCTAAGCGGAAAATTCATCGGAATGGCAGAGAACCCGCACGAATTTGTGCAAAAATTAATCGGCGAAAGAAGGAAGGGAATGGTTCCGGACAATGTGAACGTTTCATATGACAGCGAAGCAGACGAAGTCCATGTCGAGGCAGCAAAGGGAAGGCTCAGGAGGCCCCTGATCGTTGTGAAGGACGGAAAGCCCATACTGACTGAAGCGCACATAAAGCAGCTTGAAAAAAAGGAAATAACCTGGTCAGACCTTGTGAAGCAGGGAATAATCGAATACATGGACGCTGCCGAGGAGAACAATGCGCTTGTCGCATTCTTTGAAAGCGAGCTTACAGTGAAACACACACACCTTGAAATAACGCCGCTTGCAATGTTTGGCCTGATAACAGCCCTTGTCCCGTATGCAAACTTCAACTCGGCGCAAAAAGTCAATACAGGCTCAAAGAACCAGAAGCAGGCGCTTGGATTCTATGCTGCAAACTACATGGTAAGGATGGACATGGACGTAAACTTGCTGCACTATCCACAAAACCCAGTTGTCAAGTCAGTCATACACGACATCAGTGAGTATAACAAGCACCCTTCAGGCCAGAACATAATAGTTGCTGTAATGAGCTACAAAGGGTATAACATGGAAGACGCAGTCATAATCAACAAGGGCTCAATCGAAAGAGGGCTGGGAAGGGGAACATACTACAGGCCGATGGTTGCCGAGGAATTAAGGTATAGCGGAGGCCTTGTTGACGAAATCTCAATCCCGAACAAGGACGTTAAGGGATACAAGTCAGAGAAAGACTACAGGTATCTTGAAGAGGACGGAATAATCTATCCTGAATCAAAAGTAAGGGAAGGCGACGTTATCATTGGGAAGACTTCTCCGCCGAGATTCCTTAGCGGCATGGACCAGTACAGGCTTGCCTCTGACACAAGGAGAGAAAGCTCAGTGACAATGAAGCACGGAGAAGAAGGCATAGTTGACCAAATTCTCATAACAGAAAACGGGGAAGGCAATAAATTGGTGCAAGTGAAGATAAGGGATGAGAGAGTGCCAGACGTCGGGGACAAATTGACTTCAAGGCACGGCCAGAAAGGAGTTGTTGGATTGATAGTTCCAAGCATAGACATGCCATTCTCAGCATCAGGAATAGTTCCTGACCTGCTTTTCTCGCCCCACGGAATCCCAAGCAGGATGACCATGGCCCACCTGATTGAACTGCTCGGAGGAAAAGTCGGGGCATTGTCTGGAAGGTATATCAACGGAACAATATTTGACTCAGAGCCAGAAGCGGCATTGAGAAAAGAGCTGCTCGGTTACGGATTCAGGGATAACGGGCTTGAGACGCTGTTTAACGGCGAGACAGGAGAGAAGTTCCAGGTAAGGATATTTGTAGGCAACATGTATTACCTGAGGCTTAAGCACATGGTTGCAAACAAGATACACTCAAGGGCCAGAGGGCCCATTCAATTGCTCACAAGGCAGCCGACAGAAGGGCGAGCTAAAGAAGGCGGGTTACGACTCGGGGAAATGGAAAAAGACACCTTCGTGGCACACGGCGCATCATTGCTGCTGAAGGAAAGGTTTGATTCGGACAGGACAATAGTCCCGGTCTGCGAGAACTGCGGGCTGATTGCCATTCACGACGAATACAAGAAGAGGAATTACTGCCCAACATGCGGCGAGTCAACAGAGATAAACTTCATAGAAATCAGCTACGCATTCAAATTAATACTTGACGAGTTCAAGAGCCTGTGCATATATCCGCGACTGCAGCTGAGGAGCAAGTACTGAAGATGGCAACACAAACGATGAGAGGATACTGGGACAACCAAGGATGGGCCATGACACATCAACAGTTCGCTTATAGAGAAATTGGAGGTGTTGTGCACACCCTAATCGTGAACCTTAATGATGATGGCAGCACTGTAACTGACAACGATCCCCACACTTTTCAAGCAACTTACGGCAAGTCACCATTTGACGATAAGGATTTTGCAGGTGGAGCAAGATCATTCCTGGGCTCTGCACCAAAAAGAGAGCAAGCAAGAGCACTTGAGCAATTAGTATTTCGTTTCCCACAGTTTGCATTGCACGAGCCAGACAAAAGGGAACAATACACAGAGAGGCTAAGACAAGCAGTTGCTGACTTGACAAGCCGGGTTCAAAGCTGAAAATGGCAATAATCCAGACAGCAAAGCTTGAAAGGCTCGTGGACACATGGGAGACTTTTGATGGCGATCCAATTCAGGAGAAGCAGACGTTCGGTCATGTAGTTGCCTTGAGCAATCCGTTTGGGCCGGACAAGATAATTGGCGTGGGAAGATGGGGATTGCCGTTGAGGATATTCCCTAATATAAAGGGGATGTATAGAGCAACAGAAATCCTGTATCAGGGTGAAGGCGAATGGTTCGGGATTGCATATGACGGCCTTCCGCAAAACAGGTATGTAGTGCGATACAATTACAGGACAGGAAAGCCAGGAGCAATGATATCTAAGGCTGCGTTCATGAACACAGGGAAAGGTGCAGCATAATGGTAAAGCCGCTTGTATTGAAAATGCACAAGGAAGATGACCCGAATTTAGGAGTTGTAAGAGTAGTTGACCAGTTTGTTCTGGCAGTGCCAACAAGCAACCTGCCTGGAATATGCGGGCTGGTTGGAGACGTTCTTTTGTTTATGAAAAGGGGAGAATTGCCAAAAGTGAATTTTCTGGGATTTGACATATGGGTTCCGGGCTATATGCCTGTTTCCAAATTAGAAGAAATCGACGGCAGGGTTGTTGCCCAATTTGGAGATGGCCTCTGGAAATACGCATATGACCGCGACACTGGAAAGCGTGTTGGAACATATCATGCAAATGGGGTGTTTATAGAAAGTGGCTGAAGACGACAAAGTTGCAGTTGCCGATGAAATGGAGCTGGAGGAAGTGAAAACTCCAGGGCCAGACATTCCTGCAGCTGAGGCTCCGAAGGACAAGAAGGAAATCCTTGAGCAGGAATTCGCTGTCTTCAAGAATGTAAGGGAAATAACATTCGGAGTCCTCTCGCCGACAATGATTAAGAAGATGGCATCCACCAAGATAGTCACGCCTGAACTGTATGACAAGGAAGGGTATCCTGTTGACGGCGGGCTTATGGACATAAGATTGGGAGTTATTGACCCTGGATTAAGGTGCAAGACATGCGGAAGCAAATTGAAAGAATGCGTCGGCCACTTTGGATACATATCGCTTGCAAGGCCAATAGTGCACCTTAATTTTGTGGCGGTAATACTGACGCTTTTAAGATGCACGTGCAGGAAGTGCGGAAGGATCCTTGTTGAGCAGGAAAAGCTGGACAAGTGGGGCGAAAAGCTGAAGCAGTTCGGCCGGGAGAAAGGCGAGGATGCGATGAGGAAAAAGGTCAAGGACATAATCCAGAAAGGATGGGGCAAGTGCGCTCATTGCAAGGAGAAGCAGTTCAAGATAACTGTCGAGAAGCCCACGACATTCTTTGAGGACGACAAAAGAATTTCCCCGATAGAAATAAGGACAAGGCTTGAGCGGATAACTGATGACGACTCTGAATACTTTGGGCTGAACCCCAAGGCAACAAGGGCAGAATGGATGATACTCACTGTAATGCCGATTCCTCCTGTAACGATGAGGCCGTCAATAACCCTTGAGACCGGTGAAAGGAGCGAAGACGACTTGACGCACAAGCTCGGCGACATAGTCAGGATAAACCAGAGATTGTTTGAGAACATAAATGCAGGGGCGCCTGAAATAATTGTAGAGGACTTATGGGACTTATTGCAATACCACATCACGACTTTCTTTGACAATGAAGTGGCGCAGCTGCCTCCGGCAAGGCACAGGAGCGGCCAGCCGCTGAAGACATTGACTGAGAGGATAAAGAGCAAGGAAGGAAGGATAAGGCACAACCTTGTGGGAAAAAGGACAAACTTCTCGGCAAGGACAGTCATTTCGCCAGACCCAATGCTTGCCATAAATGAAGTTGGAGTCCCTGAGATAATGGCCCTAAAGTTAACAGTGCCTGAAAGGGTTACAGAATGGAACAAGGAATACCTAAAGAAGTTCATAGAGAAGGGGCCGAAAAAGTATCCGGGCGCAAATTACGTTGTGAGGCCTGATGGAAAGAAGAAGAAGCTTACAGAAGAGACAATTGAGCAGGCAATGGAAGAGATACAGCCAGGATACATTGTTGAAAGGCACTTAATGGACGGCGACATCGCGATATTCAACAGGCAGCCATCGCTGCACAGGATGAGCATGATGACCCATAAAGTAAGGGTATTGCCATACAAGACATTGAGGCTTAACCCTGCTGTCTGCTTCCCATACAACGCTGACTTTGACGGCGATGAGATGAACCTGCACATTCCGCAGACAGAAGAGGCAATGGCAGAGGCAGAAATACTAATGCTCGTGCAGACACAGCTCATCAGCCCAAGGTATGGCCTTGCAGTGATTGGATGCGTGCAGGACGCAATCTCAGGAAACTACATATTAACCCAAAAAAGCTATTCAATGTCAAGGGAAGATGCAGCTGACATCCTTGCAGCGTCAGGAATAACAGAGCTTGCAAAGCTCCCGAAGAAGGAAACAATAACAGGAAAAGAGCTGTTCTCGGTCCTGCTTCCTGATGACTTCAGCTATATTGGAAGGTCAAAATCGCCAGAGGAGCCTGAAGTCATAATCGAGAACGGAAAGCTTGTTGCAGGAGTTATGGACAAGAACAACCTTGGCGAAGGCTCAGGGCTATTGCTAAGGAACATTCACAAGAAATACGGGGAAGACATTGCTGTCGATTTCATAGGGAAAGTTTTCAGGCTCGGAATCTCAGTCCTTATGAGGAGAGGATTCACAACAACTGTTTCAGACACAGACCTGCCTGAAAAGATTGAAGGCGACATAAAGCACCTGCTCGAGGCTTCAAGGCAGGAAGTATCTGAGCTGATAAGGGCATACAAGCAAGGAAGCCTAGAGGCATTCCCAGGAAGGACAGTCAGGGAAACCCTTGAGCTGAAAATAATGGAAGTGCTGAACAGGGCAAGAAATGACTCAGGATTAATTGTCTCAAGAAGCGCAGACAGGACTTCCCATACCATGATAATGGCCCTCTCAGGAGCAAGGGGAACATCAATAAACCTTGCGCAAATGGCTGCAACAGTCGGCCAGCAGGCCTTGCGCGGAAAAAGGATTGAGAAAGGATACACTGACAGGACACTGAGCTGCTTCGAAAGGCATGACATAGGCCCAGAGGCACACGGGTTCATCAAGAACTGCTTCAAGAAAGGACTAAATCCGGCAGAGTTCTTCTTCCAGGCAATGGTTGGAAGGGACAGCCTGATGGACACAGCCCTCAGGACGCCAAAATCAGGGTATTTGTACAGGAGGCTGGCAAACGCGATGCAGGACTTGAAAGTGGACTATGACCAAACAGTCAGGGATGCGTCCGGAAGGATAATACAGTTCATGTACGGCGAGGACGGCATAGACGTGTCAAAATCCGAGGCTGGAAAAATAAATGTCAAAAGAATCATCAACGAGGTAACCGGGGAATAAAAATGGAGGAGCTGCTGAAGAAATACGAGGGAAGGCTTCCCGAAGCCCTGATTGAGGAAATAAGGCAAGGGCTCCCAAAGAAGCTATCGGAAGCAAAAATGAAGGAAATAATCGAGAAAGTTGAGACTGAATACAAGCAGATGGCAGCAGAGCCGGGAGAAAGCGTTGGATTGGTTTCTGCAGAATCCATTGGTGAACCCGGGACGCAGATGTCTCTGGATTATGAAGAGAAAGTCATTGTAAAGACCAAAAAGGGAATAAGAATCCTAAAAATAGGCGAGCTAATAGATGCTGCTTTTTCATCAAGAACCGGAGTTGCAAAGGGAGGAAGCGAAGTGCTTGCCGTCGAAGAGGATGTTTATGTTCCTGCCCTGGGGCAAAACGAAAAAATAGAGTGGAAAAAAGTCACTGCCATCAGCAGGCACAAGGCCCCTGAGAAACTGGCAAGAATATCGACAAGGTCAGGAAGGAAAATCACAGCAACGCCATACCACTCATTCGTCATAAGGCAAAACAACAGGATAGTTCCAGTTCCGGCAAGCAGCCTCTCAAAGGGAATGAGGCTGCCTGTAGTCAGGGAATTAAAGACTGAGGAAAATAAGGCTTTGGAAATGCAAGACTATCTTCCGAAAGAGAGCTATGTATATGGCAGTGAAATAAGAAAAGCCATAGAAACAGGCAACAGCAGGATAAAAAGGGAGTTCTCATCGCCCCTAAAATATGAGCAAATAAACAATATCAAAAACAGGGGTGGAAGCATGCTCCTCCAGGAGTCCTTTGTTCATCCCTATCAAAATCATGGCAAGACAAAAATACCTGAAACAATTGAGCTTGACAAAAAATTCGGCTTCCTCATAGGAGCGTATCTGGCTGAAGGGACCCATACGCAAAACTATATTGCAATAACAAATGCCTGCGAAGAATACCTTGACGAATGCATCGGAATAGCAAAGAGGTTCGGCATTGGATACAAGGTGAAGCAGGGAAAAGGGCAATATGGAAAGAGCACAAGCCTGATAATCAACTCAACAATCCTTGCTGACTTCCTAAACCTGACCTGCAGCAGGAAATCAGAAGGAAAGAGAGTGCCAAGCTTTGCCTTTGCAGCAAATGGAAATTTCATAGGCGGACTACTGCGGGCATATTTCGACGGGGACGGGAACATAAGCATACAAAGGAAAGTGATCAGGGCAAGCTCCAATTCAAAAGAGCTTATAGACGGGGTCGCGCTCCTGCTAAGCAGGCTTGGAATACGTACAAGCAAAAGCAAATCCGGAAAGCAATTCTTGCTCAAGATACAGCATAGATATGCCGAAAGATTCAGGAAAGAAATCGGGTCAGCAATACCAAGAAAAAAAATGCTTCTTGACAAGCTGTCAGATTCTATCCTGAAAGAAAGAAGCTATGACGTAATTGAAATGGTGCCGGGATATGGGGACTTATTTGAAAAGCTGAGGAAGAAGCTTGGACTTCCAAGCAGGCTTGAAAGGAAGCTAACCCGGAAACAGAAAATAGGAAAGGCTGCGCTGAAAAGGTACAGTGCCAAGTTCATAGAAATTGCATCGCGGAATAAAATTGATATAAATGATGAAATGGAAATAATCAACAGGGCAGTAAACTCTGATGTGGCATGGGATGAAATAACAGGCATTGAATACGTATCCCCAACCACAAGCCACGTATATGACTTTTCTGTTGATGAGCATGAGACCTTCACCACGTTTGATGGAATCGTTACGCACAACACGCTAAACACTTTCCACTTTGCAGGCGTCGCAGAGATGAACATCACAACAGGCCTGCCAAGGATAATAGAGATACTTGACGGAAGGAAAAACATAACAACTCCAATGATGGAAATATTCCTGAAAAAGCCATACAGCCAGGGAAAGGACATAAAAAAAATCGCGCTTTACCTTAGGGAGACCAAGCTTGTGGACCTTGCCTCTGAAATCGCATTGAACCTTTCTGAATCAAGGATAGAAGTCACAATCGACGAGGACAAGACAAAAGAGTTTGGCATCAATGAGGCAAATCTTTTGAAGGCCCTGAAAGCCGCGAACAAAAACCTCATTGTTGAAGTCAAGAAAGGCATGTACATATTCAAGGTCAAGTCAAAGGGAGACGAGTTAAACGGGATATACAAGTCAAAGGAAAGGATAAAGGAAAGCTACATCAGGGGAATAAGGGGAATAAAGCAGGTATTGCCTGTAAAGAAGGACGGCGAGTTCATGATTGTAACGGCAGGCAGCAACCTCAAGAAAATACTCGGGCTGCCATTTGTCGACGAGACAAGGACAAAGACAAACGACTTATTCGAAATCGAGGAGACGCTGGGAATAGAGGCAGCAAGGACTGCCCTGATAAATGAAGTTTACAAGGTCATCGAGAACCAGGGATTGAACGTTGACATCAGGCACCTGATGCTTGTCGCAGACACAATGTGCTACAACGGAAAGCTGAAGGGAATAACAAGATACGGAGTTGTGAAAGAGAAGGCAAGCGTGCTTGCCAGGGCATCTTTTGAAACCCCAATAAAGCACATAATCAACGCCAGCTTGATCGGGGAAGTTGACAAGCTGAATTCAGTCGTTGAAAACGTCATGCTGAACCAGCCTGTCCCTGTAGGAACAGGGCTGCCAAAGCTGATAGTGAAGGGGAAGAAGTGAGATGACTCTAGAAAACGAATTGGTATTCAAAGGAAAAGGAAAATTTGAACACGCTGGGCAAATAATTGAAGTCAAGACAATAGGCGGAAGGGACGCAATAGAGGTTAAGCGCCAAGGAGAAGCCGGGAACCTAATCGTGTATCCAGAGGATATCGCATTCCAAGGCGGAGTTACAGGAAAAATCAGTTTCAAATCAGTCCGCACAACCGCCGTAGGGGAAGATGATATTGGATCGCCATATGCCAGAGTACAAGTCAGGGACGAGACAGGCTTGCATGGAACATACATTGGCATAAGCCTGCCTAACGGGCCGGCAATGCCGTGCTCAGTTTATTGTATATAAATTAAAATGGCAAGATTAACACACATTGTATTAAGGGAATGGAAGGGAGATGATTCAGTCAATCAGGAAAGCATGCGCATCCAGCTCCCAGAAGAAGGATGGGAGCTGTCAATTTATCCTGGCGTAACCCACACATATACAGGAATTGAAGGCGCTTTAAGGCGGGCTTTTGGGAAAAGAACCGTAACAAGCGCTGACAGGATTTATGTGACTCTAAGCGGACAGATAAGCAGGCATGTTCCAATGGATGACCTTACCAAAGGGTCATTCATGATTGATCAACTGAAAAAAATAACCCACATTGATGTCTATCCTGACGGCTGGGTTGAAGCCTCAGTAAGGGTTGAAAGGTTTGACCCGGCCAGAGATATGCAGGTCCGATTCAACTACAGGACAGGAGAAATAATTCCTATTGATTACTGGAATAGGCCTGCAGACATAAAAAAAGTAACCAAATTATTCGCATAGGATAAAATGGCATTGACACTGATTGCAGAAAGAAATGTAAGGGAAGTAAGGTCAGGGAAGTATGACCTGTGCGACCTTATCGAACCGATAAGCTTGCCTGACAACTGGCAATTGCGGGTAAGCCCTGGCGTTGAGAAAGAAACAGGAATCTTAAGATGGATGCTGAAAGGGAATGAGACATATCCAGACATGATTTACGTTCACCAAGCCGGAGACCTCGTCAGGACACTTAACGTGGACGAGCTTGGAAGGAGAAGCGCTTATTCCGGGCGAATGAAGAGGATTAGGTCGCTTCAAGTGTATGAAGGCGGCTGGGTGAATGCGACTGTGATAATTGAAGACGTATTCGTCTCAACTGAAGTCAAATTCAACTACAAGAGCGGCGAAGTGCTCAAGCAAGAGGCCCTCCCCCAAGATAAGAGATAAAATGGCAGACTCAATAAACGAAATCAAGAAGGGAATAAAGGAGAACAGGGCAGTCATCGGCACAGAATTGACTCTAAAAAGCCTGAAGCTGGGAAAGCTCAAGAAGGTATATATGACAAGCAACTGCCCTGCAAAAGTGAAGGGAGACATTGAGCACTACAGCAGGCTGGCAAAGACAGAAACCGAGTCATTGGACATACCGAATGACGAGCTTGGCGTGATTTGCAAGAAGCAGTTCTCTATTTCTGTAATGGGACTAAAGGCATAATGGCCAGGGCAAAGATAACCTACGACATACAGCTCATCAAAGTCATTTCCCTTTTTGAAGGAATGACTGGAGCTGCTGCAAAGGACTGCCTCATCTCGAATGACATGTTTTATTTTGTGGTTGAGCCTGAGAACATGGGTAGGGCAATAGGAAAAAAGGGGGTCAACGTGAAAAGGCTTGAAAGCATGCTCAAGAAAAAAGTCAAGATAATAGAGTTCAATCCTGATTTGGCAACATTTATAAACAACCTTATTTACCCCTTGGCAGCAAAGCAGATAGCTGTCAGCAACGGAAAAGTCACGATAACAGGGCCTGACCAAAAAACTCGGGCAATGCTGATAGGAAGGAATTCCTCAAACCTGAACAACTACAAGGGAATAATACAAAGGTATTTTGACATAAGGGAGATAAGGGTTAACTGAAATGGTTTATCTCACGGTAAGGGAAGAATCGCTGGGAGGCGTTACCCTAAAGGACAGAACATGCAGTTTGCCAAATGGAGGTACTATGGAAGTTGCTCTTGGCCTTACAAAATATGACAGAACAGGCATTGCCAAAAATCCCGATGTAAAGGCATCCTCTCCCGAAACAATAATTATAACCAGCCCGTCAGGAGATAAAAAGGCAATAAGTGTTGATGATCTTGTGGCCGAAAGATTCAGGGGAGAGGCGATAGAGATATTAGGAATCCTGATTCGAGGATACAAAGGCGAGGTTCACATGAAGATAGGAGAACAGGTTCGCCTGGTGGGCGCGTTTGATTACCAGTACGGATTGGCAAACGAAATAACTTCACACCCTCCACCATATGCATTTGCTCAAGCAGGAGAAAATTAGGAATTAAATACCAACATGGGAAAAAAATCAAAATGACAACAATGACATATCCGGCAACATTGAGCAACCCATGGGCAAGTGTTTTACCCAATCCTGCAACAGAATTGCCGCTTCCTGATGGAAAAGTTCTTCATTTTGAAAGGGCAGCATACAAGCACTATGATGGAATTGTTGGTGCTGTTAGGTCTCTCCTAGGATTGCCAAACACAGTTGAACAGTATCCAGCAGTAATGGTTGCAATGGACCTTAAACGAATTGAATCAGGTTATACCCGGACAGTTGATGACCTAATGATGAGCAAAAGACCAAAAGGCCCAGCTTCAATAAGAGACATCACAGTCACAGAAACTGGAATTGGCGAAGTCACGATAAAGCACAGATTGGGAACATCTGTTGTGCAGTTCCGCGCAGATACAGGAACTGTTGAAAAAATAATACAAGGATACGGATCTGGATAAAAAATGGGAAAAAAATCAAAAGGACTGAATTCAGGGAAAAAGCTGAAGCAGAAGAGAAGCAGGTTCAGGTGGTCTTCTGAAAGGTATACAAGGAGAGCTTTGGACTTGAAAAGGAAGTCAGACCCTCTGGAGGGCGCTTCGCAGGCAAAAGGCCTTGTTTTGGAAAAAGTGCAGATTGAGGCAAAGCAGCCAAATTCGGCAATGAGAAAAGCAGTCAGGGTGCAGCTCATCAAGAACGGAAGGCAGGTGACTGCTTTCGCTCCCGGAGACGGCGCGATAAAGATGATGGACGAGCACGACGAAGTCGTGATAGAATGCATCGGCGGCAACAAGGGAAGGGCAAAAGGAGACATTCCTGGCGTAAGGTGGCAGGTCATCAAGGTCAATGACCAGTCATTAAGGGCGCTGCTCTCAGGAAAGCTTGAGAAGGCAAGGAAGTAAGCAACAATAATCTATTCTAAAAAAATGGCAACGCTTCCAACTGACCAGAGGCCAACAAACCCCTTGCAGATTTCCATTAACCAGAGGGGAGACGGAAATTTTGACGTGAGAACCATGTCAGGAGGAAGCATACCTGATATACAGCGTCAAACAGTTGAATATGCCGGGCTTGAAAACTACCTTAATGCCTCTGGAAGAGGGGCCAAGATATTTCTGGGCGAAATGGGAGAGA
>CAYJXD010000025.1:0-13879 GCA_964374085.1 uncultured Methanosarcinales archaeon | reverse complement strand
CCTTGGGAAAAGGCCTCACCAGAGAAGAGCATACTTGCTGAGCCCAATATAAATGCATATTTGTATATATTTTCTTCAATGTAACTAAAAAGCCGTAACATAAATTTATAAACAAGCTCGTCCATAAAATCAATGGGGTGGTAAGATGAAGATCAACTTTAACAAGCCAATACTACAGTTAAGTGCAACTCACTTCAAAGCTTACTGCAAGAAGAGCACGATGAAAGAGGTATTCATGACTCTCAAGGGAGCGTATGCTGATTATGAATTCTAATAATTCTGATTTTTTTTGCTTTTTAGCTCATTGACCAGTTCAACAAACATTGCATTGCTCCATGCCTGGCTTGTGCAGCCCTCTGCTCTCTGCTCCTTTGCAGAGCTTAATTCTGAATGGGAGCCTATTGCGCCGTTCCAAAGGATGTCTTTTTCGCTTGCTGCATAAATCGCTTCAATGTAGCCCCTGAATCTTTTTTTGTCAGTCCTGGCCATGACTATTGCTGCAAGGTTGTTGAGCCAGAACCAGGAATCGCCGCGGTGATAGCTGTACGGAGGCTCTCCGGAATACTCGTCAATGAAGAGATGATGGTGCTTGTCAATCGTTGCTAATCCTCCCCAATCCAGCCAGAGATGCTCAAGAAGATTCCTGAAGCAAGCTGTCCATTCTTCCTTGCTGAGAAGCTGGGGATAGGCATAGGCGGCGATGAATGCGTTTGGCCTTGGAGTCCAGTCGTCAATCCCGTCTGCAAGGATTTTGCTGTTCCAGAACTTTTCCCTTACTGCCTGCCTCATTTTTTTCTCAGCTTCCTGGTATGCTTTCTTTTTTGTCAGCCTGAAAAGCAGATTGTACATGGCAAGCTGCAGAGCCTGGATTTCAATCCTGAAGCCTTCCCTCGTATCCGAAGCAACTCCAGTGTCCATCCACGTCTCCAATGGCCTGTTCCATATGAGAAGGTCTTTCTCATAATTTTTCCTGATGCTTACGACAGATTTTTCAAGAAGGGCTGCAATGCTTTTTCTTTCGGCTGCTGTTAATTTTTTGCGGTCCAGCAAATCGCCTATCCTCAATGCCAGCCATCCAATGCTGTCTGCTGAAAACGACTTGGCCTCATGGGTGTTTGGAAGCCTGCCGTCGGGAAGCATTCCCTTCAGCCTTGAGATTAGAAGCTTTTTCGCAGAGTCTGCCTTGCCTGTAATAATGAATGCCTTTGCGCTGATTGCCTCGTCCCTTGACCAGAACTGGAAAAACCATGGGAGGCCTGCGTAAATGCCATTGACAGCTGATAAGTCGTGCAATGATTTTGCTGCGCAGGAATAAGCAAGGCTGTCTGCGGAGTATTCTGAAGCTGCTTTCTGCCCTGCGCTTAGCAGCTCGGGCGAAAAAGAGAATGCAGCAGTTGCCTCGCTTATTGCCTTTTGCTTCTCGCGTGAAACTGAAAAAACCATTTTCCTTGCAACCAGCTTGAGGGCAAGGAAGACATGCCTTGTGTCTGGGAAGCTCTGCCTTTTGGAGTCAAGCGAATATTTCCTGTAAACCCATTCCTTTGGGAAAGAGCTTTTCCCATCGTGCTTCACTGCGACGAAAAAAGAATACTCTTTCGAGTCGTGGCTTTGGTCCTCGAAGAAGTGCGTTTTTTTCAGAAACTCGACAACAACGCAGCCCTTCTCATAATAGACATCATAATGCCTTCCCCACTGCCTTGAATCATATGCATGCCTTATGTCCATGAACACCTCTGCCATGTATGGCGCTGAGAGCTCGTAAACCAGCACGTCCTTTCCATTAGGAAGGAAAAAACGCTCTGAGAAGGACTTGTGCCTTCTTTCAACCTGGAAGAAATTGTTCCTGATTTCAGAAGACTTCGGGCTGTTGACAAGGGAAATGTCCTCAATTATCCTGTAAGCCTGGCCATTGTCGTTATGGAACCAGCCGTTGAACTTTGAAACAGGAACCGGGGAAAAATTCAGGAAGCTGCCTTTCCTGTTTGCAAGGATAAACGAGGAGTCATCTTCTACTTTGCCAGCCACAGCTGACTTTCCGCTGGAATGCGATGCCTTCATAACTCTCCCCTGTAAAATGAGGCTGCAAATTCAGGAGAGACAGTGTTTATTATTGCGCCGGTGGAGTGCTCAAAGCCTGCCCACGAGGCCATTCGCGGGGTGACTTCTATGTGGCAGTGAAGGCCCGGAGAATAATGGAAAAAGAAATTATATGCCGTGTTAATGGACTTCAGCCTTGCTAGAATTTTCTGCATCATTTCCGCAAGCTCTGAAACCTGGGAGGCATTCATCCCTGAGAAAGACGAGATGTGCTGCTTGGGGAAAACCCATACTTCATAATTGAACCTTGATGCGTATGGCGCAAAAGCAACAAAACTGCTGTTCTCAAAGCATCTCCTCAAGCTGCCTTTCTCAATTTCAATTATCCTGCAATAAGGGCAAGTTCCGTATTTTGCAGAGGCATCAATCTCCTCTTCCACTGCCGGCGGGAAGAATGCGAGGGCTGCAACCTGGGTGTGCGAGTGCGACAATGATGCTCCGCCAAGGCTGCCATGGTTCTTGAAAACTGTGACGTATTTTATACTAGGCATCTTTCCGAGCTCGGAGATTCTTGAAAAGTAAACCTTCAGCAACTCAGCAAAATGCTCCTTGTTCAGGTCCCAAAGCTGCTCGCCATGCCTTGGAGTATCAGCTATTATCTCGTGCTTTCCCACAGCGTCAGCAAAAGTGAAGAATGTGTTGTCAGTCTTCACCTCAGGGCTCCCTGACTCCTGCACAGCAGGGAACTTGTTTGCAAACCATCTTACAAGCCAGCCTTTTCCGCTCTTTACGCGGCCAATCTCTTCCGGAGTTGATGACTCATTTCCCTCGCAGAAAAAGCAGGATTTTGACTCGCGCACTGGCTCTGATTTTATCTCGACAGGCCTCTGCTGCCTTGCCGAGGCAATGTAAACCCACCTTTCAAGGATGTAGTCCTTCCTTAGCTCCATTTCACTTCCCCCACTTATTCCTCATTGCAAGGCTGTGCGCATCAAAGTAATTCCTTGCAAAATTCTTCCAGTCAGCGTGAGAAGCGAGATGCTTTGCCTCAATCTTGTTCCTTATCCTCTCTTCTTTTGTCATCTTTGAATAATTGTGCATGACTGCTGTAAGCTGCTCAACCGCCTCATCATCTGACCTGCCCATCCTCTTTATGACAAATATTCCCTTGTCCCTTTTCTTTTGGGTCTCTTTCTCGATGAACTTTCCAAACCCTGCAAGGTCTGTCGTGACTGAACTTATTCCCAAAGCTCCTGCTTCCAATGGGGTGTATCCCCATGGCTCGTAGAAGCTTGGGAAAATTCCAAGGTGGCCGCCTTCAATTGACTCGTAATAGTTCAAGTCCAGCAGCCTGTCTGCGCCTGTAAGGTAAATTGGGTAGAACACAACCTTGACCTTGTCGTCAGGCTTGTTTTCCAGCCTCTCCTGCTTCAGCGAATTCAGGATAGGGTCAGCCTGCTCGTCAAACAAGTCATGCGTGCACAGGGAAGGGAGGCCTTTCCTGAAAATCCTTGACATCTTCCTTTTCATCTCAAACATCAGGTCCTTGCCAAGCAAGTCCTCATCTGTGATTTTTTTCTGCGAAAGGGAAAGGCAAATAACCCGTTCCTTGAGCTTGTACATCGCGTCGTCAACAGACTCGCGAATGTCCTCGTAATAAGTCCTGCTCTCAAGAAGGTCAGGCTTTATTGCCCTGATATTGCCCGGGATGAAGAAGAAAGCGACAATTGTCTTCGGGCTCTTGTCCTGCTTCAGTTTCTGATTTAACTTTGCCAATGACCTGATGAAAATGTCAATTCCCTTGTCCTTGAACTCATACCTTCCTATTATGAAGTAAATCAGGGTCTCCTCAAGGTCAAAGGTGTAGTAAGGGAAGAAATAAAACATCAAAAACTCTTTTATCCTCCACTTGAAGTGTGAGTGCTTCATTGCAGCCTCGTCAAAAGTCGGGAATTTCTCAATGTTCAAGCCGTTTGGAAGGATGATTTCCGGCTTCCTCCCAAGGAGCTTCTCTGCCTCCATTCCTGTGATCTCGCTTACTGTAGTAAAGACATCTGACTCCTTTGCAGCGTTCTTCTCAACCTGGTGCTTGAAGTGAATCCCGAACTTGTAAGCCTCCTGGTCAGGGTCAATCTTGCCAAAGACGCTGTAAAGGTCTATGTTGGCTGAGGCCATTGACCTGCCAAGGACAGTTGCATGTGTTGTGAACACAGTTGCCGCGCTTGCCTTCCTGCTTTTCAGGTAAAGAAGCCCTGCTCCTGAAAGCCACTCATGAAAATGCGCAACTGCCCTCTGCTTCCTGGAAATTTTTTCTATGACCTTTCCTGCGGCATAAGACCAGACAACCGGCTCGTCAAAGTCAAAATAATTTGTGTTCAGCGAATCAACCTTGTATAAGTCCCAAAGCTCCCTCTTGATTTCATTGGTGTTCTTGGTGAAGCCAACGAAGTCAATCAATATGGCATTAGGCTCGCCTTCAATGAGCCAAGTTCCATAATGGCAGTCAATCCCTTCCTTTCTCAACTCATCAAAATGGTCTTTCAGGAATTCAGGGGCAGGCTTCTCCTGGAACTCGCCTGAAAGCTTTTTCACAAAGTAAGGGCCTATTGCAAAGTAAGAGTCCTTGTAGCGCTCAATCATCTGGCCTGCTTTTGACCTCACAACAGTATAGATGCCTCCAACCTTGTTGCAGACTTCCCAAGAAACCTCAAATACAAATCCTGGCTCAGGCATGGGATGAAGTGCCTCAAATTTATTTATAAAACTTTTACACTACTTTGGAGTAGGGTGTCAAGTTTTCATCCAGCCAAGCTGTTTCTATTTTAGTCATAACTTGTGCATAAAACAAAACTTTAAATAGAATCCTTGCAAAAGAAAAACCAGCAGGCAGAAAAAGGGTGCATTTGTGGAGAACGGAAATTCTAATGGCAGTTCCAGAAGAACCTTTCTTGTCATACGGCTGGCAATCCTTAACTCGCTTTCAAAAGGCCAGCAGACAATCAACCAGATAGCGACAATCACAGGGATAAACTGGAGAACAGTTGAGCTGCACCTCACTTTTCTTGTAGGAAAGGGCTTTGCAAAGGAGATATTCAATTCCCAGTATGTGAGGATTTTCTCAATCACAGACCTGGGAGCAGAGTCGCTGAACAGGAAGCTGAAGAGAATACATGACAGGGTTGTGATACGAAAAGAGGAAAATGCAGGGCAAATGGAGGAGCTTGTGAGCTGATGGCAAAAGTATTGATGTTTGGATGGGAATTCCCGCCGCAGAGCACAGGCGGATTGGGAACAGCGTGTTACGGACTGACTAAGGCACTTTCAAAGCTGGGATGCCAGATAACCCTTGTGTTGCCAACAACAGAAAGCATCAGCGCAGGCTTCCTCAAACTTGTGGATGCAAATGTCAGGATAAAAGGAATCAAATCGCCATTGACTCCATACATCACTTCCTCACAATACAGCAGCAGGCATGGAAGGAGCAGGATTTACGGCCAAAGCCTCTTTGAGGAAGTGGAAAGATATGCCTTGGCAGCAGAGCAGATTTCAAGGGAAGAGGATTTTGACGTCATACACTGCCATGACTGGCTGACCTATGAGGCGGGCATAAGGGCAAAGAAAATCTCAGGAAAGCCAATGGTTGCCCATATCCATGCGACAGAGTTTGACAGGACAGGCGGATTGAGCATGAACAGGCAGGTCTATGAGGCTGAAAAGAGAGGGCTGCATTTCGCAGACTACATAGTTGCTGTGAGCAACTACACGAAGGGCAAGATAGTCAGCCATTACGGGATTGCTCCCCAGAAAGTGTTTGTTGTCCATAACGCTGTGGAAAAGGATGTTGAGCCTTCAGTGGAAGAGTTCGGGATAAAGAAGCACAATAAAGTGGTGCTGTTCCTTGGAAGGATAACGCTGCAGAAAGGGCCTGACTATTTCATCTATGCTGCACGCAAAGTTTTGGAAAAGGAGCCTGAAGCAAGGTTTGTGATGGCAGGCACAGGGGATATGGAGCCTTTCATAATGGACAAGGCAGCAGAGATGGGCATGGCTGACAAGATTTTGTTCACAGGCTTCCTTTCAGGCAATGACGTGAACAGGATTTACAGGATGGCTGACGTCTATGTGATGCCGTCTGTAAGCGAGCCATTCGGGATAACTGCTCTGGAGGCAATGAAGAACAGCACTCCAGTCATACTTTCAAAGAACTCAGGAGTATCAGAGATAGTGAGCCACTGCCTGAAGGTTGACTTCTGGGACATCAACCAGCTGGCAAACAAGATAATTGGAGTTCTGAGATACAAGGAGCTGAAGAGCACGCTTGCGGAGAATGCAGAATCTGAAGTAGGGCGAATAAGCTGGGAAAGCCCAGCATCCAAATGCATTGAAATCTACAGGAGGGCTGGAGCATGGTGAATGTCTGCCTCTACTTCCAAGTGCACCAGCCATACAGGCTTAGGAATTATTCTGTCTTTGACATTGGAGCGAACAGCAATTACTTTGACGATGCCAAGAACATAGGGGTCCTGAGAAGAGTGGCTGACAAGTGCTATCTTCCAGCAAACAAAGTCATTCTTGACCTGCTTGAAGCGCATCCTGAATTCAAGGCAAGCTTCTCATTCTCAGGAATACTCCTGGAGCAGCTTGAGCAGCATGCCCCAGAAGCCCTTGAGTCCTTCAAGGAGCTTGCAAGGACAGGAAGGGTTGAGGTACTTGACGAGACATACCACCATTCGCTCGCATTCATTTACTCAAAGAAAGAATTTGAGGAGCAAGTTAAGATGCATAATGAGAAGATAAAAAAATTATTCGGCCAGTCGCCAAAGGTCTTCAGGAATACTGAACTTATATACAACAATGAGCTTGCTCACCATGCCGGGAAGCTTGGATACAAGGCAGTGCTTGCAGAAGGGGCAGACCACATCCTTGGATGGAGAAGCCCCAATTTTGTGTACAAGCCAAAGGCAGCAAATGGGGTTAAGCTGCTGCTGAAGAACTACAGGCTTTCAGATGATATAGCATTCAGGTTCTCAGAGAGGAGCTGGGCAGAATGGCCATTGACAGCAGACAAGTTTGCGTCCTGGATATCTGCAGTGAACGGAAGCGGAGTCTGCATAAACCTGTTCATGGACTATGAAACCTTTGGCGAGCACCAGTGGGAAGAGACAGGGATATTCAATTTCCTCAGGCACATGCCCGCAGAAATTTTGAAGCACCCTGACAACAAGTTTGCCACCCCTTCTGAGCTCGCAGCTGAGTTTGAGCCTGAGGCAGAGCTTGATGTCCACAACCTTGTCTCATGGGCAGACATTGAGCGCGATTTAAGCGCATGGCTTGGGAACAACATGCAGCAGGCAGCCATAAGGGAGCTTTACAGGATAGAGGATGATGTCAAGGCAACCAAGGACAATGAACTGATAAGGGACTGGAGGAGACTGCAGACCAGCGACAATTTCTACTACATGTGCACAAAGTGGTTTGCAGACGGCGACGTGCACAAGTATTTCAACCCATACGACAGCCCTTACGACGCATTCATCTCGTTCATGAACATAATCAATGACGTCAAGATTAGAATAAGGAAAAGTATAAATACATGAATATAAATAAATGAAAAGTCAAGGATTAGAAGGGTGATAGGATGCCTAAAGGGCTTACAAGCGAAGATGCAAAGAGGATTCTTGGGGATGTTTCGGCAGAGAAATGCTTCTGGATAAATGACGGCCCGATACTAAAGAATCTCAGTGACCTGTCCATGGCCCTGAAGTACCTTTCAGAAAGCCAATTCAGCCATCACCTTAACCGCGAGAAAAATGACTTCTCGAAGTGGATAGGTGACGTGATAGGCGACCATGAGCTGGCAGTTTCCATAAAAAACGCGAAAACAAAGACAGCGGCAATAAAGAAAGTCAACGAAAGGCTTGAAACGCTGCAGAGAGCTGCAGCAAGCTGATTCTTAAAAAAAAACAAGAAAAAGAAAAAAACAAACTAGAGAAAACTATCCGCAAGAAAGCTCAATAATTGGACTTTCTTTTCTGGTAGCAGTCCCTACAGTAGACTGGCCTTCCCTCTGAAGGCTTGAACGGAACCTGTGTATCAGCTCCGCAGTCAGAACACTTGGCTTGGTGCATTTCCCTTTGCTGGAAACTGCCTCCTCCTCCTCCTCCCATGCCGCCTCTGTTACCGAATCTCATTCTTCTTTCCTCCTACTAATCCCGGATTTCACGGGCTATTCTTCTAAATTGCTTTATAAGAATGAGAGACTCACTCGCTATAAAACAACTGTATAAAAGCGAGTAACAGGCAGTATTTAAAGGTTGCTATAAAAGGCCTGCGAACTTACCTTAAAAAGCTGTCAATCGTAGAGTTAGTCACATGTAGAGGATTCAAACCGCGGGCAGCCCTGAATGCATCCTTTACTTTGCCAATATCGTAAACCTGGGTTCTTTTAGCAGTCGCAACTGCTGCATAGACTCCTTCCTTCACAGTAGAAACACCAATGGCATCCTTGACAGCCACCATTTCAGCTGCTAACCTGTCAGCAGGCTCTCCTTTTAAGAAAAGCATATAAAAATCAGCGACTTCAAACAGCTGAGGAATATTGTTATGAATGCTTGTAGGCGGGACAGAGGCCTTGACTTGGTATATTATGCTTTTCCTTGCCTCCATTATAGTCTTCACTTCACCATTTGAAAAGCCTTGTTTCCTCAAGCCAATTGCAAATTGCAATTGGGTATTGTAATCCTCGACAATATCCAAGAGCTCTGGGAGCTGATCTATGGAAATGTTTGCTTGAAGGCAGGCAGCCACAAGTTTTCTTTCGCTCTTATAACCTGCGCGCTGCATTAAATTGTCGAGATTACTGCTCATAACACAGAAAACCCCGGATATTTTATAAAGATTATGACAAATCTATTGAACGAATCTTTATGCCAGACAAGGAAAAAGTGATTGATGCATTGAAAAACTGCCTTGACCCAGAACTTCACCTGGATGTCTGGACGCTTGGGCTGATATACAATCTTGACATTGATGAAGGCAAGGTTTCTATAAAGCTCACTTTCACAACTCCATTCTGCCCATACGGACCGATGCTTCTTGAGGATATAGAGCAAAAAGTCAGGGAAGTTGAAGGTGTGAAGGACGTGAGCCTTGAAGTGGTCTTTGACCCGCCATGGCAGCCTTCGGAAGAGCTGAAGGCTATGCTTGGAGTATGAGGAAGCCCAATTTGGACCTTGTCCAAATGGGCACAATCACGCTCAGGCGTGATTTGTGTGTGATTTTAACCCCAGTATACGGAAACATATATTCTGCAGTTTAGAAATATTTAAATATTTCTTGTATGCTTATAAAGAGCAATTTTTGTAAATTTCAAGAAAAATTGTGTCAAAACCATTGTTTTGTTGGCGCAAAACAAGGTTTCAGTCAAAAACCGTTTGGCAAATCCGATCACTTGTTGGCGCAAGTGACTTGTTCTGATAGGAGTATACGAAGGAACATCTATTTAAACATTTCTATGTTTAAATGGTTGTTTTCTAGAATATATTCCAGATAAAAAACAAAAAACCTTGGCTAAAGGGGGTAACAAAAATGGACTTTATCGTTGAGGATGCGTTGAAGGCAGCTGAAGAGCACAAATTCGGCGGAGTTATTGGACAGGCAAACATAAAGGTGATAGGAGTTGGAGGAGGAGGGAACAACATGGTCTCCTGGCTCCACAGGAAGGGAGTGAAGGGCGCTGAAATAATAGCGTGCAACACTGACAAGCAGCACTTGGAAATTTCTTCTGCTGACAAAAAATTCCTCATAGGCAAAGACCTGACCAGAGGGCTGGGCTGTGGTGGCTTCCCTGAAAAGGGGGCAGAGGCAGCAAAGGAGACCATGCAGGAAATAAAGGAGGCTTTAAGGGAATCAGACATGGTCTTTGTCTGCGCAGGCCTTGGAGGAGGAACAGGAACAGGAGCAGCCCCTGTAGTAGCCAAGGTAGCCAAGGAAACAGGAGCCATAGTAATAGGAACCTGCACAATGCCCTTCAAGATTGAAAGGGCAAGGATTGACAAGGCTGAGTTTGGCCTGAACCAATTGAGGCAGGTGTCTGACACAGTCATAGTGATAGACAACAACAGGCTTGTCCAGATAGCAGGCAACCTGCCAATAGAGCAGGCATTTGCCGTTGCAAACGAGCTTGTCTCAACAATGATCAAGGGAATAGTCGAAACCATAGCTGTTCCATCGCTTGTCAACCTTGACTATGCAGATGTCAAGGCAATAATGACAAACGGAGGAGTTGCAGCCATCGGAGTAGGCAGCTCAGACACAAACAACAGGGTTGAGGAGGCAGTGCAGGGCGCATTAAGCAACCCATTGCTGGACATCAACTACAAAGGCGCAACTGGAGCCCTGATACACGTGTCTGGAGGGCCTGACATGACCCTTGACGAAATCAACAGGATAGGAGAACTGGTAACAGAAAGCCTCGACGACGACGCAAACGTCATCTGGGGAGCCAGGGTCAGCGAGCACATGAAGGGCAAAATCACTGTAATGACAATCATTACAGGCGTGAAGAGCCCATGGATTCTGGGCAAGCTTGACAGAAAGCAGGCAATGAGCAGAAGGGCTTCAATGGATGACGAGCTAGGAATCGAGGTGATTAACTAAGCCAAGGAATCACAATCACCGAACAGGTGTGTTTTCTTGCCTTCATTTTACCACCCCCAACAAATAACATGAAGGCATGACAAACTGGTCTCCAATGCATCTAAACGGTGCATTTGGAGATTTTTTTATTTTTCTCAATTTAAGCGTTCAAAGGAAGGATTACGAAAGTGGCAGCCAGCGAACCAACATCTGCTGCCATTTGCAAACAGTCGTTTTTTGTCAGTTTCCTTCTGGCCCTGCCTAAAGCATAAGCTTCCATGCACACCTTGATTATGAGTGTACCTGCCCATGCTGCAGCATAACTATGCTCAGGCTGCTGGACATCAAATCCCAACAACCTGGCAGCAGCGAGGCTGGCGCCTCCAGCAGCAACAATGGCGTATGGCAAAGAAATGCCTTCAACAAAATGCTCCAATGGCGAGCTAATCATCCTGTATTTTGGGAATTTGTCTATTATTCTCCTTGAAAACCCATTGCCATTAGAGACATTCACCTTGCGAATCTTATCATAGTACCAGGTTCCCCTGTGCGCTAAAGTAAGACCGAGGCCAGCTGTGGCTGCTGCGGCTGGGGCAGCATAACCTACAAGGTCTTCGAGCATATTTACCAACTCAGAACAAGCCTTTCGATTTGTGACATCTTTACTTCCCAGGCTCTATTCTTGCTTCAATTTTTTCCCAATCCATAACAGCCAAAAATTCGTATTCACCTTTTACTTTCACATCTTCTGGAAGAAGGCCTAACTTAATCATTTCTGATACCCTTTCTTCGCTAAAAGTATGATACCAAGCCTCTCCGTTGGAAAACCAGACAATCCTCGCTTTCATTTTCGCAGGGTTCACAGTTTTTTCTGGCATAGCATAATTTTGCGGCGGGTTTGCCTTATAGTCCCTTACTTTAAAGTCATAGCCGTGATATAAATTCCCGATAGGAACAAAGGGGTTTTCCACAAAACCCTGTGTGGAACTCATTACATAATGGTCCAAATAAGAAGAATTCCCTCCAGGAATTAAACGTGATCTAGTGGTTTCAATAAGTGCTTCAAGGCCTCTCTGGGATTTTTCTGCCCAGACAAGCAAATTCCTTGCATTATGGAAAAACATGCTGTCTGAGAATATTATTTGCCGGGGAACGTGTTTATCTCTCAGTTGCTGGAAATATGTGGCAATGGCTTTCCTAGCATCCTCTGGAACTGCCAAGGAGATATCCCACGAGCCAATTCTTTCATATCCCGGCAAGTTTGTCATAGTCAAAAGAAGCTAATTTCTGGCTGCTTCCATCACTTTGCCTGCCAAAGCCTCAGGAAACATCACGTATCTCATTACCCTGTTATCTCCTAGCTCTGCGAGCTTTGAAGCGCCGTAAACAGTTCCGGCAAGGCCTGACTTCACAACTGTGTCAGCTGAAAGAGCCAGCACATGGCTTTTCCTTTGCTCATCAATAGCTGGGTCAGCAGCAACCTCTTCGAGTCCCCTCGCGAAACCAAGCATACTTAGTGCAACATATGGACCTAAGTCAAATCTTTCCCTGAGCCTTAAGAATAGATTCCTTTCAGGCATTTTTTGTTCAGTGTAGGCTATTTTTTCCCTTACCAAAGCGTCGTGCGCATTCAAGTATGATTCGATAGTCGGAATTGTGTTATTCACAAATCTAACAGTTTGGTCACCGGCAACTCCAATAAGCCTCTTTTGGCCTGAAGCAGCTACAGGCAATACGGCATCTGGAGCAGGAACTGAAAGTTCTGTGTGGGCGCCGGGCTGGCCCAAATATATGCTGACTGCCCTAATCAAGCCCATATAAAACGTAAACAACAATTTATCTTCTACTGGGGCATGGAGATTAGATGCAGCAGCTGGACCTCGCACACCTCTTAAATCACGCCTAGTTACCTTTTCGATACCTATGTCATCATAGTATGGCTTGGAAACGGCTTCATCAACCTTGAAAAATGCTTTGTCGTAAGCTTGAAACCGCAGCAAAGCAGAGTGCTCTTCAAAGTAAGGCTTTGGATCTGAAGGTTTACGGAAAAGAACTCTACTCTGGTTTCCTTTTTCTTCATCACCTAGTTTCTTAACTGCCTTTAAAAGCAAATCCCTGGGCATAGTGAGCAGCAATTCCAACTCGTTTTTCATTTTTTTCCTCAACGTGGCCTTTCTGGCACAGGTTTTATTCGTTCATAAGCCCGCATTCCATAGCCAGTCGACAAAAGGCCAGAATTCCACAAAGAGTTAATTGCAGTTGATTTTGCGTATTGCCTTCCGGCACCGCTCAACTCACCCTTATCTGCAATAATTTCCATAGCCTTCATAGCACCCAAGAAAACCAAAGACAAATGGGGGGCGGCTCGATAAGCCACCCTGAACACAGGCTCGCCTTCGCTTGTCAAATCAATAACATCCCTTAATGTTCCTTGCCTGATTTCCTTAACATAATTCCTGCTTGTTTCCAAAGGAAGGGCTGAAGAAGGTATTTTTGGTAATTCAAGCGAGCCGTCTTTAAGCATCAGCCACCCCCTATCTGGATCTTCCTTCCTTGGCTCAACGAATTTTCTCACAGTCCTGACAAGGCCCTCATACAATGAATGCCACATGAGATGCTGCTGATAGCCCATCCCTGGCTCGCTTGTCTGAGCCTCTACCATCATTAGAACATCATTCCTCGAGAGTGCTGCAATCTGAGCCAAATCCATGTTTCCAAACCCTTGGTCCACAAAGTCATCAAGGTTTGACTTGCTGTATCTTTCGAAAGGATGTCTGCGTCTTTTTTCTTCAGGCGCAACATTTACCCACGCTTCAAGCCCAACCATCCCTTCAAGAAATGATTCAAAATGACCTCTTTTATCAAAATTGGGTTTCCACCTGTCATCCCGCAATCTCTTTGTCAAGGAATCAACAGCGGAACTAAAAGCTTGATCATCAAAATAAATAGCATTCCAATCATAATCATTCCACAACTGTGGAATCACTTCCAAAGGTGTATGAAGGTTAACCATATGGAGCGCAAAACAAAGGGACTTTTTAAATCTTTCTATTATTAACCACTTGCGAGTTACATCATTTCAAAAACATTACATTAGTCATTCCTTCAAAGTCCTTACCGTCTGGGGCATAGCATTTCTATTCAAACTTGCTCTTCATTTCTTCCCTTGATTCCTTAAGAAGCTGTTCAGTTGATTCCTTAAATT
>CAYJXD010000024.1:0-14062 GCA_964374085.1 uncultured Methanosarcinales archaeon | reverse complement strand
AAGCTGCTGGAGCAACTATAGCTGACTACCTTAGGAGAAGCCGCTATTGATCATTTAATCGCTTCCGCAATCTCGTCCGAAGTCGGAAACCTGAACTCCTTGTGCTTTGAGAAGACAAGCTTGTTGTCAACAAAAACGTCATAGATGCCCTTGTCGCCTGCTTCCAGCTGGACACTGACTTTGCTGCCGAACTTTTTCTCGAGCCTGTTTTTCATTTCTGCTGCTGTCGGAAGGTATCCGCACGGCTTGCAGTAAACTATTCTTACCTGTTTCATTTTATCACCCGTGAAATAGAGTGGGCCCGACCGGATTCGGACCGGCGACATCCGGCTCGCCTAGAGCTGCGCAATGAAGCGCTGTTCAAAACGCGGACATATAAGACCGGCGCTTTTGTCCGACCTTGAAGGGTCGTCTAACCAGGCTGAGCTACGGGCCCGTTACCGGGAAAGGTCTTGGTGAGTGTTTAAAAAATTTGCGTCAGCCCTCGCCATGCCTGGCGTAAAGAGCCAAATCAATCACGCCCAACATCAGGAATAAAACAATGATAGTGACCTTAACAGAATTGAAGCCAGTTACAAGCCCTGCTGTAAAAAAGAAAAAGCCGATTGCTGCTGAAGACATCCCGAAGCTGTAAAAATCCCTGCACCCAAATCCCCAACCTCTTCCCTGAACAGAACCTTGTCTGCATAATACGGCCCTTTCCCCTCCTCTTTGACAAGCCTTGAGAGAGTGCCTGCTGCGCTTGAGCTGAAAGTTCCGGGCGGGAGCAATACCTGGAGGACTAATGGCGAAATGACCAGTGCCATGAAGAAAATCCCTTTTATGAAGAACCTCCTGTTATCGTCCATGCTAAAACCTCTGGTAGATGAAGCTGCCCCCATCGCCTAGCGAAATCATGAATATAATCCAAATCGCCGCCGCGTAAACTGGCCACCTGACCCATGCTGGCTTGCTGGAGAAAAGGCTTGAGTTTTTATGCTGCATCAAGTGAACAGACTCTGTGAAGGCTATTGCCATTAGAGCCACTGCCAATGGGACTATGCCAAATTGAAAATGCCTTGTTGGTCCCCAGCCGAGGAACAGCCCTTTAAGGAATTCAAATGCCTGCGCCACGCTTTCTGCCCTGAAGAAAACCCAGGTTATGCAAATCATTGAGAAAGTGAGGATAATGCTTATGGCTGAGCTGAGCGCCGGCTTCGTTGAGAGCCCAAGAAATGAGGCAATCCTGCTCCTCTCCTTTACAGTAATGAGGGCAAGTATTATGAACAATGCGTTAAGAAGCCCCCAGGCTATGTACTTGGGCAGGAATCCATGCCACAGCCCTATGATTCCGAACGCAACAGCCAGATTGGAACAAGTTACAAGAAAAGAAACCCTGCTGCCTCCCATGGGAATGTAAATGTAGTCCCTAACCCAAAAAGAAAGCGTCATGTGCCATCTTCTCCAAAACTCAGAAACAGAAGTTGAGAGATAGGGCATTGAGAAATTCTGGCTGAGCCTGAATCCAAAGACCTGGGCTGCGCCAATTGCAATGTCTGTGTAGCCTGAGAAATCATAATAAATCTGGAAAGCAAAAAAAACCAGCCCGGTAAGAAGGGCAAATCCGGTCGAACTTGTGATGCTTCCGAATGCTGAATCGGCAAAGAATGCAAGGAGCCCTGAAACAGCCACTTTTTTGAAAGCCCCCCAAAGCATCAGCTTGAGCCCTGAGGTTACTGTTTCCGGCCTGAATTTATGGCTCTGCTTCACCTGGCCAAGGAATCCTGAGGCCCTTTCAATAGGGCCTGCCGTAATCTTGGGAAAAAACAAGACAAAAACAGAGTAAGCAATAATGCTTTTCTCGGGGCTGATTTTTTTCTTATATACATCAACAATATAGCTTATCTGTGAAAAAGTAACATATGAAAGCCCAAGGATGTACAGCGACTTCATAGAAGGGTTGAATAATGCCTCATAGCCGCCATCAATCAGCTTGTAAATGACCAATGGGGAAATGTTGAATAGTATCGCCAGAATGAGATTGATCCTTTTCCTCAAGGCGCTTTCCTCGGCATTGATGACGATGCCCGAATAAAAATTGATAAATATGGACAGACCCATGAAGGAAATTGCAATGGGGCTGCTTCCGCCAATGAAGAAATAAGCGCTCGAGGCAAGCAGCACAAGATTTTTTAGCTTTCCAGGGACGACATAATAAATTAAAGCAGCGGCTGAAAAAAATACTGCAAATTGGAAAGTAAGAATGTCCATAAAACACCTTTTTACTGTATTTGAAGCTGTTCAGCAGCTTTAGCTTTAAATTTCTTCAAAGGAATGATTCCGCCCCTTTAAAATCCTTTCGATTAACTTTAAATAAGAGCCCCAGTGATTAGAACCGGGAAGCTGAGATATCCTTTAGGAAGATTATTTCATATCTGTCTCCTTGCGAAAATGGGTGAAATCAGAAATTTTTGGTTGAAAGGAGTGCTGTTTTCCCTTTTAGTTGCATCCCCATTAATCCTGCCGCTCCTGCTGCCATTAGGGACATTCAGCCTCAATCAGGGCGGAGCCCTAACAAAACTGAAGGCTGATGACAAGGGGCCGCTTTATTCTCTCAAGTTCACAGAAAAGAATGAAACAGGCGACTTGGCAAGGGGAACTGCTTATGAAAAGTCAAGAAAGACAAAGTGGATAACCGACGAATTCGGGTACCGGAACCTGCCCAACACCAGCGAGTATGCAGACATAGTTGTTTTGGGGGATTCTAACACTTTAGGCTACCGCCTTAACCAGGAGGAAACACTTTCTTCTGTCCTGGAAGCAAAAACAGGACTTCGGGCATATAACATGGCTCCAAGTGGCGTTTATGACTTTATAGACAGCAAGCTGTTCAATGAAAACCCTCCAAAAGTTGTTGTGTTGGCACTAATAGAGAGGCACTTACACACCCTGAGAGATATCACTCCTACAGATTACCCTGTATTTCCGCCCAACCATACTATTAACAGCTTAAATAACTGGAGCATAGACTCTCCAGGGACTCCTGCCAGGCTGCTGGAAGAATATTATGACCGTGCTTTAAAGCTAAGCGCGTTCAGGTATTTAAAAGTCAGGTCAGAGAGGCTTTTTTACAGGCCGCCAGCGAAAAAAGAGGAGAGAATTGCAACGATAAACAGCTCAGTTAAGAATGAAACTGTCCCGGCTTTCGATAGGATTAGCTTCAACGGCAAGACAATAATGTTCTTTTTCAAAGATGCCATACTGCTTGAAGTGAGGAACAATGCCTCAGTAAGCAATTTTACCGCGGCGCTTCTGCACTATGATGAATACTTCAGGCAAAGAGACATAAAATTCGTAGTGGCGATTATACCTGACAAGGAAAACATATATTTCGAGGACGTGCCAAATGAAATGAAACCGATAAAGTATGATTACATGCAAAAAATCATCACAGAATTGGATAATGCAGGGGTTTCCATAGTTGATACACAGTCAGCCTTTGAGACAGCGAAGAATGAAGGAAAGGAGCTTTACCAATTTGATGACACCCACTGGGCCCCTGGAGGCGTCAACCTTACAGCTGACCTGATAATAGAGAAAATGCTTCTTTCCTGATTGCGCTTCTTTCAGGCTCCTTTTTTAGGAGCGCGTGAAAAACGCATATCTGAATATAGACGCTATCGACTTTACCAAAACACTTATAAAGTGTTTTCCTGATTTTAAATCCGACAAACATTTTTCGGTGCATAATGAAAATTCCCAGGGATTTATCAGGCCAAAAAACTGTTAAAAATTTCGTGAAAAATTTTGGATGGACAATCCATAGGCGTGAGGGCTCGCACGTAACCTTGAAGAAAGAGGGAGTTTATGAAATATTGACAATTCCTATGCACAATAAGCTCGATGTTGGAACTTTACTTGCGATTTTAAGAAAGGCAGGCATAGATAAGGAAGAGTTTTTGAAGAAATTATGATCCTAGCAAGGAATTCTAATCGGTGATGCAAACTCAATTTCAGGCTTGGGAATTTCAATTGTATGGTTTTTCTTAATTCCGCCCAATTTCTCTATTTCACTATCCAAACGCCCTAATTCATATGCGCTCTTAAGATGCAATTTTAAAGCTTCAAGCATATTTCGCCTAGTTTCAGTAATTGTTTTGCCTTGGGTTACTATATTTAAATCAATGCACTCAGCTATAAAGCCGTTTCTGCTTTTTTTCATAATAAAAGGCACTGATAGAGTCATCATGAGGTCAGGCCTTGAATCAGAATCCTTACTGTTAAATGCACCTTTTTTATCCATTGTATCCTTTACAGTATTTTGTTTTATAAATCTTGGCATTTTCACATATTCTCCACTATACATATCGGTAAGTAAGCATGTTTTAAAAAAGGTCTTATATGAGATTTAATGAGGCAGCTATACCTTAAGGAAAATAGCGGCTACGGGTTTTTTATTCTTTGAGATAATTTGCTATTATCAGGCATAGGATTATTACAAAAATTAACGTAACTCCCAAAATCACTAAAGCATTTACTGCACTGTTAGTAAAATCGGTTATTCCTCATTTCAAACCTGAATTAGCCTTCCAATAGCGGATTCTAAGTTAAGCTATAAATGCGGCAGCCGGGATTTGAACCCGGACTGCGGCCTTGGCAAGGCCACGTCCTGCCGTTAGACTACTGCCGCACTATCCTTTCTAAATACTTTGAATCCATCAGCACATCAAGCCTTTGCCGGTATTCACTCGAACGAAAAGTGAATGCGCGAAGCTTGTATCTCTGCAATGTGGCAACTGTTGCGTGGAAATATGAATGGCTTTTGCCCTCGAGTTCCAGGCACTGCTTCTCCTGCTTCACATTGGCCCATGCATTTAGGCCTCCTAAAGTGCCGAAAATCACCGCAGACACTCCTGCATAGCCGACTGCAAATGGAACGGCAGCCGATACGATTTCCTGCAGAGTTTCATTCATTTTAAATATGGGCCCGCCCAGATTCGAACTGGGGACATTCGCCTTGTAAGGGCGACGTCGTAACCGCTGGACCACGGGCCCGATGCAGTTTGCTATGAGTGAACCGTATATAAAGATTTTGAAATCCAAACAAATATAAACAAGCTTTACAGCCGCTGTAAAATATGAGATTGCTACTGGGAGTATTGCTGATTTTAATTATTGTTGCAGGGTGCAAGGCTGAAACAAATAATCCTGGAAACAGTGCCCTGGTCGAGGAAGTGGACAGGATACAAGTCCTTGCAAGGACTGATGAGAACGGAAAAACAAACATAACTGCTGCAGAGCTTGACAAGATTAAGGGAATGTTTGCACGTGACGTGATTGCCTTGAGCTACATTGACAAGCTTGAGTGGCTGATAGAGAAAAACGAGAGCGAGCACCTTCTTCACGTGACTGGATTCCTGCGTGAGTATGCAAAGACAGGGCAAGACAAGCCGTGCTTCCCGCACGAATTGTGGCATATAGCCCTGATTGCAAGGCATGGCGAAGTTGAGCATGCATTTGAGCACGCAGAAGGGCTTGAAGAAAAATACTCGGCGTGGGAAAAAGACATTGATGAAAAAAGAAAAGCATATCCCAGGTTCTTCGGGAACCTTGATGAAGTCAAGAAAGAAGGACTGCTGGCTTTGGAAAGGATAAGGAGCAATGACATGGGCAATGAAACCCTTTCACTGATGGAAAAAACAGGGCAGGAAGGGCCCTGCTAATCATTCAACCTTGCTTATAGTCACTGTGTTTGTTAAATTCTCCCTTCCCATAAGGGAGCCGCAGACGCACAATACTGAGTCTCCTTTTGAAAGGAGCTTCTCTTCCTTCAGCCTGAGCATTGCCTGCCTGAAAACCCCGTCGCTGTCCTTGTAGCCAATCTTCATTACCCTTGACTCAACTCCCCAGACAAGGGAAAGCTGATTTGCGACTATTGGGCTTCTTGTAATTGCAAAAATAGGCTGCTGCGGCCTGAACTTCGAGATAGCCCTTGCAGTCCTGCCTGTTTCAGTCAGGAGCACGATTGCCTTGAAATCAAGGGCAAAATGGCTCAAGGTGTCAACAGCCTGGCTGATTGCCTCTGTTGTCGTTGAAGGCTTCTGATGGCCAAGCCTGTGAGGAATCATGCTTTTCTCCCTGACTGTTGAATCTATTTGCGCCATCATCTCAACAGCCTCTTTCGGATATGCCCCTGATGCTGACTCTGCGGAAAGCATTATTGCATCAGTCCCGTCAATTATTGCATTCGCAACATCGCTCACTTCAGCCCTTGTCGGCCTTTGGCTTGAAACCATTGACTCAAGCATCTGCGTCGCAGTTATTACAGGCTTTCCTGACTCGCGGCATTTCCTGATGATTTCCTTCTGCACAAGGGGAACCTGGGGAAGAGGGATTTCAACACCCAGGTCGCCGCGACCAATCATTATGCCGTCAGAAACAGAGAGGATGCTGTCAAAATTCTCAACAGCCTGCGGCCTTTCGATTTTTGCAATGATATGGATGCCTGATTTTTTCTTATCAAGGATTTTCCTCAATGACACGATGTCTGATGATTTGCTCACGAAAGACAGGGCAAGGAAATCAACATCGTGCTCCATGCCCAGGTTCACATACTTCAGGTCCTGCTCAACCAGCACAGGA
This sequence comes from uncultured Methanosarcinales archaeon, assembly GCA_964374085.1. GTDB lineage: Archaea > Nanobdellota > Nanobdellia > Woesearchaeales > UBA10216 > CAYJXD01. Next base: position 7,441 of record CAYJXD010000024.1, on the reverse strand, counting down.
ACATCAAGCTCTATGTCAGGGAAATTGACGCTCTTGTTGTCTGACAAAATGCCGCCTCTTACGACTTTTGCATACAATTCATTCTTCTTTGACGATAGGACTTCAAACTCAATGTTGCCGTCGTCCATGAAGAACCTGTGGCCTGGCCTCAGGCTCCTCAGGATGCCAAGGTTGTTGAGAATAATGGTATTATCATCGCCCTGCTTTGCATCTGTCAAGGTCACTTTCTGGCCCTGTGAAAGGCTGATGCTGCCCTTCCTGAATGTCCCTATTGTTATTTCAGGTCCCTTCAGGTCAAGCAGTATTCCAATGTTGGCATTCTTCCTTGAAGAAACCTTCCGTATTTTCTGAATCATCGAGGAATGCCATTCTATCGTGTTGTGCTTCAGGTTCAGCCGGAAAACATTTGCGCCAGAATCAACCAGCTTCCCGAGCATTTCCTCTGACTCAGTGCTGGGGCCGACAGTTGCAACTATCTTTGTCCTGTTATTTGCCATCAAGGCTGAAAATTGCAAGTTGCTATATTAATGTTTTGGAAACTGATTTTCAGAATTCAGCCAGAGCAATAGCGCTTTTTCTGAAATTCGCTATTATGTCCCCTGTGCATGGCACTGCAAAACAGGGCAATGAGCCTGTATTTTTTATTCCAGGCTTAAGCTCATTTAACTAGATTCTGACCTAAGCAGCTGGGTGAGGAGCCTTACTCCTACTCCAGTCGCGCCCTTTGGCTTGTAGCCCTTGTCTGCCTCGCTCCATGAAGTGCCTGCTATGTCAAGATGAGCCCACTTTGCAGTGCCAATGAAGTTTGAAAGGAACATTGCAGCCGTTATTGCACCAGCGCCGTTTCCAGGCTGGTTTGACTGGACATTCTTCAGGTCAGCAAAGTCGCTTATTATATATTCCTGATATTCTGGATAGAATGGCAGTTCCCAGACCCTTTCAAAAGTCTTTTCTCCCGCAGCTTTCAGCTTTGCAATCAGCTCTGAATCATTGCCGATTAATCCAGACGCTTCAGAGCCAAGCGCAACAAAGCATGCCCCAGTCAAGGTTGCAACATCAACAATGTAGTCATGCTTAAGCTGCTGGGCATAATGCAATGCGTCCGAAAGTATGACACGGCCCTCTGCGTCAGTGTTCAATATTTCAATTGTCTTTCCGCTCATGGTCTTGACTATGTCGCCTGGCTTGTATGAGTTGGGGCCAATCATGTTCTCTGTCAGCGCTATGACTCCTGTCACTTTTACAGGCAGCTTGAGCTCTGCAGCAGACATGACCGCAAAAATAACCGCGACAGCGCCTGACATGTCTGACTTCATTGTTTCCATTGAAGAGGCTGGCTTCACATCCAACCCTCCTGAATCAAAAGTAATGCCCTTGCCAACCAATGCATACGATTTTTTGGATGACTTTGGAGAATATTCAAGCACAACCATCCTTGGCTCATTAGTGCTGCCTGATGCAACTGCAAGAATGCCGTTAGCGCCCATTTTTGCAAGGGCTTTCTTGTCGAATACAGTGCACTTCACTCCAAGTTTCTTTGCTGACTCTGCTGCTCTTGACGCGATGAATTCTGGAGTTGCAGTTGATGCCGGAGTGTTAATCAAGTCCCTTGCATTCAGAGTGTTGCTTGCAACTATAACTGCGTAGTCCAAAGCCTGCTTCAATCCCTCTTCCTTTGCCACGCAAATCTTCACTCTCTTTAGCTTCACTACAGGCTTGTCTGTCTTGTTGATGTCAAACTTGTGCCCTGCCATGATGGAAGCCTCTGCCATTGCAGCCACTATTTCCTGCTCCCCAAACCCAAGGTATTTGCCAAAAACAGGGAATACCAGTTCTTCAACTCCCATCATCCTTGAATAGTTTACAGCGGTTGCTGACGCAACTCTCAATTTGTTAAGATGGAACTTGTCCTTAGCACCCAAGCCAACCAAAATAATCCTTGAAGGCTTTGCCGAGCCATAAGTGTAAAGCACGCAGACATTCCCATCCTTCCCTGTGAAATCTCCAGAGCTTATCACAGACTTGACTTGCTCTGCCAAGCCCTTGTTAATGTCAAAATATTTTGCGACGTTCGGGCTTGTTTCAAAGTCAAAAGCGACAAAAGTGTCCTTGGTAGAATTCAATGGCTGCTCTGAAGTAAGCGAAACTTCCATAAAAACACCTCACAGGCAGAAACCCGGCAGGGCTATATAAAATTTGCGGCAAAGCAATAAAATTTAAACCATGGCATTCCCAGAGTTTTAAAAAGTTTTTTTGGGCTAAAAGCTTCCAAAGATTTATATAACACTCGTGTTTGGGGAAAAGCTTATGGTTAAGGAGCATGTAATTCCATACAAAGCTTTTATCCCGGGAGATAATGAAAGACCTATGCTTTCTATTGGGATTGATAACATTGGACTGGTTCACTGCATTCTCGATTCTGGAGCAGATTATTGCACATTCCCCGAGATTATTGGATTGAAAGCAGGTATCGAAGTAAAGAAAGGCAAAGTTTCAAGGACCGAGTGCGCACATGGAGAATTGAGCGACTCGTATGTCTGTCCCATAAAGTTAAACATTTTCGGAGAATACATTACTGTTGATGCTGTCTTTGTTAAAGACGGCAAAGAGCCAGCCCTTATCGGGCGAAAAGGAATATTTGACAAATTCAGAATAACATTTGAAGAATCAAAAAAACAGTACAGGATGAAACGGCTTTAATACATGGCAATACTGCCTTTTGGAACCCTTACGAATTCAGGATGTTCGCTATATTTTTTCGCGGCCTTTATTACAACACCCATATCCGGATTATGAGCAACTATTCTTTTATCAACTATCGCTATCCATTCTCCCCTGAAATCTTCAGCATTTGCATCAGCAACCAATTCAAATCTATCTAACGGGGGTAAAGAAGATGAGTCTGACATTATAGCCCCCTTTTTCATAGGGTCTTTTCCAGATTGTGGCCTTATAAATCTTTCGTTTGACGAGCTTGTTTTCATATTTCACCTTTTGGCGAGGTAGTTTTACAAACTATAAAAGAGTATTTGCCTTATTTATATAATAGACCAGTTTGCATTGGAACAAATAAAGGGATGGCTCGGACTTCCGCCAAATTCATAGGAAAAGAATTCCTTGCTTTCTGGTTTCACAAGCTTTAAATAGCGGCATTGGCGATTTTACAGTCAATGGAAGACAAGATAATAGAGCTGGTAGTTGGCAAGGATGAGGTCACATGGCAGCACATGATGATGGAATTGGTGAAGGCAGAGGGCATGGACCCGTGGAACGTGGACATTTCGCTTCTAACGCAAAAATACATCAAGATGCTTGGAAAGCTGAAAGAGCTTGACTTCAGGGTCTCGGGCAAAATGGTGCTGGCAGCAGCTCTTCTTCTCAGATGGAAGACAACAAAGCTTGTTGGAGAGGACATGGCAGAGCTGGACAGGCTGATGAGGCCACAGGAAGATGTTGATGAGCAAGGGTTCTATGACGACCTTGAATCCGGGCAGCAGTCAGGAGCGCAGCTGGCACCGGGAGAAATACCGCAGCTTCTCCCAAGGACACCGCAACCCAGGAAAAGGAAGGTTTCAATCTATGACTTGATGAATGCCCTGCACAAAGCGCTTGAAGTAAGGGACAGGAGAGTAATCAGGAGGACTCCAGTAATAAATTTGAGGATGCCTGAGAGGAAGATAGACATAACAAAGCTGATTGGCACAATGTATGACAGGATAAAGGCAATGTTCTCGCCCCAGGGAACATTGACATTTGCCCAGCTTGCGCCATCTGAAAGCAGGCATGAGAAGATACTTGCATTCATCCCGCTGCTCCACCTTGCAAACCATGACGAAAGGAGAATAGACCTTGTGCAGAAGGAGCCGTTCGGGGAGATAGAGATAATTCTCAGGATGGCTGGAAACAGCCAGCCTCCAGCTCAGCAGGAAGCTGAGGCTGAAAAAGTCCAGCAATAACTTTATATAGCGTTTTGGAATTCTTGAAGGTGATGAACAACAGCTTTGAGCAGCTAAAGGGCATGATGCTCATTTCAGGAACTTCAAACCCTGAGCTATCAAAAAAAATATCCAGGCATATGGGAATCCCGCTTGGGAAAGCTGATGTCGGAAAGTTCCCCAATGGGGAGACAAGGGTTGAAATCCTTGAATCTGTGAGGGGCAAAAACGTGTTTGTGCTGCAGTCCACTTGCCCGCCTGCCAACGACAACCTTATGGAGCTGCTCCTTCTCATAGACGCAGCAAGGAGAAGCTCTGCCGCGTCAATAACTGCAGTCATGCCATACTACGGGTACTCAAAGCAGGACAAGAAGAAGACTGGAAGGGAGCCAATATCAGCCAAAGTTGTTGCTGACATGCTTACCGCCGCAAAGGCAGACAGGGTCATGACAATAGACCTGCACGCGCCGCAAATAGAGGGATTCTTCAACATCCCTGTTGACAATTTATCAGCGCTCAGCCTGATTTCAGATTATGTGAAAGAGAAGAACCTCCAGGATTTGGTGATTGTTGCCCCTGATGCAGGAGGGGTGAAGAGGGCAAGGTACATGGCAAACAAGCTTGATGCAAGGCTTGCTATAATAGACAAGTACAGGAGGCACTACAAGGAAGCTGACGCGATGAATGTAGTAGGCAAAGTTTCAGGCATGAATGCAGTGATAATAGACGATTTCATTGATACGGGCGCAAGCATGGTGGAGGCGATAAAAGCGCTGAAGAACCACGAGGCAAAGAAGATATTCATAGCCTGCACACATCCCATCCTGACTGACCCGGCAATCGAGAGGCTTTCAGAGGCAGAATGCGAAGAATTAATAGTGACAGACACAATACCTATCGAGGAAAGGAAAAGGATGCCTAAGCTGAAGGTGCTTTCTGTTTCCCAGCTCCTTGCAGAATCAATACGGAAGATACACACAGGAGAGTCAGTAAGCTATTTATTCCATTCACACACATGAAAAAAGAAAACAATGAGGAGGATGTGCAGAGGAGATACATGGAGCTGCAGCTCCTTGGAAAGCAGATAAAGGCAGTCCAGCAGCAAATCGAGGCAATGGACGAGCAGCTCGGGTCAATTGCCATCATGATTGATGCCCTTGACGAACTGAAGGGCACAAAGGAAGGGTCTGAAATGCTTTCGCCAATTGGAGAGGGGATTTTTGTGAAGGGAAAGCTTGCGGACAGCAATGAAATAATCGTGAATGCAGGGGCAGGAGTTGCGGTGACAAAAAGCGTTGAAGACACAAAAGAGCTGCTGAGAGGCAAGCTTGAGCAGGGGCACAAGCACCGGCAGGAAATGATGGAAGACCTTGAGAAGATGGTTGAGCAGGCCAAGGGAGCTGAAAAGCAGCTGGCTGAGATGATAGAATAAAGGGCGTGATTAAATGTTCAAATTCTTGAAAGACAAGCTGAAAGGGGTCATTTCAGGCATTTCCAAAAGCATTGAGAAAGAGGAAGAGCCTGCAGAGGAAATTAAAAAGGAAATTATTGAGCAGCCTGGAAAGGAAAAAAAATCTCCAAAGCCCAAGGCTAAGAAGGAAAAGCAGCCGCTGGACTACAATGCAATACCTGAAGCTCCAGAACTTATAGAAGAGAAAGCAGTTGAGAAAGAGGCAGAAGAGATGGAGAAAGGAACAAAGGAAGCTGCTGAAGCCATTGAGGAGAAGGAAGCCGAGTCGAAAGGAATATTCCAGAGAATAAAGGAAGCGTTCATTCCAGAGCAAGGCAAAAGCATTGCCGATGCAATAAAGGAAAAGATAACCACAAAAAAGATTTCAAAGGAAAAATTCCATGAATTGTTCTGGGAGATGGAAATTCTGATGCTCGAGAATAATGTTGCCCTTGAAGTCGTGGACAAGATAAAGAAAGACCTTGAAGAGGCAGTTGTTGAGAAGCCCCTGCCAAGGGGAAGGGTTGCCGAGGCAATAAGGGAAGCATTGCAGAAAAGCATTGAAAGCCTGTTTGAGGCTGAGAAGCCAAGGATACTTGAGAAAATAAAGGGAAAGAAGCCTTATGTGATACTTTTCCTTGGGATAAACGGTTCTGGAAAAACAACTACGATTGCAAAGTTTGCCAGCATGCTGATGGCTCACAAGCTGAAAGTTGTAATGGCAGCATCTGACACCTTCAGGGCAGCATCAATAGAGCAGCTTCAGCAGCACGCTGACAAATTGGGAGTGAAGCTGATAAAGCACAACTACGGCTCTGACCCTGCTGCTGTTGCGTTTGACGCGATAAAGTTTGCAGAGTCAAAAGGGATTGATGCAGTGCTCATTGACACAGCAGGAAGGCTGCACAGCAACGCAAACCTGATGCAGGAAATGCAGAAAATAGTCCGGGTTGCCAAGCCAGACCTGAAAGTGTTTGTAGGCGAATCAATTACAGGGAATGACTGCGTGGAGCAGGCCCGCACATTTAATGAGGCGATTGGCATTGACGGCATAATACTTTCAAAGGCAGACGTGGATGAGAAAGGGGGAGCTGCCATTTCTGTTTCTTACGTGACAAAAAAGCCAATACTTTACCTTGGAGTCGGGCAGGACTACAATGACCTGAAGGAGTTTGAGCCGAAAATCGTGATTGAAGGGCTTGGGCTTTAGGCTGATTTAAAGGGCAGGAAAAAGCTATTTATGGCTAATCAAAATAATTCCAACATACCACCATTTTAATACTACTTCATGGTAACAAACAAGTGAAAAGATTTATATATCGGCATTTAATCACTTAACATAGTTAGAGGTTATGAACATGGGCTTACAACTGAATATTCCTGCTGCAGATCATAAGGAGTTTTATGGAAGTAATACTGAGCAGATGCCTTTGCTTATTGCTGAAGGCAGAATCCTGTTATCTGCTGCTGGCCTTATGAGGAGGCGTTTGGAAGTTCTTGCTTCAGGAGTGCCTGATGAGGTTAAGCTTGCGTGGTGGGATAATTATTTTGATACTGGCGATGGGGCTGTTAGGCATAGTGATGGAAGGCTAAAAATAGTTCCTGATGCCCAATACTTGAGGCAGCTCACACCCAAAACGAAACTTGTTAATGGCGATGTTCGTCTTAGTGATGATGTTTATGAAGGTTTGGAAGGTGTAGAATTCAGTCCTCAGCAGATAGAGGATTATTTTAACAAGCGTCTTAGCCCATCTGAAGCGAAAGGCAATCCGGGGTGGCTTGCTTTGGCAAGAAATGACAAGTCATTGCTTGCTGAGATTGTTGATGCTACTTTTGCCCAGGCCAAAGAAAGGTTTGATTATGACGGTAAGATTATGGGAGTTTATCATTCTTCTGTTCCTTCTGAAGGAGCGGCTGGCCGCTTGTGGTTCGTGGCTGGGCTCGATGATTATATCTGTAACTTGAGGGCTGGTGGCTACGACCACTTGGACGACTACGATAGGCGGCTCGTCGGGGTAGCGCCAGAGGCGCGCGCCGCTGTAGGTCAAGTTGTAAG
>CAYJXD010000023.1:0-14204 GCA_964374085.1 uncultured Methanosarcinales archaeon | reverse complement strand
GGAAGTTGACAATTTTGTCGTCAAGAAGCTGCTCAACAAGTATGAGCCTTATTTCTCGAAAAACAGGCTTGGGAAGGACATGTTTCTTACTTTAAGGGCGCCAAACCCTTCTGTTGAGAAAAGCGAGGCAAAAATATTGCTTGAGACCCTTGAAAGCATTCCAAGGAACTTTGACACTGCAAGGCTGTTCTACGGCGATGATATAGCGCCAATATTTGAAGTGGCAATGCCAATGACAACAAGCTCTATTGAGCTTGTCAGGGTTGCTGAGTATTACAAGAAGCATGTTGTGGGCAAGCAGGATGAGCGGCTGGTTGATGGCGACATAAGGATTTCAGAATGGATTGGCAGATTCCAGCCAGACTCACTCAGGCTGATTCCCCTGATTGAGGACATGGAAACAATCCTCAACCCTGTGCCGACTGTTGAAGGGTATGTTGACGCTGAGAAAATAGATGATTACCAGAGGGTATGGCTTGCGAGGAGCGACCCTGCCCTTAACTATGGAAACCTTGCAACGGTGCTTATGCTGAAAGTCAGCTTTCAGAAGCTCAAGGATTTGGAGAATAGGAAAGGCCTGAAGATACTGCCAATACTTGGCTGCGGCTCTTCGCCTTTTAGGGGAAACTTCAAGCCCACAAACATAAAGAACTGCATAAACGGCTATCCAAGCGTGCATACATACACATTGCAGTCAGCATTTAAGTATGACTACAGCATGAAAGAAGTGGCAGATGCAGTGAATTTCCTGAATGAGACTTCTCCCGGGAAGCCGGTTCAAGTTGATGAGGAGAGATGCATGCAAATAATTCACAAGCTTGTTGCAGAGTACCAAAGGCAGGTCAAATTAGTTGCGCCGTATGTCAATGACCTTGCGCCATACATTCCATCAAGAAGGAAAAGAAAGCTGCATATAGGATTGTTTGGATACTCAAGAAGCCTTGCAGGAATCAAGCTTCCAAGGGCAATAACATTCTGCGCTGCAATGTATTCCTATGGCCTGCCTCCTGAACTGCTGGGGCTGAATGCACTGTCAGGGAGTGATGCTGATTATATAAGGACAATCTATGCTAACTTTGACAATGACCTGAAAGATTCACTGAAGTATCTCAATGATGACGCGCTTGGAATATTCCCAAGCCAAATCCAGGAAGCGGTTGAGAAGGCAAAATCAATAGCTGTGCATGAGCCAGACTTGGGCCACAAGAAAGTCACATCAATAATACTGGATGACTTTGGCAGCAGGAATTACAAGCTGCTTGGCGAGAACATAGTGAGAGCAGGGTTCATCAGGGGGTTTTTGGGGTAATAATTTTCTAAATCTTCGGAAGTTTTCCGAAAATTATCGCTTTTTCCGCAAATATTCCGGATAGCTTGGTTACTTTTGCGATAATTCCGTAATTTTTCCGGATTTGCCCCAGAAAAGTTTATTAACCAGCATTATTATGGAATATCAATGGCACAAAAAACTCGCACTAAGCTTGTTGATAAGGTAAGGAGATATGTGATTTCTAAAAAAGCATCAGGAGGAGGGAGAATTGGCATTTTTGACCTTATGGCCAAGTTTAAGCAGCCTCCTGAGAAACTGAACGCTGCAATGGAAACCATGGTAAGAGAAGGACTAGTGAGAGAGGAAGAATAAAGAATGGAATTTACTCCTGTTCCAACTGTTATAAGAGATGGCGAAAAATGGCTCATTCTCTCTTCTCTAACGAATCGGGGAACATTAAGAGCAGCGAAAATAATCAAGAATAAGACAAGGCCATTAGATTGGGATAGTCACCACTGCGACGAGGCTCATGCAAAATCAAGCATCAGATATTGTCCAAAGGGCTGGATTGCCTGAGTGACTAATCAATCCCATCCAGGAGCAATTCAAGCCTTCCCTTCACCAGCGGCGTGCTTTCTGCCTTCTTTGCTGATGAAGAAACAGCCCTCAGCAGCTCCAGTGACCCCTGGATATTCCTTTTTCCCGTGCTATAATTGATGACAACATCACAGCCTGCCCTGATTGCTGAACTCATGGCAACGCCATCTTTTGCAGCCCCAACAGCCGCAACACTAAACACTGTCAATCTGCGATTCCCAGTGTAAAACAAGACAACATCCATGGCAGAATAATCACTTCCGTAAACGCCTTTCATAACTTGCTCCTTAATTTCTTCCGGAAGAATCAATTGGTAGCCGTGGCCATAAACAGGATGCCTTGCGCCTTCCCTCCATGATAAAGAATCAGGCATAACGGCAGGAATGCAGGAGCATTTAAAAAGATTATGATAAAATCATTTCAACCGCTAATACCCCTTGATATGCGCAACTTCCTTTGCAGGCCTGTAGAACAGCAGGAAGAAGGCTCCTGAAGACAGCATCATTATTGCAGCCACAAGAGTCGGGGTTTCCGGAGTGAAGCTGGCGGCGATGAACCCTGAAAGGATTGGGGGGAGAAGCTGCGCCAATGCCTGCACGCTCCAGCTAATGCCGAGAATCTCGCCCTGGATTTTCTGGTCAGCAGACCTTGAGATGAGGCCTGCCATGTTTGCAAAGATAAGCCCGTTGAAGACCGCAATGATTGCCACTGCACCATAAACCATCCATGGGGACTGGGAAAGATAGAGCAGGCCAACAGCAGTGCCATCGGCAACAAGGGCTACTGACAGCACTTTCTTTTCGTCAAAGCGCTTCGCGACATTTCTCACAATGACAAGCTGCGTTATCAGGACGCAAACACCAAGAAAAGAAAACATGTCCCCAATGTTTCCCTGTGTGAAGGCAAACCTCTTGATGAGGAACACTGAAAAGAAGGTAACGAAGAATGTAAAGCCAGAGAAGAAAAGGAAGTTGGTAAAGTAAAGCGACCTTAAATTCTCAAGCTGGAATGCCTTCAAGATGTTTCCAAGCGACTTTCCCCAGTGGAGCTTTGGGTGCTCGACCCTGAACTTGTTTGTCTCGCTGAAGAAGCGCATGACTGAGAAGCCATTGATGAGGCTCATTGCGCCTGCAAAGTAAAACGGAATTGTCGGGTCAAAGAAAGGCAAGATAGATGGGTCAGACAATTTGCCGCCAATGAACGGCCCGAGTATAAAGCCCAGGCCGTATGCTGCGCCTATAAGGGCAAAGCTCTTTGCCCTGTCCTTTGGCTCAGTGATGTCAGCGATTGCTGCCTGCGAGACAGAGAGGTTGCCAGATGCTATTCCTGCCAGTGCCCTTGAAAAGAAAAGGAGAGGAATGCTCCTTATTGAAATCCCGAAGGCAAACAGCGCATAAGAAAACGCTGTCAGGAAAATCGTGTATGTCAATATGTTTTTCCTTCCAAACTTGTCTGAAAGCTGGCCAAGGACTGAAGTCGAGAAAAAAGTCATCAGCGGGAAAATGGCAGTAATGAGTCCAAGCAGGACATACCCAGACTCTACAGGAACGCCTTCCGGAAGAATATAAAATGTTGAGCTTGGGTCTGCCAGGAGCAGAGGGACAATCGGAATCAGTATCGCGAACCCAAGCGCATCAAGGAATATTGTCAGGAATATGAATGCAAGCCTTTTGTCAGCCATCTTTTTGCAAACCAGGCTGTGTTATTTAAGGCTTTCTGAATTGAGTTTGAGAATCCTGGGGCTGGAAGCCAAAGCAAAAAATATTTAAATGCGCATTATATTAGCGTATTATGGCAATTTCAATTGATGAGCTGGTTTCTTCAGATCAAAAGTCACACACGGGAACTCGCTCGGCATTGTATGTTTCAGGCATATTTGAGGCAGGAAGGAAAATATGGATGCCCAGCGCAATATCAATCGCTTTTGACATGCCCACAGAGATAACACTTAACAGCCTGAAGGTTACAGGGCAAAGGATGTTTGTTGCCCATTACTCCAATATGTGGATAACAGCAGGCAAGCCGCTAAAAGCAGTCTATGCCTTTTCAGGAGACCAGAATGAAAGACCTAGCAAGTGGGATGTGATGGTTGCTGCTCCCACCAGAATTTATGTTTCGCCAGTTGATTCAGGGAGCGTTGAAGCTGTGCTGACAGGAGAAAGGATAGATGAAGTAACCCGGGCACTCAGGGGAGAGAAATACATGATGGAAACCCTGTCGCCGCAGCTTGTGAGAGTTGATGATATACCATACGTGAATATTGACCAGGTTCCAATGCTCCTGACGACTGCTGCATCCATCACGCCAAAAGCCAAAGGGGATGGCAGGTTAAGGATTGAGTTCCCCCAAAAGTGGGAAGCGGCGTATAAATAAAAATATAAATAATCGCTGAATTCTGCATTCTCTATGGGGAATGCCATTATTGACCAGCCTGTGAAAGTCAAGGGAACAGGGCTTGTAGACTGCCTTACAGTGTCTGGAGCCAGATTAGACTGGAGCGATAGCACAAAACGATTCTTTTACTCCAGGCTTTACCTTGAAGGCGATTTGGTTGCTGTCATTGACGGGCTGAATTACCCTGCTGAAAAATTTGTGATTCCATCAGCTGCCTTCACCATAAATGGAAACGCCACTTATAGCGCAAATTTAGGAAATGAAACTAAGTATATCATGAGCGTCGCGGGAATAAAGCGATACCTGGAGCACCAGTTTGTGATAAAGACTAATGGAGGGTATTCCACATGGGACGAGATTATGGCCGCAGCAAAGGAAGGAAAAAGGCTAGTGATTGGTGCCAGAGGAGAAATTAATGTTTACAGCGGGAAGGAAAAAATTGCTGGTGAGAAAACAATAACAAATCTTGCAAGGGAAGTAGCGCCATACTGGAACAGGCCCCTTGAAGAGCTGGTGGTTTTGGACTCTGTAAAAGAAATGGAGCTATCCCCGAGAAAAACCAATACAGTTGGAATTGAGCTTGAAGGAGAGGTTTCAATTTCACCAGGCTCATACACGCATTTTGAAGTTAACGGCAAGACTAAGGCTGCAGTCAATCTTAGGATAGCGGGCAAGGGCAAAGGATCAATAATAGTCCCTTCCTTTTCGTTTCCGAACCAAGCAACTGTTTATGCTGATTATGCCTTCATAGGAACTGGACCATTGGACATTTACAGGAATGAAAGGGATGGGCAGCAGATGCATATAAATTCAGTGACTTCAGAGGAGCTTACGGATGCTGTAATTTCTGTCCAAAGCGCCGCAGCCCTGCCTTATGCCCATGGGGCTGCAGACGCAAAATCGAGAAGGGATAAGATAAGGCTGGCAAAAAGGGTTATTCAGTATGGCTCAGTTCCACTAGTTGTTGCTGCGCTGGGGGTGGATATAATTTATTCTGTCTCTTCTCTACTAATACCAGTGGCATCGGTAGTGTCCCTGGGCTCATTATTCGCAGTAGGGGCAGCATATGATTTTACCAACAGGAAATTGCGAAAATCAGAAGCGCAATTCCTTGATGAAATCTCAGGGCTTCGCCTTGGCTTTACCGGTGTCCAGACTTCAAAATGGCTGCTTTCAAATCCACAATACCTTGACCCTTCTTTATGAGAACCAAAATCTTTAAATATAAGGGCAGTTTATAGCTTTACAACAAGTGTAAATCATTGGGGTTTTATTGAAAATGCATAAGCTCAGGGAAAACTTGGATTTCATTGCTGTCGTTATAGTTGGGTTGATAGTTCTTTTCAATTCCGTGCAAATAATGGGTGTTTCTGCTGCGCTTGGGGACAAGACATTCTCAAGCCTTTCATTCAGCTCAAGCCCAAAGGCCACGTTCAAAGTAAAGAGCGGAGGGGATGTTGTGCAGAATGTGATTGACGCAGTCATTCCAAAAGGCGAGCCAGAGCAGTATGGCCCTGAACTTGGAGTGAGTTTTGACACACCAGTCCCAAGCCTGGCAATACTTGCCGGCCTTGACAGGAAAATACCCACAAGCCAGCTGACTGAGGAAGAAAAGCAGAGATTCATAAACGTAAACACAAAGATAAGCTGCGAGTTCTGCTGCGGGGCGCCATCAGTTGCAGACCAGAATGGGCGGGCGCTATGTGGATGCGCCCACGCACAATCATTCATGGGGCTGTCAAAATACATCATAAAGAACCACCCGAATGACTGGACAGATGAGGAGATACTCGCAGAGCTTACAAAATGGAAAGCATTATACTATCCAAAAAACATGGTTGAAAAAGGGGTTGCTGCTGTTGAGAACGGGCTGGAATTGTCGCCGGCAGTGCTCAATGACAGGGATTTGCTGAAAAAACTTAAGTCGGGAGACACGAGCAGTGTCGGAGCGATAAGCGACCTGCCAACAATGGTTGGTGGATGCTAAATGGAGGAATGAAAATGAACAGGAATGTCATTGTTATGGTTATACTTGCATTGCTTCTGCTTGTATCAATAGCGCAGGCAGTGCAGCTGACAACGCTCAAGGCAAAGGTTGATGCTGGCGCTGTCAAGGTATCAGGAGCGAAAACTTCAACCGCATCTGCGCCGTCAGGAAACAGCGGAGTGGGCGGAATAGAAAGCCTCCCGACAATGGTCGGAGGATGCTGAAAAATGAAAATTTTCGCATTATTGACAGTGCTTGTACTGCTGCTTGTTGCAGGATGCACATCAGGCCAAGGCAACGGATACGCGACTTACAGCGGCGGAGGAAACAGCCCGCCGCCATCTGGAGGAGGCGGATGCGGGCGATTCGCATCGGTCGGCTCTGATAGCTGCCCTAGCCCGGCAAATGATGCAGGCATTGAATTTAGAGAAGGGCTTTGATTTTTGGTGTTACTAATGGAAGAAGGCAATCCATCAATTGAGCAGCCTGAGCCAGACATGACAAGGGCTGAAAGGAGAAGGCTCAAGAGGCTGAATGCAAAAGAGGAGAGAAGGAACGAGAAAAAGCAGGAGGAGAGGAAAGGCTTCCTTGGGAAAGCAGTTCTTCTAGGAGCTGTGCTCCTGATTGCAGGGGCAATCGGTTTTTTTGTTTATTCATCAAACGGGCAGGCAAAATCCCTGGATAGCTTTGCGCAGTGCCTTTCAGAGAAAGGAGCTGTGATTTATGGGAATGACAGGTGCCAATACACGCAAAGGCAAAAAAGCATGTTTGGAAGCTCATTCCATCGCCTGAAATATGTTGTTTGTGATGAAAAGAAGGAGCTTTGCGACCAGAAGCAGATTACGATAACCCCGACTTGGGAAATCGAGGGCAACATGGTCAGGGAAGTGCAGAGCCTGAAAAGGCTCAGCGAGCTGACTGGATGCAAGCTGGAGTGATTTCAATGGAAAATGAAAAAAGAGAGCATCACGAGCCGCATATAGTCCATGCCCAAGGCTCAATACACCACGCCATTCCTGTTCACAGCAAGAAAAAGCCTGGAATGAGCACAATTAATTATGTTCTCATGGGGCTGTTCCTTGCTGTCCTTGTTTTCAACCAATTCACGATTTTCCAGCTAAGCAGCTCAATAGGCGCAAAAGTGGCAGAGGCGACAGAGGCTGCAAGGCCTGCTTCCATCCAGATTGCCACGATAACAGACAACAATTGCCCTGACTGCTTTAGCCTGGCGCCAGCATTAGCCTCATTAAAGCAGGGAAATGTAAATGCAACTTCAGAGAAGAACTTTGATGCTTCTTCCAATGAAGCAAAAGAGCTGATAAGCAAGAATGGGCTTGAATTCATTCCTGCGGTGGTTGTAACTGGAGAAATAAACAAGACAGAGCATGCAGGCTTTGTCATAAAGAATGGTGTGCTTTTGCTTGGGAAGCCAACGCCGCCATACTACGATTTGGCCAGGAAAAAAATTATCGGAAAGGTTGCGCTGACAATAATTAATGACTCTGCATGCAGCAAATGCTCAAAACTCGCTCCAATAGTGCTGCAATTGAAGGCAGCAGGCGTAAGCATATCCAGCGAGAAAACAATTGACTCCTCCAGCGAGGAAGCAAAGGCGCTGATTGAAAAATACAAGATTGAAAGGGTGCCTTCATTGATGCTTTCCGAGGATGCGTCAAGTTATGAGATAATGAAGCAGGCGTGGCTGCAAATGGGCACGGTTGAGAAAGACGGGGTGCATGTAATGAGAAGCGTTAACCCCCCTTATGTTGAGGTTGCAACCGGAAAAATCAAGGGGCTAGTTGCATTGACAGTGCTGAATGACTCAAGCTGCCGCGAGTGCTATGACGCGACAAGGCACGTCCAGATACTTCAGAATGGCTATGGAGTTGTGCTTGAAAGCCAGAAGACAGTTGACATCTCGAGCGCAGAGGGCAAGGAGCTTGTGAAGAAATACAGCATCACAGGCGTTCCAACAATAATTTATTACGGCGCAGAGCCCTACGAATCCCTGAAGCAGCCATGGCTGACTGTGGGAAGCATTGAGAAAGACGGCGCATATATCTTTAGGGATTTCACCAACTGGCAGGGCAATGCATACAAGGACCTTACCACTGGCAAAGTGAATCCCAATCCAGTCCAGAAGCAATAGGCAAATGGCAATACTCAAAAGCTATGTGTTTTATCTAATTTTGGGCACTGTTCTGATACTGGGAACATCAATAGCTTCCAGGCTTGGATAGCCCGGAAATTATTTAAACAAGCCTGATTGCATATTCTTTATGAAAGTAGGCTTCATAGGACTGGGACTGATGGGAAGCCCGATGGCAAAGAACATTGCCAGGAAAGGATTCAGCCTTTCCGTTTACAACCGAAGCCCTGAAAAGACAATTGGTTTTGAAGGAATGGCGACTATTTGCGAATCGCCTGCAGAAGCTGCAAGGAATTCTGAAATAATCGTTACAATGGTTACCGGGCCTGATGATGTGAAAGAAATTTGCCTTGGGAAAAATGGAATAGTGGAAGGCTCAAAAAGCGGAACGATAGTCATCGATATGAGCACTATTGGGCCAGAGGCAGCCAGGGAAATATGCAATGAGCTCAAGAGCAAAGGAATACAGTTCATCGATGCGCCTGTCACAGGCAGCACACCCAGAGCGATAAGCGGAGAGCTAACAATTTTTGCTGGCGGTGATGAATCATCCTTCGTCAAGGCAAAGCCTGTCCTCGAGTCCATGGGAAAAGACATTCATTACATGGGAGAATCAGGCTCTGGCCAGGCAATTAAGCTCATAAACAACATGATTGTGGCCTCGATAATGACCGCGATGTCAGAAGGGATGCTGCTGGCAGATGCCGAAGGGCTTCCCCGGGAGAAAGTGATGAAAGCGCTCGAGAACACCCCTGCAATGGCTCCGTTCATGAAGCTGAAGATGCCTAACTTTGTGAAGAACGAGTTCCCAGTATTGTTCACAATAAGGAACATGAAGAAAGACCTTGACCTTGCAAAAAATGAAGCGAAGAAAGGCAGGAAAAAGCTTCCAGTCCTTGAAGAAGTGAGCAGGCTTTATGATGAAGGAACTGCAACAGGGCTGGGAGAAGAGGATGTTTCTGCTGTGTTCAAGGTTCTTGACAAGTAACTATCTCAATGGAAGCTTATTAGGGCGCCCATAGCCCAGCCTTTCCATAGCGTCAATCATCACATAATACCCTGAATCAATCACAATGATTATTGGCTCTCCTGCAGTCTGCTGCTCAAAGAATTTCAATACAGGCTCGAACCCTGAAAAAAATTTATCTATTCCTTCCTTATGGATGCGCCAGCCAAAAATATCGCTTTCAGCCACATTGCTCTTGTCAGTAATCCAAGCAACATTGGGAATGAACAATGCCTGATTTGCTCCTTGTGGAAGGACATATTCCAGGGAGAGCCGGGCAAAGTCCGGAACAACAGGATGATTCCGTCCATTCTCCCTGAAAAGCCTTGAGGTTTGCTGCCTGTCCCTTTCATAAACCCTTTCCACAAGATTCTCTCCAACAGAACGTGACGAGACAATGCTCCAATTAGCAATGAGGAATCTCGCCTCGTCCAGGTATCTTCCCTGCGCATCATGGAAATGCCAGCCATTCATAGGGAAAAGGGTTTCTCAACTGTATAAAAAAGTATGGTAAATTATCCTATTTTATTATCCCGTATCCAATCAATCTCCACCTTGTTCCAATCATCCTTGAAATAGTTACTCGGGAGCCCTGCTCTGCGCATACCGGGAGCTTGAGCCTGCAAACCATTCCGTTCTTGAACAATTCTGCAACCATGCCAACAGTCGCAGCAGAGTTGACATTGAGCATCAGGTTTTCGCCAATCTTTATCTGGTCAACAACAAGCGAGTCCCTTGCGCCAACAACCCTTTCCAGGAGGGAGACTTCAAGCTTCAAGTCGTTCCAGACCGGCGGAAGGTCCTTTATGCCTGCTATTGAGCCGGTCAATGCATCGCTCTTTACAAGGCTTGGGTCGAGAAGGGTCATCACTCCAATGCTTCCGCCCGGGCCCACTTGCGATACGCTTTCACCGCCTGTCTTCAGGTCAACTATTTTTGTGGAAACAGGCTGCCATGAAACCTTTCCCTGCCTTTCAATCCTCCTTCCCGGACGAAGCTCGAGAACATCTCCTGTTTTCAAAGTGCCATGCTTGATTGAGCCGCCGATGACACCGCCCACCATCTTCAGCGGGTCAATCCCCGGCCTGTTAATGTCAAAAGAGCGGGCGACAAACATAATAGGTGCCTTTGCTGAATCCCGCGAAGGAGTAAGAATGTGGGTTTCAATAGCCTCTATCAAAGCGTCAATGTTCACTTTTTGCTGGGCAGAGATGGGAATAATTGGCGCATTTTCAAAGGGAGTTCCCTTCACAAATTCCTTGATTTCCTTGAAATTCTTTAGGGCGTCATCTTTTGAAACCAGGTCAATCTTGCTCTGCACAATCACAAGGTTTTTCACTCCGATTATCTGGAGCGCTGTGAGATGCTCCCTTGTCTGAGGCTGCGGACACAATTCATTTGCCGCGACCAAGAGAAGAGCGCCATCCATTATTGTGGCGCCTGAAAGCATTGTTGCCATCAACGACTCATGCCCCGGAGCGTCAACAAAGCTGACTTTTCTGGACGAAACAGCCTTGCTTTTGCAATTCGGGCATGAATTGGAAGTTGAGTATGAATCCATGCCCTTGCATTTTCCGCACTTGTAGAAAACAGAGTCAGCGTAGCCAAGCCTTATTGTGATTCCCCGCCTTATCTCCTCACTGTGGGTGTCAGTCCACTTTCCAGTCAATGACTCAGTGAGAGTGGTCTTCCCATGGTCAACATGGCCAACCATTCCAATGTTGATTTCAGGCTGCACTGACTGCTTTGCAGATTTTGATTCTTCCTTTACCACTGCTTTAGCACGAGCCATCAGCCGGGCAGAAACCCAGCGTGTATATAAATTTAATGATATAAAGAATTACTGTTCAGCAGGAGTTTCTGCAGCCTTATGCTTCTTCTCAATTGGCTTTGGTTCTGCAAGCTTTGCTTCTGTTTTTTCGGCAGATTTTGCCTCGGGCTTTTCAATGGGCTTTGCTTCTGCTGATTTCCTTTCAGCCCTCTTCGCTTCCTTTGCAGCCTTTTTCTCTGCTGATTTCTTTTCAGCTGCCTCAAAGAGGTTTTCCTTGCCCTCCTTGACAACCGTTAGGTTGACTTGCACAGTCCTTTCATGCACTGTGTTGCCGCAAACTGTCTTTCGCTGGCGAATGCCCCTGCCAATCTTGTGGAAGCCGATGCCTGAAACAGCAAGAATCTTTTTCCTTCCAACACCGGGGATGTCTTTCCTCATTGGAAAGCCGCAGTAGTCAGAGCCGCCTGTAAGCTTGAACTCAAAGCCAGGCAAGCCTAAAGAATCCCCTGCAATCTTGTCCCCAATCTTCATCCCGATAAGGCTCCTTGCAGCCTGTTCCTTTGCCTCTCGCTGCGCACTGAGCCCGTTCTTGGGATTTGATATGACTATCTTGAACTCTGCCATGAAAAACAGGATTTACTGGGTATATTTAAAAGTTGCTGTTTGGAGCATGGATTATTTTTGGCATCCAAACAATTAGCGGTGAGGCTTCCGGCTCTTAGAAAAATGGAAATTGAGCCGCACTCCGGCAAAACGCTAAGCAACGCCAAAACTTCCTGAAAAAACCATCAACACAAAAGCAAACCCGAGAATGGCAAAATATACAGGCTTGCTCCATGCAAACACCTTTGTGCCGTCAAGGTTGAAGAAGGGGAGCATGTTGAAAATTGCGAGCCATGTGTTTATGCTCATCCCGTAATAGGCAGCCTGCGAGACGAAAGCGCTGGATGAAACAGCCATCACAGCTAAAAAGACAAGAGCAAGAAAAATGTTTGTGACAGGGCCTGCTGCCGAGATGAGGCCATTTCTTTGTGCATTAACTCTCCCCTGGATGAAGACAGCGCCAGGGGCTGCTATTATGAAGCCGAAGAAGGACATTGCAATTGTTATGAGAAGCATTGAGTCAAAGCTCCTGAACTCTGCCCTGCAGCCGTATCTCAAAGCCAAGACCTTGTGTGCCAGCTCGTGAAGGAGGAATCCTACACCGACAGTAATTGAGGAGATGGCCATCAAAAGCAGGAATTCTGCGTTGAACCCAAGCCCCCTGTTCAGGAGGATTGCAAAAGCAAAGGAGATTGCAAGCCAAGCCCTGAAGAGCTGCGGCACCTCTTCCCTGGACAAGTAGAAAGCTTTTGGCCTCATTTCCACACAGCAACAAGGGTGCTATTTAAAGTTTACCTGGGATAGCTAAACTGGGAAACTTGCCCTTTGTACCCCTGCACAAAGAAGGTTATCGGAAATTCAACCGACACGTGGATGCTGCCTGACACAATCCTTGGGTCTGCAACAGGCTCGCCAGGAACCAGCTGGATTCCCTTGCTCTCAAAGGAAGGGAAAGCCATGCATTTCCTGAGGCTGGCTTCGACATGGGACTTTACATTTGGAAGAGACGAGCCATCAATTCCATACCGCCTTACTGCTGCCACAGTCCCCATCTCAAGGCAGGAGTTGGCATACTTTGTAACATAGCTGGCTGCATCTGAAACAATCTCTTCCCTTTCAGCTGCCTTAGAAGTGTTCAAAGTGGCAAGCAGCATTCCGCTGCCAAGCAAAACAAAGATTCCAGTGAACAGAACCAAGGCCAGCTGGCCCCTTTTTTGCATGCCTTTATATTTCGCTGGAGGGTTTATAAACTTTGCTTTATCATCAGAAGAAAAAGATGCCATCTAAATCAGCTGCGTTCAACATATGATTTGAAAGCAAAATAATAAACCGAAAGCACAAGACTTAGAAGAAAAGTTATGTTCAAGAAAGATAAATCTCCTGGAACAATAAGATCGTATATAAGGAAAAACTGCGCCATATTATTGAAAATGAGAACAGCAAGGACACCCATAGTAAGTGGTGCGGACAGCAATTGCAAATTCAACTATATCACCTTTACTATCCTCAAAACAATAATTGCTATGAGGCTGTATATCACTGTCAAAAAAGCCGCATTAATCAATTTCCTGTTTTTAAAAATAAAATCCCCGAATGAATTGTACTTCGCCATACGAGCCCTTTAGCCATCCTGTTTAATAAACCTTTCTCTCCCAAACCCGGAAAATTTACAGGCAAATCGAAATAAGTAAGCTTTATTCCGCAATATTTCCGGAATTTACCCTTTTCCCCGAAAATATCACGAATACCCCGTAAAATCAAAAGGTTTAAATAAAACCCTGCTTATCCATGTTGCTATGAGAGTTGATTGTCTTCATAGGAAGCGAATTTAGTTCTGACTTAAGTAATTTCAACTCCAAAAGCAAAGCAAACATTGATTCTAGTTATAGCTATGGTCGCTGTAGTGTAGTGGTCCGCATTGGGGACTGTGGATCCCTAGGGCAGGGTTCGATTAAGCTCGCTGCTGTGAGCAACTTTCTCAGCAAGAGCTTCGAAAGTCCCTGCAGCGGCCCTTTTTGCAACTCTGATTCTGTTCATCATCATAACTAGTTCTTGCATTGTTAGTTTGCCAATTTATTTGGCCATTTAATTCAAAACACTTCGGAGGATTAAAAATGAAACTTCAAATTGGAGTAATGGGTTCAGCACAAGACCTGAACTATGGAAAGGAGCTTGAATTGCTCGCAGAACAGCTCGGATACGAGATAGCTAGGAAGAAAGCAGTCCTTGTATTTGGTGCTGAAAAAGATTATGATAGCTTGTCAACTGCGGCATGCAGGGGTGCAAAAGAAGCGGGTGGGATGACGCTAGGCGTCACTTATGGAAAGGGCAAAGACATCTACCAGAAAGACGCAGACATTGTGATTTGCACAGGGATGGAAAGGGGAGGGGGAAGGGAGCTTGTCCTTGCCCTGAGCTGCGATGCCC
>CAYJXD010000022.1:0-14228 GCA_964374085.1 uncultured Methanosarcinales archaeon | reverse complement strand
AATTGTTCAGAAAACTCGACCTAAAGGTCGGGGAATTATACCCAAGTCGCCCCTAAGGGGCGATTAAAAGTGACGGAACTTAACAGCCCACAAAACCAAAAACCTTATATATAACCCGTTGTTTACCTTATTTCAATTCTAGGGGTTTAGAAGAGAAGATATGAATAAGTAGCGATACGTGATCTCGGCGAAAATGCCGCATTAGTATGGTCACGGCTACGATTTTTAAAATGAGCGAAGGCCAGGAGATAAGGATTGACTCGGTCAATGGCGAGGAGTTTTTGGCTGACGAAGTTTCAGTTTCTCACAGCCCTGTCAGGTTTGTGATTGACTTCAAGGCCATAACGCCAAGGATGGACATAGCAAACCATCCGCCAAGGACTGTGATAAGGCACAATGTAGTTCTCCTTGACCCTTATTTTGCAAAGGAGCTTCTTCAAGTGCTGACAGACAACTTGTCAAAGTATGAAAAAAAGTTCGGAACTGTAAAAAGGCCTGAAGTCCTGGCAAAGTATGAGGCAGAGATGACTAAACAGGGAGTGAAGGCAGGAAAGGTCAATGCAAAGAAAGAGGATTATTTCGGATAAAATTAATGGGAGGATAATAAAATGGCGACACAACAGCAAATGCAACCGATATTCATTCTTTCCGAGGGCAGCCAGAGGACAACTGGCCGCAGTGCTCAGAGGTCAAACATAATGGCTGCAAAGGCAGTCGCAGAGACAGTTAGGACAACTCTAGGTCCTAAAGGAATGGACAAGATGCTTGTTGACTCGCTTGGCGATGTTGTCATTACAAACGATGGCGTCACGATTCTCGAGGAGATGAGCATAGAGCACCCAGCCGCAAAGATGATTGTTGAAGTGGCAAAGACGCAGGAAGACGAAGTTGGGGATGGAACTACTACTGCTGTTGTCCTTGCAGGCGAATTATTGAAGCAGGCTGAGGACCTTATTGACAAGGAAATCCATCCTACAGTCATAGCCCGGGGCTACAGGCTCGCAGCAGAGAAGGCGCAGGAAATATTGAACGGCATTGCAGAGCCGGTAAGCGATGCTGATACAGATACTCTTAGGAAGATTGCAATAACTGCAATGACAGGAAAAGGCGCAGAGCAGGCAAAGGAAATCCTTTCCAGGATTGCTGTTGACGCAATAAGGGCAGTGATGGAAAAGGAAAATGGGAATACAGATATTGACACTGAGAATGTGAAGATTGAGAAGAAAGTTGGCGGAAGGGTGGAAGACTCTGAGCTGATCCAGGGAATTGTGCTGGACAAGGAAAAAGTCCATCCAGGAATGCCAAGGCATGTGAAAAATGCAAAAGTTGCTTTGCTTGACGCTGCAATTGAGGTGAAGAACACTGAGATTGAGACAAAGATACAGGTTTCAGACCCTGCGCAGATGCAGGCTTTCATTGACATGGAAGAGAGGATGCTAAGGGAGAAGGTTGAGAAAGTGGTCTCAGCTGGGGCAAATGTTGTTTTCTGCCAGAAGGGCATTGATGACATGGCCCAGCACTTCATGTCCAAAAAGGGGATTTATGCTGCGAGGAGAGTTTCAAAGTCTGACATGGAGAAGCTCGCAAGGGCAACAGGCGCAAAGATTGTAACAAGCCTTAATGACCTTTCAAAGGAAGACCTTGGGAATGCAGGCCTTGTTGAGGAAGTCAAGGTGGGAAATGAAAACATGACTTATGTCCGCGAGTGTAAAAATCCAAAGTCAGTCACAGTGCTTATAAGGGGCGGAACAGAGCATGTTGTTGACGAAATCAAGAGGGCAATGGAAGACGCGCTTGGCGATGTCTCGGCTTCCTTGAAGGTTGGAAAGATTGTTGCCGGCGCTGGAGCCTCGGAGCTGGAGCTTGCAAGAGGGCTCAGGAAATATTCAGAGTCCTTGAGCGGAAGGGAACAGCTCGCTGTAAATGCTTTTGCAGAGGCAGTTGAGATAATCCCGAGAACTCTTGCTGAGAACTCAGGCCTTGACCCGATTGATGTCATGACTGAATTGAAGGCAGCCCATGACACAGGGAAGAAATGGGCAGGGATTAATGTCTTCACAGGCAAGGTGATTGACGCTTGGAAGGAAGGCGTTGTTGAGCCGCTGAAGATAAAGACCCAGGCAGTCAGCTCTGCAAGCGAAGTTGCAATAATGATATTAAGGATAGATGACGTGATTGCAAGCGCTGGCAAATCTGGCGGTGGCCCAGGCGGGCCAGGCGGAATGCCTCCAGGACAGGACTTTGAATAAGTCCTATTCCTCAACTTTAATTATTTTTTCCCTTGACTTGAATCCTGAGATGATTGTTGCTTTTTTCCCAAGTTCTTTTTTCAGGAACTTCACTAATTCAATGTTTGCCTTGTTGTCCTCAGCAGGGGCTTTTATCCTTACTATGTAGGCACCTTTTGCGCTGTCAAACCCCTCAATCTTGTTTTCCTTGGAGTTTGGCTTGACTATGGCTTTGAACTTTTCCATGAACCATGCTTTTTCTTAAAAATTTATAAAATGATTGAAAATACCTGACTTCATGACTGTTTTGCTTAAAAATCTCAAATTTGCCGATATATGGGACGTGTATTATTTGGCTCACGAGGCGATTCACGAAGCCGCATACCTGATGGAAAGCTTCCCCAGAAGATGGGCTGAAAAGTTTCCGATAAGGCGGCATTTGTCTTGGGAGGCGGTTTCAACAAGGGAGAATGGCATAGTCAGCACTTACGCAGCTTTTGACGGGAATATTGATGCATACCCTAAACATAAGCTGCCTGAAGGCCAGCCTGATGCAGCTGTTGCATTTAACGGCCTGACTTTGTCGGCTTTTACAAAAGACCTTGTTCCTGGAGGTCATTGGGAGAGCTATGCTGCCAGCATGTATAGGTGCCTGCAAAACATTTCGCCTTCTGTGACCGCAGCTGTTAAGGAAATAATACTTTTTCCTGGCTTGGGCGAAGGTATTGGAGGGGTATGCACCAATATCAGAGCAGATCCCTACCATAAGAAAGCCTGGGAGGACATTGCAGAGAGCGGCTCATATTTTTTTGCTGCAAGTGTTTCCCCCAATCCCGGATTTTTCGGGGAAATGCTTTCAACCCTTCACGATTACCGCTCAAGTGGTGGGAAATTGATAAGGGGAAGGCTTGAAATGCTGGTCGAGGAAGGAATCTTGGGAGTCCCAATTCAAGATCGGCTCATGAGCAGGCCGATGGCAAGGGCATATTCTCCCGGCGTAAAGGCATTTTCCATTCCAGTAATCGGGTCCTTCGGAAGGGATGTAACTCAGGCGGTAACTTATTTAGAGACAAATCGAATTTAAACCGAAACCTATATATATTGTTGTTGCCAGTTTTGGCTCATGCCAGAAGAGGTTGATATTTTCTCGTCGCAGGACTTGAGCGGATTGAGAGAGTCAGTTGACAAGCTCACAAGGACCCTTGACACCATGATGGTGATGTTCAAGGATGCCAGCGCTGACATTCATTCCGAGGCAGACTCTGACTTGGGAAAGAAGCTTGACATCCTGATTGAGCAGAACCAGCAGATTGCACGCGCTTTGGTCATGCTTTTCGAATTGCAGAAAGAGCACCTTCCGAGGATTTCAGCCCGTAGTTCGCCCACAATGAAAAAAATCAGGAACTCGGTGCCAAGAATGCAGCTTGACAGCATGCCTCCAAAGATAAGCTCGCAAATTTCCCAGCCCCCTGCGCAATCTTCCCCAATTGATGCTTTGCCAGGCTTCTCTGAAATAAAGGAGGATGGCAAGGAGAAAGTGGTCAGGTTCTGATGACAAGGCTCAGGCATTTCTTCAAGCATCTCAGCGCAGCTGCAAAGCGGTCAAGCGTTGGATGGGATTTGCTCAAGAAGGTGCACGAAGCAGAAAGGCACCAGTTCAGGTCTGAGCTGATAGCCAGCGTGAAGAGGCTAGAACGGTCCCACCAACAAATTCTGGGCGAGCACGGCCCTGACTCAAGGCTGCTGGAGTTTGAGCTCAGGATTGGAAGGCTGAAGATAATCCTGGCTAAACATCTCTAGCCATCAAAGTCCTTCTTCCATTCTCCTTTGCCCTTGCGACAGACTCCTCAACTAACTTGCGGACTTTCCTGTCAAGCGCAGGAAGATAGTCTGAAGTGACATTGTCAACTTCAAGCCCCTTCTCTTTCGAAATCTGCTTCACAAGCTGAGCAACCTGAGCCTTAACTATGATTAGTGGCATGAAATTATTATCCTTGCCTGAATATAAAAGCATTTCTCATTCATGCCCATACCAGAATAGTCCATCGCCTTCTGCCCTGCAGAAGCCAAACCTTGTGAACTGTATTATTTCGCCTGCTTTCAGCTTTCCTGCTGCGCTTTCGGCAAGCCCGCTTATTTTCTTTGCGTCAGGCATCATAACTTTTGCCTTTATTGCGTGCTCCTTTGCCAGCCAGTGCAATATCTTCTTTCCCTTGCCCTTGAACTCTTCAAACTCAACGCTTTCAAACACAAGCTTGCCTTTCTTCTTGGTGAAGTTTAGGCAGTCCATCAGCCTGACTATCTCGCCTTCCTTTATTTCCTTGAGGTCCTTTTTGTCAAGGTAGAACTTGTCATGGACCTTGTATTTCCTTGTTCCCCTGCTTTCATCTGCAGGGTGGTTTTTCAGCACAGCCTCTTGCTCAGGAGCCCCTTCAATATGCACTAGCTCTGGCTCCCTTATGAAAAAATACCTGTTGGCCAATGGGTCAAGCACTTTCCTGTTTATCGCTGATATGATTGTGAAGTCAAGGTTTGTTTGTGTTGTTGACAATCCAACTTCAATTGCAAGCTCCTGAAGGGTCTCTGGATGGATGCACCTTTTTTGCAGGGCTATCAATGTGACAAGCCTTGGGTCATCCCACCCTATGTATTTCCCTGACTTTATCATTTCCCTTATCTCCCTTCCCTTTGTTGTTGTCCCAGTCACGTTGAACCTTCCGTATTGGATGACCACTTGCCTTGGCATTCCAAGGAGCGACTTGATGCAGTCCTGTAACTCTATTCTCATTTCGCCGAATTCATTGCTTCGCAAAATGTGCGTTATTCCGCCAATTCCGTCTTCAACCGCATTTTCAAAGTCATAGAGAGGCCACACGCAGTATTTCTTCTTGTGCAGGTAATGCTCCTCATAAGTTATCCTGAACAGCGCAGGGTCTCTCATCGCGTGGTTTGCGCTCTGCATGTCTCCCATTAATCTCAGCACTGCCTGCTCTTCCTTGAATTTCTTTGCAAGCATTCCCTTCCATTCTTCCATGTTCTTCTCCTTGTCCTTTGTCCTGCACCCGCAAAAATCGCCTTTATGCCTTAAGTCGCGTATCCTTTCCTTGCTGCACGTGCAGACATATGCCTTCTCCATGCTGATGAGCTTCTCTGCATGCCCGTAGAATTTCTCCATGTCGTTGCTGACAATTATGGTCTTGTCTGGCTTTATCTGGAGATAGCCTGTTATTTCCCTTTCCATTGACTCAATGTATTCCTTCTTTGCAGTGGCAGGGTTTGTGTCCTCAAACCTGAGAATGCATTTGCCATTGTACTTGCGGGCATACATGAAGTTGATGAGGAAGCTCAGCGCATGGCCGATGTGCAGGTGCTTTGAGGGCTCTGGCGGAATCCTTGTGACAACTTTTCCCGCTAACGCGCCCTCAAGCTCAGGCAGCTCCCTTTTGGAGTGCTTTTTCTTTTCAAGCAGCTCTGGAGCAATTTTTTCAAGCCTGGCTCTCTGCTCATCAACTCCCAGCCTGTTGACTTCAGCTATTGCCTTGTCAACTTCTCCCATTAGCTCCTTTATCTTTTCCTTGAGCTCAGGGTTATCTCCAAGCACTTTCCCAACAACAGCTCCCTTGTCTGCCTTTCCGCCGTGGCTTGCGGCATTGTGGAGCGCGTGCTTCAGTATGTCTTTCTTCAAATCCATGCTCTAGAACTAGGCGCAGCCTATTTAAAAGTTTAGTGGTGCAGGTGCCCTTGCGCGTGCTCTATCTCTGCCTCAAGCTTTTTCAGCACCTTGTCAAGCGCAAAGAACAGGTTTAAGTCTGCCATTGTTGATGAGTAGTGCTTCCCGTTGTCCAGCACAAATCCATGAATCTCGTACTTCTCTGACTTTTCCGTTTCATGGATTTTCTTCATCTGCAATTTCAGCAGCTCAAACCTTGCACAAATCTCTGAGAATCTCCTTGCGTAATTCCCTATTATCTTCTTGAGAATTATCTGGCTTCCCCCGTCCAACTCGCGGAACCCTGCAAGCTCTATATTGCCGCCTAAAGTTACTGTATCTTCAGTCATTGCACTCTTTTTTCCGGTTCGCTGTTTAAAAACTTTTTGGTGTCTCAAATGGACAGTTTCACAAAATTTTTCGGCGTTTTTTGCCCTTTTCCCAATAGTGCGACAACAACTCCGCCTTTCCCTGCGCCGCTCATCTTTGCCGCGGTTGCGCCGCTCTTCCTTGCATCATCAACAAGCTTGTCGAGGCTTCTTGATGAGACACCAAGCCGCTTCAGCAATTCATGGTTCCTGTTCATCAATTCTGACATTGCCCTGATGTCGCCAGTTTCAATCGCCTTCCTTGACCTTTGGGCTATGCTGCCTATCTCCTTTAGCATGCCCAAAAACTTGTCTGGATTGCTTTCGACTTTGCTCCTGACATCCTCCACAACTTTCCTTGTTGAATGCTTTTTTCTGCTGTGCGCAATCGCTATTTGTATTTCCCCCCTTACCTTAAGGAATTTTGGCTTTCTTCCCTTTACAAAATAGACTGGCTTCTCATGGGCAATAACTGCGGTGTCAATTCCGCTCGGGTTTCCATGGTGGACTTTTTCCATCTCATGCGAGATTTTCACAACTTCATGAACACTGATTTTTTTCCCTGACAGATCTGCGAGCGCCCTTGTTATTGCGACGCTCATGGCAGCAGAGCTTCCCAGCCCTGACCTTTTTGGTATTGATGACTTAATCTCAATCAGGACAGGCTTGCTTATCTTCAGGATTTTTTTTGCAATTCCCACAGTTAACAGCGCTGTTTTTTTCTCTTTCGGATTTAGCCAGCCAGAAATTATTTTGTCCTTTTCAGAGTGGCTTGCGGTTGCATGCAGCCTGAGACCTTTCAATGGGAATGCAACTGCAGGGTGTCCGTAAACAACTGCGTGCTCCCCGAACATTATCAGCTTTGCAGGGGCGCTGGCAGTGGCTTTCCTCATCTGTTCAGCCTCTTGTGGCTATCCACCAGCTGGCCTGACGCAAGCGCTGCCATTATTGATATTTCGCCTGCAAGCACTGCTGACGCAATCACTTCTGCAAGCTGGTTTGCGCTGTTCCTGCTTGCAGGGTTTATTCCCATAAGCCTTATTGACTCCTGCTGCCCTGGCAGCTTTGTTCCCCCTCCAATGGTTCCAGCCTGGATTGATGGAATTGTAACTTTCACATTCAGGTCATTCCCCCTGACCTTCATTTCAGTTGTTCCGTGCGAGCCTTCAACAACATGCGCCATGTCCTGCCCTGTGGCAAGGTAAATGGCTGCTATGACGTTTGCAAAGTGGGCGTTCATGCCGTAGCTTCCCGCAAGTGTTGAGCCGATTATGTTCTTGTAGATGTTAAGCTTTGCCATCTCTTGGGGAGTTGTTTTCAGCACTTTCCTCACAATATCGCCTTTTATTGTTGCCTCTGCTATCGCATACCTTCCTCTCCCTTCTTTTAGCGTCAGGTAAGACGGCTTCTTGTCTGTGCAAAGATTCCCGGACACTGCAAGGTATTTTATTCCCTGAACTTTTTTTTCAATAAGCTCTCCGATTGCCTGCGCTGCTATGCTTATCATGTTCATTCCCATCGCATTCCCGGTCTCTGCCTTTATCCTCAGCCATACAAGGTCATCATAGCAGTGGCATTCAATCTCTTTAAGCTTCAGGTGGCTGCTTGTCTTTTCAGCTGTTTTTTTGAGAAGGGAGAAATTGTTGCGGACAAATTTTATTAGCTGTGCTGCTGATTCTTCGTCTTGGGCCTTGAACAATGGCGCCCTAGTCTGCATTGCCTTGATAACTTCTGCTTTTGCCCCGCCGCTCCTGCTTATGGCGCTGCATCCCCTGTTAACTGAAGCAACAAGCGCCCCTTCTGTTGTTGCCAATGGGACGAATGCTTTTCCCCTGAAGTTTTTCCCTTTTATCTCAAGCGGCCCTGCAATTCCCAATGGAACCTGCACAGCTCCTATCATGTTTTCTATGTTGCCCTTTGCATCTTCAGGGGTCAGACTGCTGCTTCTTATGAATTGAAGCTTTGCGCCTGTTGACTTTTCCAGGAATCTTGCCCTTATTTCGGCAGCTTCGGCAGGAAGAAGCTCGTCAAGCTGGTATAATTTTATTTCCCCTTTCTCAAGCTTTCCTATAAGCTCACGCGAAGACGAATTTGTAGCCATACCTTATCAGGCCCTCTTCGCCTTCCTCTGATATCCTCCTGAAAACAGCCTTCACCGGCTTTCCAGTCTCCATTGCATCTGGCTCAGAATCAGCAATCTGGGATGTTATCATTGGCCCTTCGTCAAGCTGGACAATCCCGATTATGCACGGGTTGGCTGCAATCAGGGAGCTTTTTTCATTGCTGTCATTCAGCTGCTGCCTTATTACGGTGTATGTGACGAGCTTGCCGTTTCCGCTGAAATAAAAGTCATCAGCCGCTGTTGAGCCGCAGTCCCTGCATATCATTGCTGACGGGAAGGACAGCTTGCTGCATTTTCCGCACTTGCTTCCCGCAAGGGAATAGAATGCAGGCATCCTTCTCCATTGGCTTGCGCTCATCTTCTGAATATGTGAACAAGGGCTGTTGCCCCTGACCCTCCGACATTGTGTGTCAAGACAGTTTCAGGCCCTGTGTCATTTGCAGCTTCTCCCCTGAGCTGCCATGTTGCCTCGACTGCCTGCGCAATTCCTGACGCTCCAATTGGATGGCCTTTTGCCTTCAATCCGCCTGACGGGTTCACTGGGAGCTTTGCACCTATTTCAGTGTTGCCATCCTCTATGTATCTTCCTCCCATTCCTTTCTCCACAAACCCAAGGTCTTCAAGCGCAAGTATCTCTGCAATCGTGAAGCAGTCATGGATTTCAATGCAGCCTATGTCTTTCGTCGAGAGGCTTGCCTGCCTGAATGCCTCCTTTGCTGCAACTGCTGTCGCCTTTAATCCCAATAAACTCTCCCGGTTATGGAGAGAGATGCTGTCAGATGCCTGCGCGCTGGCCTCTATCCATACAGGTGAATCAGAATATTGCCTTGCAATTTTTTCCGAGACAACCATTACAGATGATGCGCCGTCTGATATCGGCGCGCAGTCAAGCAGCTTCAATGGGTCTGCTATCTTGTGCGAGTTCATTACATCCTCGACTGTGATTTTTTTCCTTAAGTGGGCAAAAGGGTTGGAAATTGCATTTTTGTGGTTCTTGACAGCAGCCATTGCCATCTGCTCTTCTTTTGTCTTGAATGTTTCCATGTGAACCCTGGCCATCAGCGCATAAAGCCCTGGGAATGTTGCGCCAATGCTTGCCTCATAGTCCTGGCTTGAGGCTGTTGAGAGAATCCTTGTTGTTGCTGTTGTGCTGACATCAGTCATTTTTTCAACACCAACCGCAAGGACAACGTCATGCATTCCGCTTTTCACAGCCATGAAAGCCTGCCTAAGCGCAGCAGCGCCGGATGCGCAGGCTGCCTCGACTCTAGTGCTTGGTATCGGCGCCAATCCGGTTGCGTCTGCAATCATGCTTGATATGTGCTCTTGTTTTGTGAAAAGCCCTGATGACATGTTTCCGACATACATTGCGCCAATCTGCTTCCTGTCAAGTCCTGAGTCTTCAATTGCCATTAAATTCGACTCAACTGCCATCTCTGTTATTCCCTGCTTCCATAATTGGCCGAATTTTGTTGCGCCAGCGCCAATGATTGCAACCCTGGTCATATCTGCCTCTTTGAGAACTTGATGTATTGCGGGTATCTCAGGTATTCAATATTTTGCATCATCTGCCTAATCGAAGGCATTCTTTTTGAAACAAATTCTGTTGCCTCAAACACAAACCCGTCAGCCCCTGCTCCCGAGCCGTATGAAACCAGCAATATCCTTTCACCTTCCTTTGCCTCGTCAAGGACAGCGCACAGCCCAATCAATGATGATGCTGAATAGCAGTTGCCTATGTCTTTCACAAGGAGCCCTTTCTCAAGCTGCGCCTCTGTGAATCCAAGCATTCTTGCCGCTTCAACTGGGAATTTGCCGTTTGGCTGGTGGAAAATCACATGGCTGAAATCAGACGGGCTGGAATTCGTGATTTCAAGTATCTTCTTCGTGCATTCCTCGATGTGCCTGAAATATGCAGGCTTGCCTGTGAACTGGCCTGCATGCTTTGGGTATGGCTGCTTCTGCCTTCTCCAGAAATCCGGAGTGTCTGTTGCAAATGAATATGTTGCGTCAAGCCTTGCAATCACTTCCTTTTTCCCAAGCACAAGCGCTGCGCTTCCTGCTGATGCTGTGCATTCCAACGCATCGTTTGGGTCTGCCTGGGCAACATCGCTTCCGATTGCCATCCCAAAGTCTATCATGCCTGACTTTATCATTGAATAGACTATTTGCATTGAAGAAGTTCCTGCCTTGCACGCAAACTCAAGGTCTGCTGAAAACAATCCCCTGTTCAGCCTTAGCGCCTCTGCAACAATGGTTGCTGTCGGCTTCACGGCGTATGGGTGCGATTCAGAGCCAATGAACAATGCCCTTACGCTATCTTCAGAAATTCCGGCCATCAGCAGGGCTTTCTTTCCTGCCTCGACTGCCATTGTTGCAGTGTCCTCATCAATTCCAGGCACTGCCTTCTCATTGACGCAAAGGCTCTTTTTCAGCTCTTCGGCGTCTCGCCCCCAGTTCCTTGCTATCTCCTCTACCTTTATCCTGAACCTGGGGATGTATGCCCCATACCCAACTATGCCTACAGACATTTAAACACCTTTTGTAGCCCCCGTTTAGCCTAGTATATAGGCTGCTTTTAAATCTTTTCTAATTTATTGCAAATGCCCCTGGACCTGGCCTGCTAATGTATGCTTTTGCCGCTGGAACTGCCTTTTTCACTGCTTTTAGCGCTGGGAGTGAATTCTTTTGGGTTGTAAACACATGCCCATTCGGCCCTGCATCAAAGGTGTAGCCTGCGATTAGCTTTTTGCCATTCAAGTGGTCAACTGCTGCCATTATTTTCTTTGATTCATCATTCAAGTAAGTTATTGGAGGCCAGCTGTCAAGCATGACTGCATGGAGGCTGTTGCTTTCCCTCATCAGGACATGGTAAAGCAGCTCTTCGTCCTTTGTTATTATTGCTTTCCTTGCCAGCCTTATTGCTTTGGGGAGGTTCCTGAGCCTTTCCTTGTATAACCCGCTTGTTTCAACTGTCCTTTTCATGCCTTCATTTGAGCCAACTGCCTTTTTCTCAGTCGACAATATTATTGTTATTATCCTTAAATCCTTCCAATGGTTTTCGTCTTCTATTTGGGTTGCATAGCTGTCAGAGCCGTCATTCCTTTCGCCCATGTGCCAGTGCGAGAAGCCTGATATCATTGACCTGCATGCGCTTCCTGAGCCAAGCCGCGCTGCAATTGACAATTCTTTTTGAGAGAGGTTCAAGCCCAGCGCTTTCGATGCGGCAACAGCCATTGCTGCGTAGCCGGAAGAAGATGAGGCAATCCCTGTTCCTTTCGGAAAGCTGTTTTTGGAGTTTATCGTTGCATTCTGATGTGATGATGCCTTTTTCCTCAAGTGATCAAGGACAAGGGAAGCATTCCTCATTTCCTTTTCGTCTGCTTTCACTCCGTCAATTGTTATTCTGTCTTCTTTCTGGCCTGAGAATTCAACTGTTGTTGTGCTCTTGAAATTGCCTTCAAGCATGACTGCTATGCTGTCATTCATTGGCAGCTTAAGCTCGTCATTTCGCTTTCCCCAATACTTGATTATTGCCATGTTTGGGCTTGCAATGGCAGTTGCTTTCATTCTGCTGCCTCTGCGTTTATTTTGACATTGAGGATTTCTCCGCCTTCAGACTTTATTGCCTTTTCAACATATTCCCTTTTGCTTTCATCAGTGACAGCAATCATGCAGTCTCCCATCCCTGCCCCTGAGAGCTTTGCGCCGAAAGCTCCTGCCTCAATTGCTGAAATGCACATCCTGTCAAGCTTCCCAGAGCTGACGCCAAGCTCTTTAAGCAGCTCATGGTTCTCTGTCATTAATATTCCAATCTTTTCCATGTCATTGGCAGCAATTGCAGGCTCTGCTTTTAGCACAACTCTCTCAATCTCATCAAGCAGCTTCTCATGCCTTTTGGGGCTTTCTTTCATTCTCTCGGCAACCATCTCAACAATGCTCACAGTGTCTGCCGGAGTTCCTGAATAGCCGACCACAAGGCTCATTGAGTCATTGCTTATTGGCTTTGGATTCCCAATATTATAGAGCAGCGTCCCCCCGTAAACAGCGGCAGCAACATCAAATCCAGAGCCCTTCCCTTGTATGTCAAGAATTGTCTTGTATGCGAGCTTGAAAAGCAATTCTTTTTCTGTTTCGATTCCATGGAGCCTTGCCAATGATTTCATGACTGCAACTGTTATTGATGATGATGTCCCAAGCCCGTATTTTTTTGCAGCCGGGAAAAGATTTTTCGTTGATATGTGCACTGGCTCGCTCAAGCCAAACTCCGAATAGAAGTTCTCAATTGCCTTTGCAGCGAATTGTATTTCCTTCGGGTATTCCTGGCCGAAATGAATCTCGCCGCTGAACTTCATGTCATGGCTATCAATTGTGAATTTCCCTGAGAATGAAGCCTCTGCCGCAACATAGGCATCAACAGCAGTCACAATGCATTTTCTTCCGTAAACGACTGCGTGCTCTCCGAAAAGCATCAGCTTCCCCGGAGCCCGGGCAATGGCAGAGGTGCTTATTCCCATTGCCCCGGGCAACCTGGGCAGATTTAAAAAAGTTATACTTCGTGCGTGAAATTATCGAGGTCTATCTCCTCCTCTTCCTGCGAAAATCCGAAATCAAGCCAAAAATTGCTCTCCATTTCAATCACCTCTTAATTGTATGATATTATCATACTTTATATGATATCGGTATATAAACCTTTCGTTATCCTTATCAAAATCTTATTTAGAGAATTAAGATTGTCTTTTGTCAGTAGTAAAAAAGCAAAGTTTTATAAATTATCTGGCGACCCTAGAATTATGCCGTCATTAAATGATTTTGTTCAATTATTTGTAATAGACAAACTAAGAATGTTGCGGCAGCGCAGAGCATTTGGTTATGATTTTGAGATAGTTCTGGATGTCGACCCAAATATGCCTAAGTTATACGAAGAACTTACTAATGGAATGCCTATTGTTGGTGCCCTTTCACAGTTAGAATTAGAGCTTAGAGATGCAAAACCATCTAAAGCATTATTTAGAACAAGATTCGATGAAAATGTTCAAAGATTAATGATATATCACAATGGCAATCAAATTCCCAAAACAGATTTAGACTATTTAAATGAATTCTTAGATGATATTGCTGAAAGAAGGAGGGAATGGCCATACTTTAGGCACGGAAATCTTATCGCAGGGCAAGCAATCAGGGAGTTTGGCGGAAGAATTCGCCTTGAAAATATTGATGAAGACGGTTACACTGTTAGAACAACAATGGAAATTCCTGTCAAGGCCACTTCTTCTTAATATCGAGGATAATTCGCTCATATCATACCTTGTAATACAACTCACAAAATTTAAATAGTAGGCTGGCTCTGCCTTTCCGCATGAAGGAAAGGGTTACACTAACTATAGACACTGATGTCCTTCGCGAGGTTGACCGGAGGGTTGATGGGTTCAAGATAAAGAACAGAAGCCATGCTGTTGAATTGCTGCTGATGCAGTCCTTGGGAAACAATGTCCCCAAGACTGCAATTATTCTCGCTGGAGGAAGAGGAGTTAGGCTGCAGCCAATTACGCATGAGCTTCCGAAGCCTCTTATTCCGCTGCATGACAAGCCGCTTTTGCAGCATATCCTTGATCTTATGAGACGGCATAACATCAAGAACATAATAATTTCAGTCGGATACAAGGGGGATAAAGTCAAGGAGGCATTCGGAAATGGGAAGAAGTTTGGGATGAACATCAGCTATATTGAGGAGGACAAGCCCCTTGGCACAGCAGGCCCATTGAAGGCAGCAAGGCCCTTCCTTACAGAAACTTTTGTTG
>CAYJXD010000021.1:0-14271 GCA_964374085.1 uncultured Methanosarcinales archaeon | reverse complement strand
CCTCTTAACTACTGCTTCCATGGGGCATGGTGATTACAGGATAGCCACCATTGGCAGCCACTCTGCGCTTCAGATTCTTAAGGGTGCCAAGGACGAGGGATTCGGGACTATTGCTGTCTGCGAAAAAAAGAGTTCTCATGTTTACAGGAGCTTCAGGGTTGCTGACAAGATAATCGAGCTTGAATCTTTTAAGGGCTTTTTGTCTGTTGAGCAGCAGCTTATTGATGAAAACGCGATTCTAATCCCCCATGCCAGCTTCATGGGCTTCATGGATACAAGCGCAATTGAGCAGCTGAAAGTCCCTTATTTTGGCAACAAGAAAATATTGAAGTGGGAGTTTGACAGGAATCTGCAAAGGGAGTGGCTGAAGAAGGCTGGGCTTACGCTTCCAAGGATTTTCCATGACCCTGATGAAATCAACACTCCTTCAATTGTGAAATTCTTCGGCGCAAAGGGAGGGAAGGGGTTTTTCCTTGCCAAGAGCGGCGAGGAGTTCAGGAGGAAGATGGAGGAGCACCATGGCCAGGCATACATTATCCAGGAATACGTTGTCGGAGCGCCAATCTACATCCATTACTTTTATTCTCCATTGAATGATGAGCTGGAGATAATGAGCTTTGACAAGAGATATGAGTCAAATGTTGATTCCATAGGAAGAATTGCGGCAAAGGACCAGCTTGACATGGGATTGGAAACTTCATACAACATTACAGGAAATGTTCCAATGGTTGTCCGCGAGTCCTTGCTGCCGGAAATAATGAAGATGGGAGAGGCTGTAATCAAGGCATCACAGGAGTTGGAAAGCATGGGGATTTTCGGGCCTTTCAGCCTCGAGACAGTAATCACTCCAGACCTGAAGTTTTTCGTGTTTGAGATTTCAGCAAGGATTGTTGCAGGCACAAACCCCTATGTAATGGGAAGCCCTTACACTGCCATCCGCTATAATGAGCCGATGAGCACAGGAAGAAGGATAGCAAGGGAAATTAAAAATGCAATCGCATCAAGCCAGCTTGCAAAGGTGCTTGGATGATAAAGGCAATGATTTTCGACAATGACGGCACAGTTTATGACAACAGGGGAGTTGGGGATGTTGGCGGAGTTTTGACTGTGAAAAGGCTTTACAAGGAGCTGGAAATTAATGAGCCAGTTCCAGCTGCTGAGGAGTTCATGAAGCTGATGGGAGAGCCGCACAAGGAGATATTCATGAAGCTTGTAAAAGTCAATGAATTCGAAAAAATCTACCCGAAAATCTACAAATACTCGCTTGAGGAGTGCGAAAAGCTGATAAGGGCAAGGAAAGGAAAGATTTATGCAGGAGTGCTGGAGGCTGTTTCAAAGCTAAGGGCGAGTATCAAGGTTGCCATCGCAACCAATGGAAGGCTTGGATACATTAGGCCGATTTCAGAGACGCATGAGTTAGGCAAATACTTTGACTTGATTATGAGTGTTGAGCAGGTCAGGGGAGACAAGGCAAGCCTGATAAGGGAAGAGATGAAACAGCTGGGCGTGAAATCCTCAGAGACAATCATTGTCGGGGACAGGATTGCAGACATTGAGGCAGCAAGGGGAGCTGGCTGCAAGGTTGCCCTGGTGAAGTGGGGTTATGGGAATGAAAAGGAATGGAGATTTTCAGATTATGTCATTGACAGGCCAGAAGACCTTGTCGGACTGGTAAAATGAAAATGGAAACATGGCTTTTGCTTGGGCTGGTGGCGGCAGTTGCTTTTGCAGCCAACATAGCGCTCTTCAAGTATGGGCTGAGGAACGGAACAAATCCCTATATTGGGCAGGTAATTTTTTCAGTTGGCGTTTTGCTGATTTCAGTTGTAGCTTTCTTTATGTTCAAGCACCCAGGAACAGTCACGATGAATTCAGGCTTGATAATGCTTGCCTCTGGAATAGTCTGGGGCATCGGCGGAATTTCAGTGGTTGCTGCAATAGCACTCAACGCAGACATTTCAAAGGTGGCTCTTGTGCTTACTTCAAACGCAGTGCTTAGCGTGATTTTGGGGCTTTTGCTGTTTGGAGAGGGCGCTAACGGACTATTGAGGATAGCGATTGGCACAGTTCTTGTGGTGGCTGGAGTTGTGTTCATAAACTTAAAATGATTTCCCGCAGCGAAATTGCGCAGGTTGCAGAGGCATACGACAGGGAAAGGATAACTATTGGCACTCTTGGAGGGCATTCAGCACTGGACATTTGCAGGGGGGCAAAAGACGAGGGATTCAGGACAGTTGTCGTCTGCCAGAAGGGAAGGGAAAAAACATACAGCAAGCATTACAAATCAGATGGCAGCAAAGGCATTGTTGACAAAATAATTCTGGTGGACAGCTTTGCAGACATTGTGAAGCCTGAAGTGCAGAAACAATTGATTGAATTGAACACAATCTTCATCGCAAGCAGGTATTTCTGGGTTTACTGCAACTTTGACGAGATTGAAAACAATTTCAGGGTTCCAATCTTCGGCACAAGGCAGCTATTGAGGGCAGAAGAGCGGGACCAGCCAAAGAACCAGTATTTCCTCCTTGAGCAGGCCGGGATAAGAACGCCAAGAAGATTCTCAAAGCCAGAAGACATAGACACCTTGGCAATAGTCAAAGCTTCAGAAGCAGGCCGTTCCTATGAGAGGGAATTTTTCTTAGTTAAAGATTATGGCGATTACAGGAAAAAGTCAGCAGAGCTTATTGCCGCTGGAAAAATAACTGATGAATCTCTGAAAAAAGCAGTAATTGAAGAATTTGCCCTTGGAGCCCAGTTCAACCTGAACTTCTTTTACTCTCCAATTAGCGGAGAGATTGAATTGCTTGGAACAGACATGAGAAGGCAAACAGACATTGACGGCTTCCTTAGATTGACGGCGCAGCAGCAATTGGATTTAGGCGCTTATCCAAAAATAGTCGAGGCAGGCCATGTTGCCGTGACAATGAAGGAGTCTTTGGTTGAGAAAGCATATGAGCTTGGTGAAAAGTTTGTAGCGGCAACAAAGAAGCATTACAGTCCGGGAATCATAGGGCCTTTTGCTTTGCAAACTGCCTTGCTTGCAGGCCCGCCAAAGGAAGAGTTTGTTGTATTTGACGTCAGCATGAGAATCCCTGGCAGTCCTGGAACAAAATACACTCCATACACAGGCTATCTCTATGGCAAGGACATTAGCGTTGGAAGGAGGATAGCGATGGAGATTAAGTCAGCTATTGCTATGGGAAAACTGGGAGCGATTTTAACATGACCTTTAAACATAAACTTTATAAAGAAACAAAAGTTTCCATTTGGAAACTTATGTTGCCATGAGAATCCATAATTATCTTGAGGACGCTTTAGGAACCAAGGTTAAGATTAGGGTGCTCAGGGAGCTTTTCAAGTACCCCACAAAACCTTATACGATAAGGGAGCTTTCAGGTGCCATCAGAGTGACCCACACAGGGGTAAGAAAGGCTCTTGGGGACCTTAGAGGCTCAAATTTAATCACAATAGAGCACCATGGACAATCAAATCTTATCAAGCTCAACAGGGATAGCTTCCTTCGCGGCACTTTTTCTGCAATTTTCCAGCAGGAGATATATGAAGCGTTTGAGAAGTTGAAAGACGAGTTAAAAAAGGGTATCCCTAATAGTGTTGATGCTGCCGCTATTTTTGGGAGTTTTGCCTCCGGGAGGGAAAAGCCTGAAAGTGACATCGATATTATTTTCATTGCCGATGACAAGGAAAGGATAATGTCCTATCTTGAGCTTAAGTCCAAAGTGATTTTTGAACAATTTGGGAACACTATAAGCCCCTATTTTTTCACGAGAAGGGAATTCATCAAAAATAAAGCTTCTGACGTGGTGAAAAACATTCTTTCCAGGAACATAAAACTGCATGGCGAGGAACTATGGAGCCTGATACAACAAATGTAGCCTCGGGATTATTCCCTAATTATGTTAGGAAAGCTGATGAATGCTTTGAATCAATGAATGATGCATATGCTAAGTCTCACTGGAATGCTGCAGTTATAGCTGCTGTCCATTGTGGAATAAATTCAGCTGATGCCCTTTCGGTTAAATTCCTTGGAGTTCGCCACAGAGGCATGAGGCACGAAGGTGTTGCCCGTATTTTGAATGAGATAAAGCTTGACGATATTCAGAAAAAAAACAGGCAGCTTCTTAATCTTTTAAGGCTAAAAAGTCGTGCAGAATATGAGCCCAGGCTTATTTCCCAAGCAGAAGCTGACGAGGCGTTGAGAGATGCTGAAAGATTTTACAAATGGATGAAAGATATTTTGCGAAAATGATTCTTGTCATTGATTTTGGGGCCCAATATTCACATTTGATTGCAAGAAGGATAAGGCAGCTCGGAGTTTATTCAGAAATCCTCCCGTGGACAGCACCAGTCAGCGAGATTAAAAAGAAAAATCCTGAAGGCCTGATTTTCTCAGGCGGCCCGAAAAGCGTCTATGAAAAAAGTGCCCCGACAATTAGCAAGGAAGTCCTCAACCTCGGAATTCCAGTTCTTGGAATCTGCTACGGCCATCAATTGATAGCGCACCTTGCAGGGGGAAAAGTGATAAGCCACAGCAAGGAGTATGGAAAAGAGGTTTTGGAAACAAGGAATGCAAAAGGCGTCCTGAAAGGGATTGGTGGGAAAGAGCAGGTATGGATGAGCCATGGGGATTCTGTTATTGCATTGCCCGCTGGATTTGAAGCCCTGTCAAGCACTCCTGACTGCAAGATTGCGGCTTACATGAATGATTCCCAAAAAATATACGGAGTCCAGTTCCACCCTGAAGTGCAGCACACTGTAAGCGGGATAAAAATCCTTGACAACTTCCTTAATATCTGCAGGGCAAGGAGAACTTATTCTGTCAAGGGGCTTGACAAGAAACTGGTTGAGGAATCAAGGCAACTGATTGGCAGCAATGGCGTGATAATGGCTGTTTCCGGAGGCGTTGACAGCCTTGTCGCTGCAATGATCCTGAAAAAAGCAACTGATAAGCTCCATTTGGTATTCGTCGATAACGGCCTTCTCAGGAAAGGCGAGGCTGAGTCTGTTAAGCAGATGTTCAAGAAACTCGGGTTTAAGAATTTCCATTTTGTCGATGCATCGAAAATTTTCCTGAAGAGGCTTAACAGAGTTAAGGACCCTGAACAGAAAAGGAAAATTATAGGGAAAGCCTTCATTGAAGTGTTTGAAAGCAAGGAAAAGCAGCTGAAAAAAAAGCATGGAGAGATTGCCTTTCTTGGACAGGGAACAATTTATCCGGACAGGATTGAAAGCGCCCAGCCATCAAAGGCAGCTTCTGTTATAAAGACCCACCACAATGTTGGCGGCCTTCCGGAAAAGATGAGGCTCAAGCTTGTTGAGCCTTTGAAGGACTTGTACAAGGACGAAGTGCGCGAACTCGGGACAATGCTCGGCATCGAACCAGGTCTTTTATTCAGGCATCCTTTCCCTGGCCCTGGGCTTGCGGTGAGGGTTGTTGGGGAAATCACAGCTGAAAAGCTGGAAATGCTTAGGGAGGCTGATTCTATCTTCATTGGAGAGCTAAGGAAGTCAGGCTATTATGAAAAGACATGGCAGGCTTTCGCAGCCCTTTTGCCGGCAAAATCAGTTGGAGTCATGGGTGATGAAAGGACATATGGCTACATTGTTTCGTTAAGGGCTGTCACAAGCCTTGATGCCATGACCGCAGACTGGGCAAGGCTCCCGAATGAATTATTGGAAAAGGTCTCAAGCTCCATTGTGAAGAGGGTCAAGGGCGTCAACAGGGTGTTATACGACATCACCCAGAAGCCGCCAGCAACTATAGAATATGAGTAGAAACCTTTATTAACACTCGTAAGTAATCCGAAAAGTTTATAATAGGGG
Source organism: uncultured Methanosarcinales archaeon (assembly GCA_964374085.1). Classification (GTDB taxonomy): domain Archaea; phylum Nanobdellota; class Nanobdellia; order Woesearchaeales; family UBA10216; genus CAYJXD01. The sequence continues at coordinate 8,430 of CAYJXD010000021.1, read as the reverse complement.
GATTTCAAATTAGGGAAGGGGTGAAATAGTGGGCTTTTTGAAGTTCATGAAGAAAGAGGACAAAAAACCTGGCTTCAGCAATTCTGACCAGCTTGACCTTCCTCCGCCCCCTCAACTCGGCGGTTTTGGAGATGAGCTGCCTTCTTTTTCCGGCCCGAAACTGGAAACAACTTTGCCTCCGTTGAAGCCGTTTGAGCCTGGGAAGGAGTTCAGGGCTTCTGAAATAAGCTCTTCCTTTCCTGACATAAGGCCTTCTTTTGAGCAGTCAATGCCCTTTCCATCACTTCCAAGGGCAACGCCTTCACCTCAGCCATCGTTCGCTGCTCAGGAAGAAATAAGGATTCCTGCTCCGGAATTGGTCCGTGCTTCTCCTACTTTTCCAGAGCCAGTACTTGAGAAACCTGCTCCTTCAGTCTCGGACGAGCCTGTTTTCGTCAGGAGCCATGTATTCAGGCATTTGGTTGAAGAAATTGACTCCTTTGCTGAAACCAAGAAGCTGGAGTCAAAGGTCTCAGAGATAAAGCAGGCCAAGGATGACGCATATGAAAAGTGGAGCGCCCTCCTTGAGGATTCGCAAAGGGACTTCATGTTCATTGACAAGGCATTGTTTGAGGTGTAAAAATGGCTGCTCCTGTTTTCGTCAAGGTTGAAAGGTACAAGAGAGTTAATGGAGTTTTGGAGAGAATCAGGAAGAGGCTTGATGACGCGAAAGCTGTGCTCGCGAGGATTGATGAGCTAAGCGCAGAGGAGGAGAGGGAATTGAGCGCGTGGAAAACTGAGTTTTCCAAGATAGAAAGCAGGATTCACATGGTTGAGGATGCCCTTCAGCACAATGAAAAGTGACTTGCTTTACATCGGGATAGAGGACCCTTCTGGCGTGAGGAGGAGCCTGCTTGAGTCTTCAAAGGACATCATCCAGTTCCTGCAGAGGTTTGAGAAGCTTAAGTCGATTCGCGCAGAGAAGTATGCGCAGATGGCAAAGCTGAAAGTTATTTATGATGACATTATCAGCACTTTTCCCGAGATCAAGAATGAGCTTCCGAAGATTGACATAAAGGAGCTTCCAAGGATGGAGCAAAGGAAAGCAATAGTTAATGATACCAGACTCCAGCCTGAGCAGCCCTCTCCAAAGAGGGCAACTGCTGTTGACAGGCTTGAAGCAGAGTTGAGCGAGATAGAAAGCAAGCTTAAATCCTTGCAGTAAAAAAAGAGGTGTGTAGATGAACCGTGTCCCTTTACCCAGGACATTCATGCTTACAAGCATGCTTGGAATCCTGATTGTCACTGTTTACACTGTCTCCGGCAGGATAAGCCTTGAATGGGGTGCTGCCTTTGACTTTGTTTTCGTTCTCATGTTCATAGCGTCTGTCCTTTCTATAACCCCTCCATGGCTGCAGAAGGAGGAGCCTATTGAGAAGGACATGTTCGCAGCCTCTGAAGCCATGAGCTTTGTGAAGTCCTCTGTCAAGCCAAGGAAATCAGTCAAGAGAAAAATCAGGAGAAAGCGAAGGCGCCTTGTCATGGTGCAGGTTTACAGGAGAAGGAAAAGGAGATAATTCTTTCTCCAAATATTTTTTAAATGCCCTGTCTTTTCTTTGGGCAATGAAACTTGCTGTTTTTGCATTGCTTTTTGCGGTTGCATTCTCCTCGGCAGCCATTGCATCGAGTAAAGGCCACATGAAGCTGCTTGCAGTTTCAGAAACAGACCAGGGCTACAAGGGAATCTCAGCAGACCTTTACCTTGAGATACAGCCTGGCGAAGGCAAGGTTTTTATCGAGTCATTTCCATTGACAAAGATGGACACGCAAATCTCGACAAGGTTTGCCAAGGAGATTGCGTGCAGCGAGTTTGAGTTTGACTGCAACAAGTACAATTTCTTCTACACCATCAAGGCAGACACTGCCCTGGTTGGGGGGCCTAGCGCCGGCGCTGCTGCTGCTGTCTTGACAGTTGCAGTCTTGGAAGGCCTGGAAGTTGATGAAAGCGTTGCAATGACAGGCACTGTGAATTCCGGCGGTGTAATAGGCCCTGTTGGCGGGCTGAAGGAGAAGATTGGAGTGGCAAGGCAGATGGGGATAAGGAAAGTGCTGATTCCAGAAGGGGAAAGGCATTACAAGGCAGAGAATGCCTCAAACAAAAGCATTGTCCTTGGGGAGTTTTCAAATTCAACTGACCTTGTCGAGTATGGGAAGGGCATTGGAGTGGAAGTCATTGAGGTTTCAGACATACGCGAGGCAATCCATGAGATTACAGGCAAGGAATACAAGGATGCCTATTCAAGCCTGGTGATTGATGAGTCCTATTCATCAACTATGAGTTCCTTGGCAAATAGGCTTTGCGACCAAACTTCATCCTACCAAGACTTTGGAAATTCCTCAAAGCTGAAGGAAATCTATGAATCTGCAAGGAACCTTTCTGACAAGGGAAAGCTGGCTCTAAGTGAGGAAAGATACTATTCTGCTGCATCCTACTGTTTCGGCTCAAATGTCAGGAACACTTACCTGTCATACTCCCTGATGAACCTTACCAATGAGCAGATAGCAGCAGCAGCAGAAATAGTGGAAACCCAGGCAAAGGCCATGGAAAAATCCCTTCCAAAGCCCAAAACCATAACTGACCTTCAAAGCTATGCCACAGTGAAGGAAAGGCTTCTGGACTCCTATGACAATGTGAATTTATCAATCCAGTATTCCCTTCAAAACAGGACTGATGACTCCCTTTATTCCCTTGCATATGCCCATGAGCGGATTAATAGCGCAAGGGCTTGGGCAGAGTTCATGGGAAAAGGAGGCCAGGAGTTAAACCTTGACAAGGATGCCCTTGAGCAGTCGTGCAGGAGCAAGATTTCAGAGGCAGAGGAAAGGTACGAGTACACAAGGCTGTTTCTGCCAGAGCTGCTTTCCGGAACAAGGAAGGACATTGACCGCGCTTATATTGACTTGGGCACAGGCAATTACGAGCTGTGCCTTTCAAAGGCAGCCAAGGCAAAGGCTGAATCTGACCTGATACTCAGCTCCATTGGCTTTGAAGAGGCTGAGCTGAAGGGCCTTGTTGAGAAGAAGCTTGAGATTGCCCGCAGGACAATAGCAAGGAGCTCAGGGAAAGGCACTTTCCCAATAGTGGGCTACAGCTATTATGAGTACGCAAGCTCATTAAAGGGCACAGACCTTTATTCTGCCCTCTTATATACAGAATATGCACTTGAATTGAGCAACATGGACATTTACTTCCAGAAGCCAGAGTTCAATGGCACAAGAGAACCCAAAACTGATTTCTTGCAGGAATACGGCCTATACGCAGCCTTTGCAGGAGGCATCCTGATTGGCGCAGCAGCAATACTTTTCCTTGCCTTCCGGAAGCGAAGAAAGCTCAGGGTAAAGAAGGCTATAATAAGAAGAAGGTAAAATTACTCAGAATTGCTCTTTTTTAAACGCTTCTAAACTCTAAACCCTGGGAGGGCCCTTTCAGGCCCTCCTGGGAAAAAGAGGTGATTATGACTCAAACCCAAGCAGGCGCCTTTCAGCGCCTGCAAGGGAAAAGAGGTGATAGATTACTAATGATTGTTACTTTATAATAACCCCCTTTTGACTTCACTAGAGAGTGGTATACCTACTATTTAAATTTTTCGCACAGCCTTATACAGCAATATTAAATATTAAAGGAAATAATTAAATGCAATGAAAAAGGTGTTTTTTGCAGCGATTATTGTTGCTTTTATCGTTTTGCTGATAATTATTTTTCAATTTTCAGGCATTACCGGACAGCAAATCCTGACTAATCCATCAGAGCCATCATTCAATTACAGTCTCTATTTCTGCCATCATGACGACTGCCTCAGCGTCATCCAGTCAGAAATCGGCAACAGCACAATTGCTGACTGCGCGCTTTACAATTTCAATGAGAGGCTGCAGAAAGCCTCAGAGGGAAAGCAAATAAGATTGATAACAGACAGCAATTACAAGGGAGACATTGACTTCAACAGGAAAGAGAACAAGTCAACCTTGATGCACAACAAGTTCTGCATTCTCGACGGCAAAAGGATTTTGACAGGCTCATTCAACCCAAGCAGCAGCAAAAGCGACAGGAATAACATGATTGTAATAGATTCAAAGCTGCTTGCAAAAAACTACCAGGCAGAGTTTGACGAGATGTGGAACGGCAAGTTCAGTGGGGGAACGAAAACAGCAATCAGCGAAATCCGCTTAAACCAGACAATCATTGAAAATTATTTCTGCCCTGAAGATGGCTGCGCAGACCAAGTTATGGCTGAAATTTCAGATTCAAGGAAAAGCGTTTATTTCATGGCCTACAGCTTCACCCACGGAGGAATTGCAAATGAGCTGATTTTTGCAAGTGAAAGGGGCATCCAGGTCAGGGGCTTCATTGACTCCAGCAGCGACAGGAAAGTGCATGAGCTGCTCAATGCGCAGGGAATAAACAGCACGATTTACACTGCAAAGGGAATCCTCCACCACAAGGTGTTCATAATTGACAGCGAAACTGTGATAACAGGCAGCTTCAATCCCACATTCAGCGGCGATGAGAGGAATGACGAGAACCTTCTCATTATCCATGACAAGGATGTTGCTGCAGCCTTCCTTGGGGAATTTGATGATGTTTCTTCCCGGTAAAGCCTGCAAAACCAAAAACTTTAGATAATACATCATTCTCCAGTAGTTATATGGTAGAGCTTGTCATAGTTGGCTCGGTTGCTTTGGACACTGTTGAGACTCCATTTGGAAGGGCTGAGGAAGTCCTTGGCGGAGCAGCCACCTATGCCTCTTACTCTGCATCTTTCTTCTCCAGGCCTGGAGTTGTTGCTGTGGTGGGCCATGACTTCCCAGCAGAGCACCTTGACATGCTCAGGGAAGCCAAGATTGACGTTTCTGGAATCAAGGTGGAAGGCCGAACTTTTAGATGGGAAGGGAAGTATGAGTATGACATGAGCGAAGCTGAAACTGTAAGCACAGAGCTTGGGAGCTATGCCGGGTTTAATCCTCACATTCCCCCGAGTTACAGGTCAGCAAAGTATGTTTTCCTTGCAAATATAGACCCTGAGCTTCAGCTTAGCGTCCTTTCCCAGGTTGCAAGCCCTAAGCTTGTTGTCATGGACACGATGAATTACTGGATTGAGAACAAGAAGGATAAGCTGCTTGAGGTCATTGGAAAGGTTGATGTGCTGCTTTTGAACGAGACAGAGGCCCGAGAGTTATTCAATACTCCAAACCTGGTCAGGGCAGCTGCCTTGGCACTCTCACTTGGTCCAAAATACGTCATAATCAAGCAGGGCGAGCACGGCTCGCTGATGTTTTCAAAGGACGCTCTTTTCAGCGCTCCTGGATATCCTCTGGAAGTGATAAAGGACCCAACTGGCTGCGGAGACGCTTTTGCAGGCGCATTCATCGGATACATCTGCCAGTCAGATGACATCTCAGAGCCAAACCTGAGGAAGGCAATAATCTTCGGAAGCACAATCGCAAGCTTCAACGCAGAGGACTTCAGCCTCAACAGGCTCAAGGAATTGTCGCCTAGTGACATAGAGGACAGGTATGCTGAGTTTTTGAACATTACTAATTTCTGATGGTGCATTACAAGGTATTCACAGACGATGAAATAGCCAGGTTCTGCGACCTTACAAGGGATTACAATGAGTTTCACAATCCAAGGTTCATGGCTGCCCAAGGAAAAAAGGCAATAGTTCCAGGCATGCTGACATTTGCCTATTCAGCAAACCTCGCTGAAAACTCATTCCTTACAGCAAGAACCCTTGATGCTACTATGGGCCAGACACATTCCTCAGGGCAAAAAATAGGGTTTGAAGTGAAATACAATCCAGAACAGGTTCTTGTAACTGCGTCAAGTGAAGCCGACCCAAACAACTCAAGGTCTTTGGCCATGTCGCCTCAATATGAGGGAAATAAAGATGAATTACAGCCAGGGATTGGAGATGAATTGCATCCTGATATATTTGATACTCGGATTTCATTGAGCGACTCTGATGTCGAGGCGTATTCAGGCTTAATAGGAAATTCGCATCCTAAGGCCAGCGGCCTTTTGTATGCGACAACCAGCTCGGCAGGAGCGCTTTTCCAGAGGCTGAGGTCTCCTAAAGGCAGTCTTGAAGAGAGAATTGCAGGCATGATGGAAAGAAAGATTGTGCCTGTTTACAATTCATTTGAGATTTCCATTCCAGGCCGCACTGCTCAATTAATCTCGCTAAATCTATTATATGGAATCCGCATAGATGAAACTGAGCTAAGAAACCAGTTTAATGCCCGCATAGAATGCGTCTATGGTGTAAGTTCTTTGTTCACTGCACAGTTCACCTTCAGGATGGCTTCCCAGGCTGCAATAATCAGGATGATGGCCCAAGATTTATGATCGTTTTTTCAGGAACTCAACTTCTTTCTTCCTCTGTTCAGAATCCAATGGCGTCTCCAGGCAAACCGGCTTCCCTGCTTTCTTTATTATCGACTTGAAGAAATCAACATCAGCGTCAGTGTCAAAAATGCTCCTGTGCTTGTCCACTCCCTTGAATGTGCCTGACAAATGGAAGTAATCTGGCTTGAGCCCTGCAAACTGGTCAACATATTCCCTGTAGTCCTTCCCAAAGTGAGCCGCTGTCGCGACAGCATGCCCGAAGTCAAGGCAGAACTTGAATCCCAAGTCCTGGAATTCAGCTATTTCGTCTGGAGAGTATGCAACCCATGTCATTTCGCCGTCAACAGGCAAAAGATTCTCGATGTGCATTCGTTTGTCAAAATGCTTTTGCAGGAATTTGATTGCATTCTTCTTCGGCTCCTTTATTTTTAGTGCTGGCGTGTTGAACCCTGCATGGACAACAATCACTTTTGCCCCAAGCTGGTCTGCCGCATTGATTGCGTCATTCACTATCGCCCTGCTTTTCTCATGTGCCTTTGCATTTGACGGGTTAAACCCAAAGGCATCATGGGCGCAATGAATTGTATACTTAAACTTCTGCTGCCCGAAAACGCCTGTTATGTTCCCAGGCACAGGAAGGACTTCAACAAAGTCCGCAAACTCAAAATCCTTCCTTTCTGTTTTGTTGTGGCTGTAATACTTGACTCCTACTTGCATATTGCCTGAAGATTCCCTGCTTTTAAAAAGATTTTTAAAACTCCCCAGAATAGCCGTTCCTATGGAAGAATCAAAAAACTATTGCGTCAAGGACCTCAAGCTGGCTTCTCAGGGAGCCCTGAACATTGAGTACGCCGAGGCGCAAATGGCTGCGTTGATGAAGGTCAAGGCAAGGTTTGCAAATGAAAAGCCTCTTAAGGGATTAAGGATAGGGATGGCGTTACATCCTTCAAAAGAGACAGCTGTTCTTGTCAGGACTTTGATTGCTGGCGGCGCTGAAGTTGCGCTTGCAAGCTGTAATCCATTAAGCACGCAGGATGATGTTGTTGCAGCCCTTGCAAAAGAAGGGGTTTCTGTCTGGGCATACAGGGGCGAGTCCAAGGAGGACTATTACAGGTTCATAAGGAAAGTGATTGAGGCAAAGCCGCAAATCACTATTGATGACGGCTGTGACTTGGTTACTGAAATTCACAAGAATTATCCTCAGATCATTAAGGACATGATTGGGGGCTGCGAGGAGACGTCAACAGGAGTTATTAGATTGAGGGCAATGGAAAAGGACAACGCTCTGAAGTGCCCTATAATTGCTGTCAACGATAATAAAACCAAGCACTTATTGGACAATAATTATGGCACAGGCCAGTCGACAATTGACGGAATCTTAAGGGCAACAAATATTTTGTTCGCAGGTAAGGTTGTTGTTGTCTGCGGCTATGGGGACTGCGGAAAAGGCGTTGCATTGCGGGCAAAAGGGCTTGGCTCAAATGTAATTGTGACAGAAGTTGACAGCTTCAGGGCTTTGCAGGCAAAATACGACGGCTACAGGGTAATGCCGATTGCTGAAGCATCCAAAGAAGGCGACATATTCATTACAGTCACAGGCAACAAGAACGTGATAAGGCCAGAGCACTTCAGGGTCATGAAAGACTGCGTAATGCTGTTCAACTCAGGGCATTTTGACGCTGAGATTGATGTCAGCGGGCTTAAGGAGCTGTCCAAGAGCCAGAGAAAGATAAGGCCTTTCCTCGATGAATACTTAATGCCTTCTGGAAAAAGGATTTATCTTGGCGGAGAAGGACGTTTAATCAATCTTGTTGCAGCAGAGGGCCATCCAAGCACTGTGATGAGCACTTCATTCTGCGGCCAGGCGCTGGCTGCTGAATTCCTTGTGAAGAACAAGGGCAAACTGCAGCCAAGGGTCATTACCCTTCCCGAGTCAATTGACAATGAGATAGCAAAGCTGCAATTGGATGCTTTGGGAATCCAGATAGACAGCTTGACAGCCGAACAGAAGAAATACCTTGCATCCTGGCAGGAAGGGACGTGAAAAG
>CAYJXD010000020.1:2859-14311 GCA_964374085.1 uncultured Methanosarcinales archaeon | reverse complement strand
CATACGGCGCCTCGCCAACAGCCGGAAAAAGGCAGTCTGCAAAGATATCCAGAAGGAGAAGGAATTACAAGGGCGCATATGGAACAGGAGTTTCCCGAGTTCCCAGGAAAACAATGAGCAGGAGCGGACGGCGCTTTAATTGGGTGGGAGCGTTTGCACCGGGAACAGTAGGCGGAAGGAGAGCGCATCCGCCAAAGGCAGAGAAGATATGGGCAAAGAAAATCAACAAGAAAGAGAACAGGAAAGCCATAAGGTCTGCAATGGCAGCCACACTGGTCAAGGAGCTTGTTTCCAAGAGAGGGCATAAAATGCCTGAAAACTACCCTTTTGTCATGAGCTCTGACATTGAAGCGGTAAACAAGACAAAGGATGCTGTAAAAATACTGGGCTCAATCGGGTTCAATGATGAGATTGCAAGGACAAGCGTCAGGAAAATAAGGGCAGGGAAAGGAAAGGTCAGGGGAAGGAAATACATAGTGAAGAAAGGCCCCCTTTTTGTCGTGTCAAAAAAATGCAGCCTGATGAAGTCCTTGAGGAATGTTCCAGGAGCAGAAGTTGTGGAAGTTGACAAGATAAATGCAGAGCTGCTTGCTCCCGGCGCAGCCCCAGGAAGGCTGACAGTATTCACAGAGCTTGCAATAGAAAGGCTTGGAAAGGAGAAGCTGTTTGAGTGAAATAAAATGGAACCATACACAGTCATAAGGCATCCTCTTTCGACGGAAAAGAGCATCAAGCTGATGGAGGCTGAGAACAAGCTGATATTCGTGATAGACATGAAAGCCTCAAAGAAGGATGTCAAGGAAGCAATCGAGAAATTGTTCAAGGTAAAAGTTGCCAGCGTGAACACGTTCATCATGAAAGGGGAGAAAAGGGCCTATGTGAGGCTGAAGCCTGAATCGCCTGCAATAGAAATAGCGACGCAATTGGGAATGATGTAAATGGGAAAAAACCTGATTCAGCAGAAGAGGGGGAAGGGCTCAATGACCTATACGTCTCCAAGCTTCAGGTTCATCGGAGACATAAAGTACAAGCAGCTTCCCCAGGGAATTGAAAAGGAGACAGGAAAAGTGGTTGACATACTGAATTCAGTGGGGCACACTGCGCCGATAGCAAAAGTGGCGTTTGGAAGCGGCGAAAACCTGATGATAGCAAGCTACGGCCTGAAGACAGGGGATATAGTTGAGCAGGGAAACAATGCTGAAGTGAAGGAAGGGAATGTGCTTTCACTGAAAGACATACCAGAAGGGAGCCTTGTGTTCAACATAGAAAGCTACCCAGGAGACGGAGGAAAATTCGTGAGAGCCTCAGGAACATATGCAAAAGTCCAGTCAAAAATGGGGGGCAACATACAGCTATTGCTGCCGTCGCAGAAAGTAAGGGACTTCCATCCTAACTGCAGGGCATCAATAGGAATAGTTGCAGGAAGCGGAAGAACAGAAAAGCCCTTCCTTAAGGCAGGAACGAGATGGCACAAGATGAATGCAAGGAACAGGCTATACCCGAGAGTGAGCGCGCTTGCGATGAATGCAGTTGACCATCCATTCGGAGGGTCAAGGACATCAAAGAAAGGGAAAGTTACAATAGCAAGAAGGAATGCGCCTCCGGGAGCAAAAGTAGGGCTGATAAGGCCGAGGAGAACAGGAAGGAAGAACAAGAAATAATCATATAATGCAAAAAAAATGGCACGAAAAGAATTTTCATTCAGGGGAAAAACACTGGCAGAGCTGCAAAGCCTCAGCCACAAGGAGTTTGCTGACTTATTGACATCGAGATTAAGGAGAAGCCTCAAGAGGGGGCTGACTGACTCGCAGAAAAAAGTGCTTGAGAAGATAAAGAAGAGCAAGACAAACATAAGGACACACAGCAGGGACATGGTGATACTTCCGGAAATGATAAACAAGTCCATAAAAGTGCACAACGGGAAAGAATTCATCCTGGTGCTGATAATGCCTGAAATGCTTGGGCACTACCTTGGGGAATATGTAATGACCCGAAAGAGAGTTGAGCACCATGCGCCAGGGATAGGGGCCACAAGAAGCAGCGCAAGCCTCTCGGTGAAATAAATGGGATACAAATACTCGTTTGATGCAGGGGAAAAAATGTCAAGGGCTGTAGTGATAGCGGCGCCTGTATCATTCAAGAAGTCAGTTGAAGTATGCAGCTTCATAAGGGGCAAGAAGGTTTCAAGCGCAATAGCTGCGCTGAGCAAGGCAGCCCTCATGGAAATCGCAATCCCATTCAGGAAATTCAACAAGGGAGGGGTTGGGCACAGGCCAGGAATGGGAACAGGAAGGTTCCCTGTGAATGCTTGCAAGCAAATCATAAATTTGCTCAACGACGCGCAGGCAAACGCCCAGCACAAGGGGCTTGACACTGGAAGCCTCGTTATAAGGCACATAAGCGCAAAAAAAGCAGAGAAAAGCTTCCACTACGGAAGGAAGAGAAGAAGGCTCATGAAAAGAACGCACATTGAAGTTGTGCTTGAGCAGAGGGAAATCAAGGCAAAGGAGAAAACTAAAACAAAAGCGGAGAAATCACGATGATAGAAAGGGAATTTGTAAGCCAAAGGATGAAGGAATTCCAGATACAGGAATTCATCTCTGAAAGCCTCAAGAATGTGGGATTGAGCCACACCAAGCTGATAAGGACCCCGCTTGGGGAAAAGATAATTGTATTCACGTCAAAGCCAGGGCTTATAGTTGGAAAGAAAGGCCAGAACATAAGCAAGCTCACAAAAGTGCTGAAGAAAAGGTTTGGGCTTGACAACCCGCAAATAGAGATAAGCGAAGTTGAAAACCCAAGCCTTGACGCAAACGTTGTCGCGGAAAAAATAGCAAGCTCCCTTGAAAAGTTCGGCTCGAAAAGGTTCAAGGGGATAATGCACGAGGCGCTAGACACAGCATTGAACTCCGGGGCTTTGGGGATAGAGATTAAAGTCTCGGGGAAAGTGCCCTCGCAAAGGGCAAGAAGCTGGAGAGTGTATGGAGGCTATCTAAAGAAGTGCGGAGACATTGCAGTCGAGCATGTCCGCAAGTCTTATGGCACTGCAAAGCTTAAGTCAGGCGTGATAGGGATAAAGGTCAGCATAATGCCCTCTGGAATAAGGCTGCCTGACCATGTCGAGATACTCCCTGAAAAAGTGGAAGTCATAGAGGAGATAACGCCAGATGAAGCGAAAGACATGATAGAAGCTGCAGAGAAAGCTGAAAAGGCCGAGAAAGAAGAGGAGAAATGAAACGAAAGGAAGTATTGTCAATGAATGAGGAAGAGAAGTCAGCAAAGCTGACAGAGCTCAGGAAGGAGCTTATGAAAAACAGGGCTCAAATAGCGGCAGGGACAGTGCCAAAGAGCCCTGGGCAAATAAAGCAGATAAGGAAAGCCATAGCGAGAATACTGACAACACGGAGGAAAAAAGAAAAAGCATGAACGAAATTTGCCCTAGATGCGGGCTGCCCAAGCCAATTTGCGTATGCGAGTCCATAGCAAAGGAAAGCCAGCGCATAAAGGTTTACCTCGAGAACAAGAAGTTCGGGAAAACCTGCACTGTGGTGGAGGGGCTAAACCAAAAGGAGATAGACATCAAGGAAGTCGGCAAGAAGCTGAAGTCAGCGCTTGCATGCGGCGGCACTGTGAAGGACGGCAAAATAGAGCTGCAGGGAGACCACAAGATGAGGGTGAGAAAAGCCCTGGTATCAATGGGGTTTGCCCCTGAAACAATAATGGCGGAATGAAAATGGCAAAGAACACTGAAAAGAAAAAGTCGGCAGGCGAAAGCAAGCAGCCTGCTCAGGAAAAGCAAGAGCGAGTAAAAACAGATGCATCTCCAAAAGGCGAATGCAATGACAATAACTGCCCGTTCCATGGAACACTTAAAATCAGGGGAAGGAGCTTCTCAGGAACAATCGTATCGGCAAAAATGAGGAAGACAGCAAGCTTCGAGCTTGAAAGAAGGGAATACATAAGAAAATACCAGAGATACGAGAAAAGGCTGACAAGCCTCAAAGTGCACAACCCGGACTGCATAGCTGCAAAAGAAGGGGATAAAGTCACAATAACAGAATGCAGGCCGCTGAGCAAGACAAAAAAATTCGTGATAACGAGGAAAGAATAAGATGCAACCCGTAAAGGCAAAAGTCACAAGGCCAATCAACCATGGAAGCATGATAGCAACATGCGACAATTCAGGCGCCAAGATAATAAGAGTCATATCAGTGAAAGGCTCGAAGACAGTGAAGGGAAGGAAGCCTGCCTGCGGAGTCGGTGACCTGATTCTTGCATCAGTCAGGAAGGGAAGCCCTGAGATGAGGAAGCAAGTCGTGTTTGCAATCCTTGTAAGGCAAAAAAAAGAGTACAGGAGAATGGACGGCATGAGGATAAAGTTCGAGGACAACGCAGCCGTGGTCCTGAAGGACGACAAGGGAAACCCCAAGGGAACAATATTCAAGGGGCCGGTTGCCAAGGAAGCGGCAGACAGGTGGCCTGGAATTGCAAAGGTGGCAAGCATAATCGCGTAAAATGAAAGAATACTCATCAAGCTGGAAATCAAGCGGCAAGCCAGGCAAGCAGAGGAAATTCAGGGCCAATGCGCCCTTGCACACAAAAAGGAGATTTGTCTCTGCCCACCTTTCAAAGCCGCTGAAGGAGAAGCACAAGAAAAGGGCCATAATGCTCAGGACAGGGGATACAGTGAAGATAATGAGAGGCCATTACAGGGGAAGGGCTGGAAAGGTTGAAAGCATAGACGTGAAGCGCGAGGAAATAAGGATTTCAGGAATAGAGACAGGCAAGAAAGACGGCACAAAGGCGCTCTACCCAATGCACCCGTCAAACCTGATGATCACAGAAATGACTTTAGATGATAAAAGGAGACTGAAATGAAGAACCACATGAAAAGGCTCGCGGCGCCAAGGACATGGGCAGTGCCAAGGAAAACGGCAAAGTTCACCACAAGGCCAATGCCAGGGGCGCACAGCAGCGAGTTCTCCGTGCCAATCGTGACGATACTGAGGGACATGCTCAAGCTTGGCGAGACTGCAAGAGAGGCCAAGATGATGGTGAAAAACAAGAACATCCTTGTCGACGGAAAAAGAGTGGTTGAGGCAAAGCATTCAGTTGGGGTAATGGACACTATGACGATAAAGGAGACAAACCAGCACTTCAGGATGCTTGTGGACAGCAAAGGAAAGCTCTTCCTCAAGCCAATCCCTGCCCAAGAGGCCCTGGTAAAGGTCTCAAAGATAAGGAAAAAGACAACAATCAGGGAAGGGAAAAACCAGCTTGGAACCCATGACGGAAGGACCATATTGAGCGAAAAGGGAAATACAGGCGACAGCCTGCTGATCGGGCTTCCGGGACAGGAAGTGAAACAGCACCTCAAGCTTGAGAAAAAAGCGCTGGTGTTTCTCACTGGAGGAAAGCACATAGGGGCAATCGGGATAATTGAGGATGTGCAAACAGAAAAGCTATCGGTGAAGATAGGGAAAGATGTTGTTGAAACCCTGAAGAAATTCGCAATAGTCATTGGAAATGACAAGCAGGAGATAACGCTGTAAAATGATAAGGATTGAAAAGCTGACGCTGAACATCGGGACAGGGAAAGAGCAGGACAAGCTTGAGAAAGCCGTGAAGCTGCTCAAGAACATAACAGGCCTCAATCCGATAAAGACAACGGCAAAGAAAAGGATACCTGACTGGGGGTTGCGAATCGGCTTGCCAATCGGCTGCAAGCTCACAATAAGGAAGGCAATGGCAAAAGAGCTCATCGCAAGGCTGCTGCAGGCAAAAGAGAACAAATTGAAGCCTGCCCAGTTTGATGACAAAGGGAATGTCGCGTTTGGGATTCATGAGTACATAGACATCCCCGGGGCCAATTATGACCCGGCAATAGGAATCATGGGCTTGCAGGCATGCGTCACGCTGGAAAAAATAGGGTACAGGATAAAGAGGAGAAAGATACAGCAGAAGAAGCTGCCTCCAAGAGCTGTTATCAAAAAGGACGAGGCGATAAAGTTCATGCAGAACGAATTCAATGTTGACATAGAGGAATCAGAATGACTGTAAGCTCATACAAAAAAGTGTTCAAGCAGCTGAAGAACAAGCCTGTGAAAATGCAGCGCTTCCTGAAGCACAACAAGCCGAAGGAGAGGGAATACGGAAAATTCACCAAGGTTTGCCTCAGGTGCTGGAACACGAGAGCCCACATAAGCAAGTATGGCCTGCACCTGTGCAGGAGATGCTTCAGGGACATAGCGACAAAAATAGGGTTCAAGAAATACACTTAAAATGATGAATGACACACTTTCAAGCGCGCTTTCAAAAGTGCTCAACGCGGAAAAGGCAGGAAAAGACTCGTGCGAGATAAGGCCTGCCTCAAAGACAGCCATGAACGTGCTCACTCTTATGCACGAGAACGGCTACCTTGGGGAAGTGAAAGAGAATAAAGACACCAAGGGAGGGAAATTGACAGTTTCCCTTATTGGAACGATAAACAAGTGCGGCGCAATCAAGCCAAGGTTCCCAGTGAAAAAGAATGCCTTTGAGAGGTTTGAGAAGATATACCTTCCTGCAAAGGACTTCGGCATGCTGATAGTCTCGACGCAGAAAGGGCTGATGCCACACACAGAGGCAAAGAAGCAAGGATTGGGGGGAAAGCTGGTTTCATACTGCTTTTAACGATGGAAACAACTGAAAGGAAAATTGAAATCGAGCAGGAAATCGTGAACCTGCCTGAGGGAGTGAATGCAAGGTATTCAGGATTGTCGCTTACCATGAAAGGGCCTAAAGGAGAGGCTGTAAGGAAGCTGTTCGCGCCAGGCGTCAGGATAAAGGCAGAAGGGAGCAAAGTCATGATTGAATATGGCAAGAAGGCAGGAAAAAAGGCAAAGAAGCTTGTGGGCTCGCTAACAGCCCATTTGAAAAACATGGCACGCGGCGTGACTGAAGGCCATGTCTACAAGATGAAGATATGCTCAGGCCATTTTCCAATGAATGTGACAGTCTCGGGCAATGAGATGGTCATAAAGAACTTTTTCGGAGAGAAATGGCCGCGGAAAGTCAAGATAGGGCCTGCTGTCAAGGTAAAGGTAGACGGCGCCGACATAACAGTTGAGTCTGCTGACAAGGAAGCAGCCTCGCAATTTGCAGCGTCAGTTGAGCAGATGACAAAGAGAACGCAATTTGACAGAAGGATATTCATGGACGGCATATACATAACAAGCAAGGATGGGAAGGAAATAAAATGACAGAATTGGCAAGGCTGCTTGAGGTAAGGAAAAGAATCAAGGCAAAGAAGCCCCAGTTTTTAATGCAGGACCACTACAGAAGGAAAGAGCTGCCCAAGAGATGGAGGAGGCCAAGGGGGATGCATTCCAAGATGAGGATGCGAAAGGCAGGGCATCCAAAGCACGTTGAAATAGGATGGGGCTCGCCAAAGGAAGTCAAGGGACTGAACAAGAAAGGGATGATGCCGATACTTGTCTCGAATGCCACTGGCCTTGAAATTATCGATGCAAAGACAATGGTGGCTGTGGTGAGGCACGGAGTGGGGATAAGGAAAAGGCTTGAAATTGCAAAGGCAGCTGCAGCCAAGGGAATAACCGTATCGAACGCAAAGGAAGAAAAGCTGACAAGAAAAATAGAGGAAAGGAAAGCTGCGAAAGCCAAGAGAGGCGAGGAAAAGAAGGCTGTTGAAAATAAGAAAGAGGCCAAGAGGACAAAGCCTGAGGAAGCAGCCAAAAAGAAAAAGGAAACTGTAGAAACACAGGAGACTAAAGAAGAGGCAGAGAAAAAAGAGAAGGACAAGTTATTGATAAAGAGAACATAAAATGAAAATATCAATCGAACCGAAAAATAGGGAATTACGGAATGGAACAGATATTTTCAAAGTTCACCTGAAAAGCGAGAACTCAATATCTGGCTGTGGAATTTGCAGCCAGGTGAACAAATGAAACTGCAAAAAAGATTATCAGGGCAAGTGATGAAGTGCTCCCCTCACAGGGTGAGGTTTGACACTGAAAGGCTTGGGGACATTAAGGAAGCCATAACAAAGGCAGACATAAAGACACTCATACAGGAAGGGGCAATCACAAAGAAGCCTGTGCAGGGAATATCCAGGGCAAGCATAAGAATGGACGCTGACCAGAGAAGGAAAGGAAGGCGTAAGGGAGCAGGAAGCAGGAAAGGGAAGAAAACCTCAAGGCTCAGGCCCAAGACAAGCTGGATAAACAGGATAAGGCTGCAAAGGGAATTTTTATTGTCGGCAAGAGACAATGGGCTTATCACGAAAGAGGCGTTCAGGGACCTTTACATGAAGGCAAAAGGAGGGTTCTTCAGGAATAAACGGCACCTGAAGCTTTATGTGAATGAGCAGAAACTTATAGGAAAGAAATAACCATGAAAAACACAAGATTCGCGGTTCAATACCGCAGGAGCAGGGAAGGAAGGACAAACTACAAGAGAAGGGCAAAGTTCCTTATCGGAGGCAAGCCGAGGGCAATAATAAGAAGGACTCTAAGGAGAATGATAGTCCAGATAGCATCGCCCTCGGAGAAAGGAGACATAATAATTGCAAGCGCAGACTCAAGCGCCCTCAAGAAGCATAACTGGAACCATGGAGTAAACATACCAACAGCATACCTTACAGGGTACCTTGCCGGAGTCAGGGCCTCAAAAAAAATAAAGGAAGCAATAGTTGACATTGGAGACCACACAAACGCGAAGGGCGGAAGGATTTATGCAGCAGTAAAGGGGCTGATTGACGGCGGACTGAATGTAAGCCATGACCCTGAAATATTTCCATCAGAGGAAAGGCTGTCAGGGAAGCACATAAGAAAAAATCCCAATATAACAGAAGAGATGCAGTCGGTTAAGAGTAAGCTCAAGGAGGACAAGTAGATGGCAGAGGAAACACCAGAGCCAGAAGTGATAATCCCGAAAGACGAGGCAAAGATAGAGGGGCCTATTAAGAAGCCAATCAACACAGAAAGCTGGAATCCAAAGACAGGCATAGGAAAGAAAGTGAAGTCAGGCGAGATAACAAGCCTTGACCAGGTGCTTGACTCAGGGCAGAGGATTCTTGAATCTGAAATAGTTGATGCACTAGTGGGAGAGCTTTCGGCAGACCTTATAATGATAGGCCAGGCAAAAGGAAAGTTCGGCGGCGGCCAGAGAAGGGTATTCAAGCAGACACAGAAGAAGACAGCAGAGGGAAACAAGCCAAGCTTCTCAACCTGCGTCATCATAGGAAACAGGGATGGGTTTGTGGGAATAGGATTCGGAAAAAGCAGGGAGACAGTGCCTGCAAGGGAGAAGGCAATAAGGAATGCAAAGCTAAACCTCATCAAGATACGGAGAGGGTGCGGAAGCTGGCAGTGCGGATGCAAGGAATCTCACAGCATACCTTTCAATGTCAAAGGAAAATGCGGCTCAGTGAGAATAGAACTGATGCCTGCGCCGAAAGGAACAGGCCTTGTCGTCCAGAAGGAATGCCAGAAGATACTTGCTGCGGCAGGAATAAGGGATGTGTGGTCAAAGACGCTTGGCCAGACAAGGAGCACAATTAATCTCGTAAAGGCATGCGAGGACTCGCTCAAGAAATTGATATCCACAAAGCTGCCCTCTAAATACGTTGAGAGCCTCGGGGCAGTTGAAGGGAGGGCTGCTGCATAAAAATGGCAAAGATAGCTGTTATCAGGGTCAGGGGGCAAGTCCACCTGAACCAGGGAATGAAAGACACATTTAGCATGTTGAGGCTTTACAGGAAAAACTACTGTGTCGTTGTCGAGAATAATCCGCAGACAATGGGAATGGTGAAGAAAGTCAAGGACTATGTCATATGGGGCGAGCTGAATGATGAGGATGCTGCCCGGCTCCCGAAGACAAAGTTCATAAGGCTGAAGCATTTGCCGTCAATGAAGCCCAGGAGAAGGGCAACAAGCTTTGGGATGAAAAAAGACATAGGAAGGTATCTTTTAAAATGACAACAAACAGGAGAAAAAAGTTCTCAAGGGCAAGGGCATCGCACACTCACGGATGGGGCTCAATGAAGAAGCACCGGGGCTCTGGGCACAGGGGAGGGGCTGGAAATGCAGGCTCTGGAAAAAGGGCAGACAGCAACAAGCCGTCAATATGGCATACTGACTATTTTGGAAGGAAAGGGTTTTCAACCCGGAACAAGGAAGTGAGGGCAGTAAACATTGATTATGTTGACCAGCACTTAACACAGCTCGGAGCAAAAGAGGAAAGCGGAAAATATTTAATAGAGCTGGACAAGAAAGGCTACCAAAAGCTTCTCGGCAGGGGAAGGGTTAGCAGCAAGCTGATTATAAAGGTTGCTTATGCCTCTGCAAAAGCCATAGAATCCGTGAAGAAGGCAGGGGGGGAAGTATTAATCACAAAGAAACACGCAAAGCCAAATAGTGCTCAACTGGGGCTGCAAAAAGCCCACTAAAAAAGCCTAGTAATTTCACACGATGTCATTTTACCAGAGCCTCATATCCAACCTTCCTGAAGTGGCTAAGCCGACAGAGAAAAGGCTTTCATTCAAGGAAAAGCTGAAATGGACATCGATAATTCTCATCATATTCTTCGCCATGCAGATGATTCCGCTTTACGGGCTGGGCGCAAACGCTCTGAAGCAATTTGAGTTCCTGTCAATAATCCTCGGGGCTGAGTTTGGCTCAATAATATCGCTGGGAATAGGGCCGATAGTGACTGCATCCATTCTATTGCAGCTGCTTAATGGGGCAGGAGTGCTGAAATTCGACCTTACAACCTCTGAAGGGAAGCAGTCTTTCCAGGGAACCCAGAAATTGCTTGCAATTTTCTTTGTGCTGTTCGAGGCAGTCGTCTATGTGATGACAAACAGCCTTGGGCCTGCACCTGGAATAAGCCCAGGGCTTATTATATTCCAGCTTTTCCTCGGAGGAATACTCATACTGTTCATGGACGAAGTTGTGAGCAAGTGGGGCTTTGGCTCTGGAATAAGCCTGTTCATTGCAGCCGGAGTTTCAAAGACTGTTGTGATAGGGCTGATAAGCCCGCTGACAAGGAGCAAGGAAGTGTATTTCATGGCAAAAAGCGCTGCAGACCGCGCTCCAGTGGGAAAGGTATTTGAAATAATCGTTTCCTTGCAGGACGGGAACATGCTGCAGGTGCTGCTTGCGCTTTCAGCAATCATAGCCACAGTTGCCATATTTGTAGTTGCTGTCTATGCGCAGGCAATGAAGGTAGAGATACCATTGTCCTTTGGAAGGATTAGGGGGCATGGGATAAGATGGCCATTGTCTTTCATTTACACGAGCAACATTCCTGTAATACTTGTTGCTGCACTGCTCGCAAACGTACAGCTTTTTGCAAGGCTGCTTGAAAACACTCCATACCCGTTCCTTGGCACATTCCAGGGAGACAGCATTCCTGACTCGGGGCTTGTCCAATGGCTTTTTCCTCCAAACAT
>CAYJXD010000020.1:0-2759 GCA_964374085.1 uncultured Methanosarcinales archaeon | reverse complement strand
TTGACTGTGATGGGCGCGATAACAGTCGGATTCCTGAGCGCTGCTGCTGACATTTCAGGGGCGCTGACAAACGGAACCGGGCTGCTGCTGACAGTGATGATAATCTACAAGCTCTATGAAGAGATAGCGAAGCAGCACGCCATGGACATGAATCCCATGATGCGGAAATTCATAGGTGAATGATGCTGCCCATACTCTCTTCCTTTGGACCTCTTCTCTCAATCATCCTGATATCATTTGCTATTTCCCTTGGAATAACCCTCATCTACAAGTTCACGACAAACCAGCAGACAATGTCCTCGATAAAGAGCGAGATGAATTCATTGAGGAAGCAGATGAAGGAGACAAAAGACCCTGCGAAGATGGGTGAGATAAACTCAAGGCTCATGGAAAAGACAATGGAGCAGCTTCGCGCCTCAATGAGGCCGATGATGATAACAATGATTCCTGCCCTGCTTGTGCTTGGATGGATGCAGGGAAACATAGCATACCAGCAGATAATGCCTGGAGAAGCATTCACTGCCACAGCGCATTTTTCAGAGGGAGCTCAAGGAGAGATTACCCTTTCAGCGCCAGGCCTTGAGCTGATGAGCCCTGCAATGCAGAATGCATCAAAAGAAGTGAGATGGAAGCTTAAGGGAAACGCAGGAAGGTATGAGCTTGAATACCACTACAACAATGAAGTTTACACTCGGGAAGCCGTAATAACGGAGAAATGGGAATATGCAGACCCTGTGCTGGAGAAGGAAGCATCATTCCTCGGCATAAGCACAGGAGACTCTTACCCGATAAAAAAGGACAGCCAGATACAGCGAATCACGATAGACAACAAGCCAGTCCATCCCTTCGGAGGGCTAAGCATATTTGGATGGCAGCCAGGATGGCTTGGAAGCTACATCATTCTTTCTTTGGTATTCAGCATGGGATTAAGGGCGTTGCTTAAAGTGAATTAGGCAAAATTATTCAGCATACTTTTCCAAAAGAGTTTTTATCCCGGCCTCATGCTGCTCGGCAAATGGCGAAGCCTGGGTTCCTGAGAATGAAAGATTTAGCTGATGCCTTCCCTCTACTAACTCGGCGTCCGCGTCATCCTTTGCTTTCCTATATAGTTTTCCAAAAAGCCAGTTAACAGCCAAGTAAGAAAGCGGAATCGCTGCTAATGCGGCTGGGTAAACTGGGCTGCCTGTGGCATAGGCCGATCCTGCAATACCTGAAAGTGATGATACCCCTGCCACTGCAGCGCAATAGATTAACCTACGCTTATTCATGGATTGCATCCAATTTCGCATGCCAAGAGCAACCGACTCATCCAGATCCAAGCCCGAGTGCAATGAGCTCGCGACAGTTATTTCGGTTTCTGACAGGGTTTCTGATGTCAGCCCCCCGTATTTCATTATCCCGTCAGGATAATTCCTAATCATTGAATAATTTCCGAGGTTAAGGGTTGCCCTGCCAGCCTTAATTCTCGCGGTTCCAGGGATTGAGTGGCTAACAAGATGTGCCACTCCATCACCCTCTCCTGTGATCTCAAAATCGCCGTTATACACAGCGCCGCCGAACTCGGCTTTGCCATTGGCAAAAATAGTTGTCCCATCCAGTTTGAAAGATGCATAATAATTTGCCGGATTAATATTGAGGTCTCCTATTTCTGACAGCAAAATAAGCTCAGACAAATCCCTATTCCAGTAAGGACGAACGCGCTCCACCAAAATCATCATTTCATAATAATACATGAGACCTGAAGGTGTTTCAACCGTTAAATTTGAAATAGTGGTCTGGAAAGGGGGTGCGTTTGTACCACGCGGCAGCGTCAAAGAGAATATTTCATCCCACGGAATCCGGCGGAGGGTTCCATTCCTTCTTATTTTAATCCTGTTGAAGAATTTCCTTATTCCGCCCACTGTTGTCAAATATTCAGGGTTTTCTGTCCCTGCTTCATACTGGACAGTTCCGGGAATCTCAAAGGATGCTTGGCCAATGCGAATTTTGGAGCCATTCGACTTCTGCCCGTTAATTTTGATAGACAAATCCCCTTCAACATGAAGATCTCCAAATTGCTCATTAAGATTTTCCTCTGTCCATCGAATAATGCCGTCTTCAAGCGTAAGAATATCTGCAGAGCCTTTCCCTGTGACAGCTACTTTTGGACCTAGCACAAAGAAGGCGAATCAGAGTTGGCTTTTATTTCTTCTGCTTTACCTTGCGTAAGAGGCGACTGTCCTTGCTTCCAAGTCAACTGGCCTTATCCTTGCAGGGCCGTCGATTACGATCCTCACAGAATCAATGTTAAGGTAAGGCTTGCCTCCTGCTATGACCAATGCAGGCTCACATGCAAGAAGCGCTGTTCCTTCAAGTGTTTGATTGAAAATCTGCCCTACAGGCTCTTCCCTTTGGCCAATCACCTGAAGCTCAAGAGTTCCTGATTCCGGAACAACATACATTTGAGTTAAATCGCTGCCTGAATGCTCATAAATTGCCCTGGCATCTCCATTTGCCACAAGCTTCAAGGGACTGTAATGGGCTACAACTATTGTGTTTCCATAGACAGGCATTCCGTTAAGATAAGCTGTTGCCATCCCTTCCAAAGTTATTACCGCATGCTGAGGCATTTCCATTTCCTCGCCAGCCTTGTAAAGCCTTGTCTCTTGCCTGGGCAGCGTTATACCTTTAACTTCATCCCTTTGCATAACTGCAGTTGTCATTTGACCACCTCAGGAGGTTTAAAGGGGGCTGGACTATTTATAGTTTTCGGCATCCAG
>CAYJXD010000019.1:0-16976 GCA_964374085.1 uncultured Methanosarcinales archaeon | reverse complement strand
ATATAGCAACGCTTAAATAACAGCTGAGCCTCCCAAGTGAATATGAGCAAAGCCAGCGATATGGAATCACTGAGATTGTTTAGCTTTAGCTATTACTTCTATTTCTTGTAAACAGCAAGCCGCGCTGAAACTTGGCATACTAAGGCGGGGCAAAAGAATTGCCTTGTGCATTCTTAATTCATTTTGATTCAATCCGGAGGATAAAAAATGTTCATGCATATCAACCATTTGGGAACAGGAAAAGCAACAGACCTTGAAGCTGAAATCCGCGAGTTCGGAGACAAGCATGGAAGGGACCTAAGAGCAAGCTTCCATCCAGATAGGAGCAACCCAAGAGGAGTTTCTGTGCTTGGTGACACAAGAGGAATCCAGGAAGATGGTGTTTCTCATTTTGAGACCCTGCCTTACATAGAGAGAGTAGTTCCGATAATGACGCCTTACAAGCTTGCCAGCAGGGATTCAAGGCCGGAATACAATCAAGTCAAGACAATGACGATTAATGTTCCTGCAGGCAACGGCACTATTACAATTGGAGGATGTGAATTAGTGATAATTGCAGGCCCCTGCGCTGTTGAAGGCAGGAATTTGCACGAAGCAAGGGAGAGGACCTTGCAGCTTGCAACAGAAGCAAAGGCAGCAGGAGCGCAAATGTTCAGGGGAGGGGCGTTCAAGCCAAGGACAAGCCCGTACTCCTTCCAGGGCTATGAAGAGCCTGCCCTTAAAATTCTTGCAGAAGCCAGGGAGAAAACCGGGCTGCCAATTGTTTCAGAGATAATGAATCCTGCACATGTTCCTATGTTTGAAGACTATGGCGTGGATGTTCTTCAGATAGGAATGAGGAACAGCAAGAATTACGACCTAATAGAGAGCGCTGCAAGGACAGGCAAGCCAATACTCCTTAAAAGAGGAGAGGTTGCAAGCCTGGATGACACACTGCTTTCAGCAGAGTATGCATTGGTTGAAGGCAATAACAAGGTAATGATATGCGAGAGAGGAGTCAGGCCAGTTGACCCTCGAGTATCAAGGAACAGCCTTGACCTTGCATTCATCAATAGCCTTGTAAAGGCAACATACCTTGTCAGGGTTGCAGACCCAAGCCACGGCTACGGAAGAAGCGATCTTGTAGAGCCTGGCTCAAGGGCAGCAGTTGACTTTGGCGCCCAAGCGCTCCTGATTGAGACGATAAGGGGGCCGCAGGACAAAGGAATGTGCGACTTTGACCAAGGAATCACGATGCCAACCTTAGCCCAAATAGCCAGGG
Organism: uncultured Methanosarcinales archaeon; assembly: GCA_964374085.1. Classification (GTDB taxonomy): domain Archaea; phylum Nanobdellota; class Nanobdellia; order Woesearchaeales; family UBA10216; genus CAYJXD01. Next base: position 15,715 of record CAYJXD010000019.1, on the reverse strand, counting down.
AGCTTAAACCGCTTTATGCCGCAAAACACATGGCATAAATTTTTTATAGCTTCCTGCCTTTTTTTTTGAATGATGGAAAGAAACCCTGAAAGGCTCAAGGAAATAGCTAAAGAGATAAGAAAGCAAAGCCTGATAATGACAAACAAAGCCGGCTCTGGGCATCCAGGGGGAAGCCTTTCATGCGCAGAGATACTCTCTGTCCTGTTCTTCTATGCAATGAGGTTTGATTCCAAAAATCCCAAGTGGGCTGACAGGGACAGGTTCATAATGAGCAAGGGCCATGCAACGCCTGGATTGTATTCGGCAATGGCAGAGGCAGGGTTTTTCCCGAAAGAAGAGCTTGCAACATACAGGCAGCTCAACTCAAGGCTTTCAGGGCACGCTGCAACTTCAACGCCTGGAGTGGAAATTTGCACTGGAAGCCTCGGGCAAGGGCTTTCTGTCGGAAATGGAATTGCGCTGGCAGGAAAGCTTGACGCTAAAAATTACAAGGTTTTTGTCATACTTGGAGACGGCGAGCTTCAGGAAGGAGAGATATGGGAGGCGGCAAAGTCAGCAGCCCATTACAGGCTGGACAATGTGATAGCCATAGTTGACAGGAACGGGCTGCAGCAGAACGGCCCAACTGAGAAACTTATGCATTTAGAGCCATTGGCAGACAAGTTCATGGCTTTCGGATGGCACACGATTGAAGTTGACGGCCATAACGTAAGGGAATTAATGAATGCCTTTGACTTGGCGAGCAACATAAAAGGAAAGCCGAAAATGATAATTGCAAAGACAGTGAAAGGAAAAGGAGTTTCATTCATGGAGAATGTTTCAGGATGGCATGGGAAGGCTCCAAATGCAGAGCAGTTGCAGCAGGCGCTTGCTGAAGTTGAGGCGATGAGCTGATGGAGAAGGCAGCAATACGGGATGGTTATGGAAAGGGGCTGCTCCAGATTGGAGAGGACAAGGATGTTGTTGTCCTTGATGCTGACCTGCAGGACTCGACAAGAAGCATACAGTTCTCAGAGAAGTATCCAGACAGGTTCTTCACGATGGGCATTAGCGAGGCAGACATGGTCTGCACAGCAGCAGGCCTTGCAAGCTGCGGGAAAAAGCCTTTTGCTTCCAGCTTTTCATGCTTTCTCGTCGGAAGGGCTCTTGACCAGATGCTTGTCTCTGTTTGCTATTCAAACATGAATGTAAAATTGACTGGAAGCCACGCTGGCTTGGCAACTGGAGAGGATGGGCCTACAGCGCAGGCAATCATTGACATTTCTGTAATGAGAACACTGCCAAACATGTCTGTAATTGTTCCTGCTGACTCTGTGCAGACAGAGAAAGCAGTGCTGGCAATGCACAAGCATACTGGGCCGGTTTACATGAGGATGGCAAGGCTGCCAACTCCAATATACTATGACACAAGCCATGAGTTTGAGATTGGCAAAGGATATGTGCTGAAAGAAGGCAAGGATGCGACAATAGTTGCCTGCGGAACAATGGTGTCAGAGGCAATGAAAGCTGCAGAGGAGCTGCTGAAGGAAGGGATTATTGCTGAAGTCATTAACATGTCCACGATAAAGCCTATCGACAAGGACTTGATTATTGGCTCGGCGAAGAAAACAAAGGCAATGGTGACTGCAGAAGACCATTCAATCATCGGCGGGCTGGGAAGCGCAGTTGAGGAAGTGCTTTCTGAAGAGGACTTATTCGTGCCTTTGGCTAAAGTCGGGGTGAAGGACAGGTTTGCAGAGTCAGGAAAGCCAGAGGAGCTTTACAAGAAGTATGGGCTGAGTTATGACAACATAGTAACGGCTGTCAAAAGGGCGATATTCAGGAGAAGAAGGGCATAATGCAAAAGGTTATTCTTTCAATAGTCGTTATTGCTTTACTGATTTCGGGTTGCGCCTGGCTGCCTGGTGGAGAGCATTAATGAAACTTGAGGTATGACAATCTTTTTATAAGGCAAGCCAGAAGAAAGAAACATGGTTGTTCAGGACAGGATAGGCAACCACGGCTTCTACCTTGACAGGCTTATCGAAAACCTTGAGCAGATAGGCGAGGATCCCAGCGGGATAAGGTGGCTTTGCAAGGACATGATGAGCAGAAAACCGCAACTTGTCAACGGAGTTGAAAGTAACCAGCCATACCAGATTTGCGACCTTGTGCTTTATTATTTGGACAGGTCTGTAACGATTATAGAGCTGAAAGGAATTGGATCTGGACACAGGGCCCAAAAGGCAATTAGACAGCTTGAGGCAACCGAGGAGCTTGTAAGGGATATGCTTGGAGATGTTGACATTAGAAAGAAACTGGTTTTCTACAATGCTGCCACAGGAGGGTACACATGGCAGGAAGTTTCTGCCTATGGCTTAACTGCCGGAAGGAATGGAAGTAATCCTTAAACCCTTGTATTTTGCACCTATCCAAAGGTATTTAAGCAAGCGTGATTTTCCACCTTTCCATGATAGCAAATACCAGAGTTGGTTGCTTTTGGGCTTCGCCCTCTTAATTCTATAGATACAACTACGATTGGTGATTGCCGGTGGCTTGAGCAAGGCTTCTGTCAGGGTTTTAACTGCAATCAAGGATAACGCAGCAACTCAAAGCGAAATACTGTCAGCCACACGGCTGTCAATCAGGGCAGTTAAGTATGCCGTAGCCGAGCTTAAGGAAAAAGGGCTTGTTTCTGAAAGAATAAACTTCAGGGATACAAGAAAGAAACTATATTTCTGCCGAGGTGGCCAAAATGTTTAATCTAAAGGGGTTTGCAAACCTGAAAAATTCTGTCCAAATAGAGGTTTTTTATAAATCGATTTTGAAATTCGTGAAAGCTCATGCCTTAGCACTATCTGGGTTATTTTTATTATTTATTTTCCTTGCAGTAACAAAACCCTTGTTTTTCATATTGGCCATCTTCATAGCGCTAGGTGCGATTTCTACAACATATAAAAATGTCCTTAACATCGGCATTGATTTTGAATTGCAAAGCCTAGTCACTGTAATTTCAGGTGCAGTTTATGGGCCGACAGCTGGAGTTGCTGTAGGATTCTTATCGGTGTTAATAGGGCACGTTTTGAACTTCATGTTTTTAAGAAATCCAATATTATCACTCATATACGCAGGATCATTTGCGGTTTTAGGATTGATTTCTGCCATAACGCCTTCAGCCAATCTTGTCCAAGTAGGAACCATATATGTGCTGGCAAATGACATAATATTTGTGTTTTTAGGATCTGCGTTTGGAGCACCCGTAATAAGACTTGTTATCGCTGCGATTGTTCATCCTAGTTTTGTCTATTTCCTTTTTTCCAGTATTTTGATTCCATTAGTTAATTTTTTTGGGAGGTAATGCTTTATGACACAAATCAACAGAAGTTACGAAATAAACTGCCATCCGGCATTTGGAGGGAAAACAGAATTTGGCAGCAATTACATTGGACAGCTGTATGGCGCTGAAATCGAGCTGTTCACCAGAAACAGCATATCTGGTGTAATTGTTCCGGGGAGAAGATATGGCGTAATTGTTCCTGTTCCAGACTACCTTTATGCCGCCCAACATCTAGAGGAATTGGTAAAACCTGAGTTAAGCTCATGCCAATTTGAGATTTCCCCAAAACCAACTAAGTCCTTATTAGAGCTTTATGACGAGCTTAAAACTGATGTTGCAAAAACAAGAAAATGCTTGGAAGAACAAACACAGGGTTATTCTGAAAAAATCGATATGTTTCCATTGGCTTATGCCGGGAAAAGCGATGATTCACAAGACGGCGCAATAACAGGAATATCGAACACTAGCCACAGGCCAGGATTTTCAGCGAGATACAGGATGCTTGCCGACTTGTTTGGGCAGCAGTTTGTAGAAAACGCTGCCAGAGTTGCAAGCGACCAGATAAATATTGGAGCAAGCACTGAAACTGAAGCTTTTTCCATATTCAACCTGCTAAGGACATATCTTCCAATTATAGCGGGATTTTCAGTTGCCTCCCCCTTTGACGCAAATGGCAATTTCAGCAGGTCCAGAATAGACACAAACCCGCAATCACAAAGGCTTATCGCTTACAAGAATGCAGTAGCATCAGTTTCTGGAAAGGATATAGGATTTTCAGGTTTAGTCCCTCCTGAAATGAATAGCCTGGAAGACTATGTAAGGGCTGTTGAACAATTGGCCTATCCTCATCCGAATGTCCTGTATCACCTAATACGCCCAATGCCTCATAGAGGCGTTGCTGCAGAGATAAGAGTAATAGACAAACAACCATCATTAGCCGATACAATGGCAGTTTTCGCCCTTGTCAAGGGATTTGTGCAGAGTGGAATTCCAAGCAAAGCTAATGATGAGCAACTTGCTGAAGGCATTGAAAAAGCAGTTTATGGGGGAATTTATGATGTGGATCTTTTTGAACATGCACTGAAATTAGCTGAATCAGCCCTTCCTGAGGACGAAAAGCCCTTGTTGGCTCCCTTAGAAACAAGGCTTAAACACGGCTCTATTGCGGAGAATCTTCACGTGATAAGCATAGAAGAAGATCAAGCAACAGCAAAATGTGCGCTGATGAGCTCTTTTTACCAAGATATGCCATTTACTGAATATAGACTTGAGCAATCTGAGCAGCTTAGGAAACCCGATTTTTTCATTGCACAAGGTAAATATTACTACATAGATGGATTTTGACTCGGAAAAGACGGGTTGGTAAAAATGGCGAATGAAAAACTATTAATCGGGGTAGTTGGATGCCTTCACGGAGATGAGCATTATGGAAAAAAAGTGCTGAATAGGCTGCAAAAAAACAGAAAATACAAACAGAATGCCATTGCACTATTTGCCAATAAAAAAGCATATGACAAAAATAAAAGATTCATCGACCAAGACCTAAATCGGTCATTTCCAGGTAATAGAAACGGGAATTATGAAGAGCGGCTCGCAATGAGGATCTTAAAAAAAATAAAAGACTGTGCTTTCGTAATAGATTTGCACTCTTCCAGCACAGAAACTCCGCCGTTTATAATATTAAGCAAGGTAACAAAACAGCACTTAGAATTTATCCGGCACATACCAATAGAAAATGTTGTAATAATGCACAAGAAAATGGCAAGCGGGCATTCGCTCATTGATTACTGCAAATGCGGCGTGTCCCTTGAAATGGGGCGCCACAATGATAAAAATCTCCCGGAGAAAGCATATCGCTCCCTGATTAAAATTTTTGGCAGCTTGCAAAAATCAAATGAGCTAAAGCCGCCAAGCAATCCCAAAACATTTTTTGTTGCAAAGAGAATTGTAAAGCATGGAAAAAGGGCGATGCGATATAAAAATTTAAGAAACTTCATTGAATACAAGAGAGATGGCGAAAGCTTTTTCCCCATATTAATCACCCCTAAAAAAAGGGCATTTGACGGCGTTTATTTTCTAAGGGCGGAAAAAAGAGAGGCGAGTTATTTGGACAAACTAGTAGAAAAATGATAATTACTGCACAACCTTTAAAAAACAGGGTAAGTGAGCTGTAGCCATGCCAAAATTCACAGTCACGCCCTGGAAGGTTGAGGGCGAGATAGACTACAACAAGCTGATAAAGGAGTTTGGGACGCAGCCGATTACAAGTGAGCTGCTTGACAGGATTAAAAGCCATACCGGCGAGCTGCACCATTTTCTCAGGAGGAAAATCTTCTTCTCCCACAGGGACATGGACTGGCTCCTTGCTGAGTATGAGATGGGCAACAAGTTCTACCTTTACACTGGCAGAGGCCCGTCTGGGAACACGCACATTGGCCATTTAGTGCCTTGGATGTTCACCAAGTGGCTGCAGGACAAGTTTGGCGCAGAGCTTTGGTTCCAGATGACTGATGACGAGAAATTCCTTTTCAACGAAAACCTTACACTGCAGGATACGAACAGGATGGCGTATGAAAACGCGCTTGATGTTATAGCTCTTGGCTTCAAGCAGGGCAAGACTTTCATTTTCTCAGACCTTGACTATGCAAAGACGCTTTACAGGCAGTCATTGAAAGTGGCAAAGAAATTAACTGTCTCAACTGCAAAGGCAGTGTTTGGATTCACTGACAGCCATAATGTTGGCGAAGTTTTCTTTACATCAATGCAATCAGTCCCTGCTTTTCTTCCTTCAGTGATAAAAGGAAAAAATATTCCCTGCCTGATTCCGCACGCAATTGACCAGGACGGCCATTTCCGTGTGACAAGGGATATAATGCCTAAATTGGGGCACTATAAGCCTGCCGCCATTCATTCTGTTTTCCTGCCGCCGCTAACTGGGCCTGGGGGAAAAATGTCTGCGTCAGTTGCAGAGTCAGCAATCTATACAACTGACTCGCCTGACACTGTTGAAAGGAAAATAAGGAAGTATGCCTACTCTGGCGGAAGGGATACGATAGCAGAGCACAGGGCAAAAGGAGGGAATCCAGAAGTGGATGTCAGCTACCAATGGCTGAGGTTCTTTGAGGAGAGCGACGAGAAGCTGAAAAGGATACGTGACGACTACAAGACAGGGGCTTTGCTGACTGGTGAGCTGAAAGAAATACTCATTGAGAAGCTAACCTCTTTCCTGAAGAAGCACCAGGAGAACAGGGAAAGGGCAAGGAAAGTGCTTGACAAATTTGTATTGAAAGACTAAACCAAGAACTTCATCTTGGCTCTTCCCTGACAATATCCAAGCCATCAAAGTCCTTATCATAGCTTATTATGGCACTGCATCCGCTCATTGTAGCGCAGGAATAATGCAGCATGTCAAAAATGCTTAGCTTGTAGCGGCCTGATCTCTTCAATGACTCAAAAACAAGATTTACATCCACATCAACTACTGTAATGCTGGATTTCAGTAGCCCCCTTATTGACCTTTGGGCAGATTCCCTGCTTCCTGTCTCCTTTTCAATTATGAAGAAAGCCTCTATCAGGCTGAACGCAGAAGTAATTCCCCCCTGCAATATTGCTTTCTGGCACCTTAAGGTATGCTTATTCCTGTAAAAGGCATAAGCCAGGATGTTGCTATCCAAGTATTTCATCTTCAACAAGCTCGTCCATTTGCTCCGCTGTCATTCCGCGCTTCGGCTTAACAGAAAGGGCCTTGCTAAACAATTCGGGCAAGTCATCCCCTACAGGCTTAATGATAAGCTTATTTCCATGCTTGAGCAGCTCAACCTTGCTACCCCTGTTTAAGTCAAACATCTTCCTGTACTTGGAGGGAATTGTTATCTGCTGCCCCTTGCTCATGCGTATTATCATTAATTATTAATGAATCATGCATCATTTATAAATTTTTAGGTAAACGGCATGCAATTCCGTCTTATGGCTCTTGACTAAGGCTTGTTCTTGAAAGAGCAAAATATAAAACAGAATGCGCAATCCCCTGAAGGGATGGACAAGGCAGAGCTTGTGGATTTGATTGAAAAGTATGATGTTCCTGAAACAGCGCTCCACAAGATGCGGCAGCTTGGGTTCAGGTAGGATGGAGCGGTTGGTGGATGGGATGTATACAAGAAGCCTGAGCAGTTTGCCGCGGTTTACAAGCCAACAGTTGAGGGAGCTCAATATGTCATCAGGGGAACAGACAGCCCAAGCGTTGAGGCAGACCTTGAGGCAATAGCCAAGGGCTGCTTTGAGGAAAGCAGAATAAGGAGAATTTTGAGGAAACGCGGTGTGGCAGTCGGGCTTGCAGCTGGAGCGGCAATCCTAGGTGCGGTTGCAATATTTGATTATGGGGCATATAACTCATTCAAACAATTTATTGGGGAAGAAGACAATTACAGGGCCTCAGCAACTTCTGTCGGTGCAGCTTTCATTACAATTGCAGGTTTTGCTGTTTCATTATGGGCCGGCATAACGTTCGACAAAATCATCCCCTGGAAAATCAATGAAGGGATAGCGAACAAGCTTTCTGACAAAAGTTCACATTATAACTACGGTCCTTCTGCTGAGAGGACTTTTGATGCGGCGCTTGAGTTTTCAGCTGCCACGGAAACAGAGAAAGAAAGCATGTATCTTGATGCCTTGCGGCTTTAAACATTGGAACAGAAGCCTTTAAAAACCAGCTTTTTCTATATATTAAGGTGATAGACCCCTATAATCTTATAGACAAGTGCAAGAGATACCTTTCTTTCTCTTGGGAAGAGTCTAAATGGCTGCTCATATCGGTTATAGTGATGTCATTCATCGTTGGATTTGATGACGGCAGAGAGAAGTTTGAGGCTGTCCACTGGATAGGGAATTTCCTTCTTGGAATGGTTGCAGTTGTGATTGCGGTCATTGTCCATGAGATAGCCCACAGGATAACCGGGCTTGAGCAGGGCTACAAGACAACATACAAGCCCTCTTTCTATGGCCTGATTGCAGGGCTCATCCTGAGCTTCATGTCTTATGGCAAGATTATTTTCCTTTCGCATGGGAATGTTTACCTTAACATCATTGAGAAGCACAGGCTTGGATATTTCAGGTATCAACTGGGTTATTTCCACCACGGCGCTGTTTCGCTTATGGGGCCATTGGCAAACATTGCAACAGCAATTTTCTTCAAGGCTGTTCCCATCCTTCCTGAGCCTTTGGCTTCCAAGATTGCCTTTGTGAACATTCTTTTCGCGGTCACAAACATGCTTCCAATCCCGGGAACTGACGGGTTGCACGTGCTGTTTGCAAGCAGGTGGCTTTACTTTCTCTCATACGGGGCAATGGTTGGAATTTCGATTTTCCTTTACAAGGGCTTTGTATGGTGGGTTGTTGGCCTGGGAGCAATACTTGCGGCGCTTGTGTTCTGGCTGGGCTTCTATTTTGTGATAGAGAAGAAGCTATAATATGTAGGGTCGTTGCTAAGTTAACTTTTAATAGTGGTTGACTATTGCATTGTCATGAAGCCTGTGGTTCAAGAGCATGCGATGGGATGTGCCATAGCCTGTGTTGCCTCATTGTTAGGAATCAATTATTCAAGTGCTCTTAAGCTCTTTAGAGACAGGGAAAGGGTTATGCTTAAAGGCACTTATTGCCGGGATGTTTGCAGTGCCCTCTTTAAGGCCGGGAAAAAATATTCTTATGCAAAAGTGAATTCAAAAACTGCAGCTTGCCTGAAGAATCCGGGGACAATTGTTTTCATTAAAAGAAGCAAAAAGTATCCAATAGGGCATTACCTGCTGAAGACCAACAAGGGATGGATGAATCCATGGATAAACCTTCCAATGGTAAATCCTGCCAAGGCTGGCTATTCAAGAAGGCTTCCCGGAAAATCTCAATGGGTGATATATTCCCCTATCTCTGCAAATTCGTGAATACATTTATAAACTGTATTCTCCAGAATATATAAGACACCATGACAATCGCCCGGAGCAGGAAGGGCTTTGAAATACTGACTGCGTGGGTGGAGCTATCGCTGGTCGGGTTTATCATTTTAGGAGCTGTTTTGGGCTTCCTGATAAGGAATCCTGTGATAAGCTATTCTGTCCTGTTCCTTTTCAGCCTTATCACCGGAGCCTTGATTTACAAGAACAGGAAAGTCAACCTCTTGGCTTACCTGATACTGACAGCCGGGTTTGGGTTTGTGATTGGGAGCAGAACTGTAAGCGCTGTTCCTCTGATGGGAATATTCCTCCTTGGGAACATTGCCTGTTTTTACATGTGCCACAGGAAGCTGATAAAACTTATATAGCTTGCATTCTTCACATTCCTGATGATAAGGGATTTCCAGCCAAGGCTTTACCAGGAGTCAATCTTTGCAACAGCAGCCTCAAAAAACACTTTAATCGTGCTGCCGACAGGGCTGGGGAAAACAAACATATTCCTGATGATTGCCGCCCACAGGCTGAAGCAATACCCTGATTCAAAGATACTTCTTTTGGGGCCCACAAAGCCACTGATAGACCAGTACTTTTCTGTCTTCAAAAAGCATTTTGAAATTGACCCTGAAAAAATGTGCATTTTGACAGGAATGGTAAGCCCTGAGAAAAGGGCAGAGCTTTGGGAAAAGTCAAGGATAATATTCAGCACTCCGCAAGGCCTTGAGAATGACATTATAACAAAGAGGATTAATCTTGAGGAAGTGAGCCTTCTCGGCGTGGATGAGGCGCACAGGGCAGTTGGGGAATACAGCTATGTGTGGCTTGCAGACCAGTATGAAAAGTCTGCAAGGTATCCAAGGATTGTTGGAATGACTGCATCCCCTGGCAGCGACATGGAAACAATAAAGGAAGTGTGCAATAACCTTCACATAGATGAGATTGAAGCGCGAAGTTATGAAGACAATGATGTGAAGCCATATGTACAGGATATAGAGATAGAATGGCTTGAAGTGGAATTGCCAAAGGAATTAAAAGAGATAAAAGCGCTTCTTGACGGCTGCCTGAAGGTCAGGGTAGAGAAGCTTGTCAAATGGAACCTTGCCTCTGGAACAAGGATAAGCAAGACTGACTTGCTGAAGATGCAGGCAGAAATCCAGGGAAGGATTGCTTCGGGTGAAAAAGACTTCTTTTTGTGGACTGCCATATCGCACATTGCAGAGACAATGAAAATTTACCATGCCTCCGAACTACTGGAGACGCAGGGAATAAGCTCGCTGCAGAAATACCTTGAAAGGCTTTTCTCTGAAACCGAGAAGAAAAAGAGCAAGGCAGCAAGGAACCTTGAGAAAGACTATGACTTCAAGACAGCGATTGAGAAGGCAAAGATATTACATGAAGCAGGAATTGAGCACCCAAAACTAAATGCCCTTAAGGAATATCTCAAAGCAGAGTTCTCAGTGAACAAGGATGCAAAGCTGATGATATTCACCCAATACAGGGATTCTGCTGTGAAGATTGTGACAGAGCTGAACAAGATGCCCAAGTCTAAGGCAAGGATATTTGTCGGGCAGGCGAAGAAAGCAGATACAGGAATGAGCCAGAAAGAGCAGAAGGCAATGCTTGACGAGTTCAGGGAAGGGAATTTTAATGTCATGGTTGCAACTTCAATAGGCGAAGAGGGGCTTGACATTCCCAAAGTTGACACAGTCATTTTTTACGAGCCAATCCCGTCTGCGATAAGGCACATACAGAGAAGGGGAAGGACAGGAAGGCATGAGAAGGGAAAAGTGATTGTATTGGTGACAAAAGGCACAAGGGATGTGGCATTCAGGTGGGTTGCGCACAGGAAGGAGAAAAGCATGAAATACACCATTGGGAAGCTGAAGGGAAGCATGAAACTGGACAAAAAAGAAAAGAATAAAAATTCAAATCCGCTTGACAAGTTTGTGAAGAAAGTGAAATTATATGCAGACTCAAGGGAGCAGGGAAGCCAGACCTTGAAGGAATTGTCAGAAAGTGCTGACATAAGCCTGCAAAGGCTTGATGTGGCAGACTATGTGTGCAGCAGCAGGGCTGGAGTTGAGGTAAAGAAAGTGAATGACTTTGCCGACTCAATAGTTGATGGAAGATTATTGACGCAGATGAAGGAGTTGAGGACTGGCTTTGAAAGGCCTGTGCTGATAATTGAGGGGACAGATGACTTATACAGCGCCAGGAACATAAGCCCTGCAGCGATAAGGGGAATGCTGGCAACAATCGCTGTAAGTTACGGGATACCAATACTGAATTCAAAGAATGGCTCTGAAACAGCAGCCTTGATACTGGCAATTGCAAAAAGAGAGCAGGAAGAGACAGGAGCTGACTTCTCCCCGCATAAAGGAAAGCCATCAACTACAAAAGAAATGCAGGAATACATTGTTTCCAGCTTCCCGCTGATTGGGGCGAGTTTGTCAAAGCCGCTGCTCAAGGAATTCAAGACTGTCAAGAATGTTGTCAATGCCACTGAGGATGAGCTCAGGAAAGTGGAGCTGATTGGAGAAAAAAAGGCAAAGGAGATGAGAAGGGTTCTTGATGAGGAGTATAAGGATTTATGAAAGCGCCTTCCTTGCTGCTGACTGAAGATGGGTTCCCCTGAACCCATAGCCTGGAGTGAAATTCCACGGATAAATAACAGTTACCTTTGAATCCAGCTCCTGTGTTTTTGCAATGAAGTCATGAGAGCCCTTGCTGCTTATGGAAAGCGGGTTTGCAATCATTATCCCGAAGCCTTTCCCTTTTGCTTTTGCGACTCCTGCATAATTGTCCAGGAAGTCCAAATCCATTTTATGCCCCCACCAGACAACACCAAGGTTCCCGGCTGAAGGAACTATCCCAACGCTTATCGGAGACGCTCTTTTCACTGCATCCTCTGTCGAGACATGGGTGTATATTTTCTCTTTTGGAATGCCTGCTGAAAGCAAAATTGCCGCGTCCAGTTCATTCCTGTCCCTCACAGACTTTACCCTGAAATCCTGCCATGAAATTCCTGACTTTTCACGCTCTTTTAGGGATTCAGCCATGAAATACTTGTTATAGTCGCTGTCCCATCCTTTCCCAGCCCACTTTCCAGGCAGGTCTGTCTCGTTTGGAGTTGAAATGCCTGCAAAAAGTTTTGGATGACTAACTGCAAATTTCGCCACAACAGAAGCAAGCTGCCCAAGGTTTTTCCGGCAGGCTTCCTGCACTTCTGGCGCGTAAAAGCTTAGATAAGACAGGCCATTATCATCGCTTATGCCAAGCTGGTTTTTCCTTCCTGCTGGAACAAATTTACCATTTGGATCCTTCAGAAGGACACGATTGTCATAATTGCCCATTAATTTGTCAATCAAGGGGCTCGGGTCAGGGCCCACAGCTGTCCAGTGGACGCCATTGACTGTTATGAATAAAGGCATTGACTCTGAAACGCAGGCTTCCATTAAATGCTCGAGTTTGCTGCCGTCATAATTCAGGCAAGAATCAATATCGCCGAGGTGCCTTGCGGTGATTGCAATCCCTGGGCTTAGCTTTCCGTTGCCAGGGCCAAGATGCCTTCTTACATCGCGAATCAAAGGAACAGTCTTATCCTTTTCTGGAATTCTATCAACGCTGACCATCAAGTGCTTGTCTGCTGTTAACTCCCTTGAGGGCATTAATCTCGGGGAAGGCAAGAAATGGGAAGCGGCTGCGTAGGCAGTATAGGCAGTGCGCTGAGGCGCAAAAAGAAGACCATCAAGTGAAACCATTGCATCGTGGATTTAGAATCCAAATAAAAAGTTTTACACACGCATCTGCCTTAGCCTTCTCACACGCTCGTGCATTGGGGGGTGTGTTGAAAGCAGGCTTAGAAGGCCGCTTCCTTTCAGAGGGTTTACAATGAACAGGCTGGCTGTTCCTTCGCTTGGGACAGGAAGGGGCTTTTTAGTTGACTCTGCCTCGAGCTTTGCAAGGGCAGATGCAAGCCCCATTGGGTTTTTTATTGTTTTAGCGCCTGTCTCGTCCGCAAGGTATTCGCGGCTCCTTGAAATTGCAAGCTGGATGATGATTGCAATTAGCGGAGTAATTATGACAAGGAACAGGAAAGAGAGAATGTTGCCCCTGTCATCGTCATTTGGCCCGAAGAAAGCAACAGACCTGGCAATGTAAGTTATGATTCCGGCAATAGTTGCGGCGATTGTGGAAACAAGCACATCCCTGTTCTTCACGTGGCTGATTTCATGGGCGATAACACCTTTCAGCTCCTCATCTGTGAGCAGCTTCATTATGCCGTGAGTGCATGCGATTGCAGCGTGATTCGGGCTTCTTCCTGTTGCAAACGCGTTCGAAGCCTCTGTAGGGATAATGTAAACTTTTGGCTTTGGAATCTTTGCCAATGTGCAAACCTCGTCAACTATCCTGTGAAGCTTCGGGTATTCGGATTGGGAAGCAGGCTTTGCATTATACATCATCAGGACTATCTTGTCAGAGAACCAGTAAGCCCCAAAATTGAAGATGAAGGAGATGAATAACGCGAATAACAATCCACCCTTGCCGCCGAAAAAGTAGCCAATCCCAAGCAGCAGGCCTGTAAGCAGGCCGAGCAGCAATACAGTCTTGATTTGGTTGGTCATGCTCATGCCGGAAGGTATAAGGAGCTTGTTTAAATAACTAGCGCTTCTCCATGTAGGAAAGCAAGCCTTCTATCTGCCTAAGCTTTGTGCTCTTCAAAAGGAAATTCCTGAGCCTGTTGTCAACTGAAACTCCGTGCTTCTGCAATGCTGAAGACAGCGTTCCATAAAGCATCTTCCCTTCCTTGTCAAGGTCTGTCAGTATTAATGCGGAATTGTATTTTTCAGCAACTGCTTCCACTACTGCAAATAGCGGCTTGGTCAAGGTAATTATGTTTTTCACGCCAAGGCTGCTCAATGCTTTTTTGTCCTTCATTCCCTCAACTATGACGCAGCTTTCTTCAGGGATTTTTTCAATAAGAATCATTAACTTGTCAGCAATTTCAGAAGCCATGAAAACCATTAGGCACAACACTATTTTAAGCTTTCCACAGCCACAACTATTATATAACGATTTTGCCTCCCGAACTTCCATGATTGACATAGGCACGGCGATAAGGCACTACAAGAGAAGGGAAGTGCAGGATGAGCTGGTACTGGCTGGGCAAAACAAGGAAGTGGCTGCAAGGTATGGCGAAAATTTCGGGGCGAGGCCTGATGTGCTTGCGTATCCGAAAGACGTGCTTGAGATGGCGCAGAAAGGAGCAACTTCCTTCCACGCTTCCGAAGAATTGTGGAGCTATCCAATGAGGCTGGGGCCAATGATGCAGAAAGCAGAGATAGAAGACTTGAGGATTGGATGGGACTTGGTGCTTGACATTGACTGCGCGTTCATTGAATACTCAAAGATTGCGGCTGACGAGATTGTTAAGGAGTTAAAGAGGAATAGCATCAATGCAGTGAGCGCAAAGTTCTCTGGGAACAAGGGATTCCACATAGGAGTCCCGTTCGAGTCTTTCCCCGAGAAAATCAAGGGAAATAATTCAAGAACAATGTTCCCTGAAGCTGCCCGTGAAGTGGCCGGGTTCCTTAGAGACAGGATAAAGAAAAATGTGGCGAAAAGGATAAATGAGACTGAAAGGGACTTGGCTGCGATAAAGGCAAAGACAGCAAAGGAAATACCTAAAGAACTCGTTCCCAATTCAAGCGACACCCTTGAAAGCGCCCAGGGAAAAGTTACAAGGTACATAGAATCATTCCTGAACATAGACACTGTTTTGATATCCTCAAGGCACCTTTACAGGATGCCGTACAGCCTCCATGAGAAGTCAGGGCTGGTTTCTGTCCCGATAAACCCTGCAACGATAATGGAATTTGACAAGAAGGAGGCAAAGCCTGAAAACGTGAATGTTGGCGAATTCAGGTTCCTTGACAGGGAAAAGGCAGTTGAGGGGGAAATGTTCAAACTTTTTGATAACTCTGCGCCTGAAAGCAGGGAAGCGAAAATGCCTATTTTGCAAAAGGCTGAAGCTCCAAGGCATCACAGCTTTGCAGAAGCAGAAGGAGCCATCCCAAAAGAGCATTGGCCGCCATGCATGCAGAAGATAACGGCAGGGCTTGAGGATGGAAGGAAAAGAGCGGTTTTCATATTAATTAATTTCCTTTCAAGCACAGGATATGAGTACAAGGAAATAGAGCAAATCGTAAAGGACTGGAACTCAAGGAACAAGCCGCCCCTTAACGAGCCTTACGTCACAGGGCAGCTTGAATACTACAGGATGAAAAAGAAGAGGGTTTTGCCTCCAAACTGCAGCAATGACGGCTATTACGGTGACATGGGGATAAAGTGTGCTGAGGAAATCTGCTCCAGATGCAAGAATCCTGTTGTGTTTGCCAAGAAGAAGATGAGGCTTTAGCCCCTGTGGAGATACAGACAGAAATAAAATGCTTCCTGCATC
>CAYJXD010000018.1:0-16999 GCA_964374085.1 uncultured Methanosarcinales archaeon | reverse complement strand
ATGCCCTGGCACAGAATTTTGAATACACGCGGGTTTATAAAGTTAGCGAGCAATCAGAGGCCGTAGACCCGATTCAAGCACATCCAGTTTTCTGGAAAGTGCTGCCTTGCGGAAGGCCTGAAAGGAATCCCGCCCCGATACCTTGCAACGCCGTTTGCGGTTGAAAATGCTGCCGTGAAACTGCCTTTCAGTTCGTCAACAAGAGTGTCATTGAATGAGCCGTTTGGGAAAGCAAAAATGTTGCATTCCTTTCCTGTGGCCTGCTCGATCAATTCTTTGGAAAGCCTTGCATCATTCACCGCCCTTTCAAGCGAAATAGTTGGAAGGTCTAAATGGGTTGTTGTGTGGGCGCCTGCTGTCTGGCCTGCAGCGATGATATCTGGATACTGCTCTATTGCAATATAGGAATGGTCCCCATCTTGGTAACCTGGAATCAGGAATAAAACCGCGTTTATTCTACGGTCAGCAAGGAAAGTGATCAATTCGAGGTTATTTAAGTAGCCGTCGTCAATTGTCATCACAGCCGGATTTTTGACTTCCAAAGGCTGGCCAGACACAATTGGTTTGAGGGCATCATAAATTGATACAAAGCTGTAACCAGCTCCAATTGCACTGTCAACTGAATTCTTGAAAGCCTGAAGCTGCCATTGCCTTTCAACATGCGTTACCCATATTGGGATTTCGACAAAGTAGTGATGAGCAAGGGCAGGCTTATCAGGTTTAAATCCAGCAAGGCCTGCGGCAGCTCCCAGCAGAAAAACCCTTCTTGAAAGATGCATTGCAGTGGAGAAATTTTAAAGAATAAAAATTATTCACTTCAAAGGCAAGTTCCCGCCCATCCTCTTCATCAGCTTCTGCATCTCCTTTGGCGAGCTTCTTTTATAAACCCATATAGGCAGTGATGAAGAAAACTTTATATAATGCGGCTCTTAAACTGGGTTCATGGAGACTGTAACCATTTCGAGGAAAGAATACGAAAATCTGAAAAAAAAGGCCTTAATAGATGAGGAATTTGTAGAAAGCATCACTAAAAGTTTTGAAGATATAAAGCATGGCCGTATAAGCGAGTGGAAGCCTAAATAAGGCCTTTCTTCTTTAAAGTCTCATAAACATATCCCTGATAATCCGCCAGACTTGTCATTACCTGACGAATTGTGGCATCCTGGACTTTTTTAGCTCCCAAATCCACAACAAGGATTACTGACCACTGCGGATATACAAGATAATACAGGCGATAGCCGTCAAATTTCTTTTCCCTGAAGTAATGCACGCCTCCTAGAGGCTTTCCCACGCCATCTCCTTTTTCCCTAAGCTGAGGGACAAATTTTTCTATTCTATCCTGAAGAGATTTATCAAGCTTCAAAAACTTCTTTTCAAACCATTCTGTTTTGAAAACCCTGAATTCCAGCATTAAGGTCTACTCGCATTTTTATTTGAATTGCCCGCCAAACTTCCTCATCAGCTTCTGCATCTCCTTTGGCGAGCCGCCCTTGAGCATCTTGACCATTTTCTTGCTCTGCTTGTACTGCTTCAATAGCTCCCTGACATCAGCAGGAGAGATTCCAGAGCCTTTTGCTATGCGGTCTATCCTTGCGCTGTCAATCTCCTCAGGGTCTTCAAGCTCTGTTTTTGTCATTGAATCCATTGCAAACTTCCACTTCTTGAGTTTTCCTTCCTGCACATCAAGCGTTTCCTTTGGCAATTTTAGCTGGGAGAATCCGGGAACCATGTCTATAATCTTGTTTAAGGGGCCCATCTTCTTCACAGCCTGCATCTGCTCGTAAAGGTCGAGCAAATTGAACTCGCCCTTGAGGAATTTCTTGCCAAGGTCTGCTGTCTCTTCCTCTGTCATTGCCTCTCTTGCTTTTTCCAGCAGGGCATCCAGGTCGCCCATGCCCAGCAGCCTGCCGACAAAGCCTGTTGGATTGAACCTTTCAAGGTCATCTATTTTTTCTCCTACACCGATGAATTTTACTGGAGCTCCTGAAACAGAGCAGGCAGCAAGAGCTCCTCCTCCTTTTGCAGTGCCCTCAAGCTTTGTAATAATGACTCCAGTTATCTTGCACGCCTCGTCAAAGGCCTTTGCCTGCCTCTCGGCTGCCTGGCCAATGTCGCCTGAAATTACCAGTATGCTCTCGTCTGGAATAACCATCTTCCCAAGCTTGTTTAGTTCTTCTATCAAATCCTGCGAAAGTGCATCCCTTCCTGCGGTGTCAACAATAACAACATCGTATTTCTTGAGCTCATTCTCATGCCTTGCGTAAATCCGCAATGGGTCTTTCTCAGACTTGTCGCCAAATACATTGCAGTTTATTTTTTTCCCAAGCTGTGAAAGCTGCTCAAAAGCAGCGGGCCTGTAAACATCCAGCTGTATAAGCGCGCACTTCAATCCCCTTTTGGAGAAATAGCTTGCAAGCTTTCCTGCAGTTGTGGTTTTCCCGGAGCCGAACAGACCAAGAAGCATTATTTTTGTGGGCTTCCTTGAAACATCGATTGAAGATTCCTTTTCTCCTAGAAACCTCACAAGCTCCTCATAAACAATCTTGATGAGCATTTCCTTCTTGCTCATCCCAGGGAGTTCTTCCTTCAGGGCTCTTTCCTTGATTCTGCCAGAAAGCTCAAAGACAAGCTTGACATTCACGTCAGACTGGATGAGCGCTCTCTGGATATCCCTGACTATCTCGTTGACCATTGTCTCGTCAACGAAAAGCGCCCTTGTAATCTTGTCAAGGCTGCTCCTCAATGTATCGCCGAGCTTGTCCAAAACCATGAGCTTGTGGGCTTGAAAAGCGTATATAAAAGTTGTGCCATTGGCTAAATGGAAAAATATAAATAAGGGGAATTGGCTGCTAATGTCATGGGTTCCCAATACGGATTTGTTCCTGGCGAATTGCTGCATCACTTTGTAAGTGAAGGTTATATAACAGTGGTTGAAGGCAAAGCAGATATAAGCCGCGACATGGATGACGCATTGATTGCAATGGATAATAATTCTGTTTTTATTGCATTGGCTGCATTTAAAAGAATGAAGGCTCATGACTCAATAGCGAGATGGGCTGCCCAGGCAGACCCTTTAATTTCTGAGCTTGAGAAAAAGCTGCTGAAATAGGAATCATCAGGAAAACTTTTTAAACCAGAATCTTATTTTGAATTATGTTGGGGATGGAAAGAAACCTGGCTTTGGACTTTGTGAGAGTGACTGAAGAGGCAGCGATAGCAGCAGCAAGATGGGTCGGGAAAGGAGACAAGAATGCAGCAGACCAGGCAGCTGTAAATTTGATGAGGAAAAGGTTTGATTCCATAGACATTGACGGGAAAGTCGTAATTGGCGAAGGGGAAAGGGATGAAGCGCCGATGCTTTACATCGGCGAGAAAGTGGGGACAGGGAAAGGGCCCAAGATTGACATTGCAGTTGACCCGCTGGAATGCACAAACAGCGTTGCCTTTGGAAGGCCAAACGCGATTTCTGTGTTTGCAGCTGCGCCCAGGGGAAACTTGCTTGGAGCGCCAGACACTTACATGAACAAGATAGCTGTCGGGCCGCTTGCAAAAGGCAAAATTGATTTGGATGCAACCACTGCTGAAAACATCAATGCAGTTGCAGAGGCATGCGGCAAGCCAGTTGATGAAGTCACAGTTGTGGTTTTGGACAGGGACAGGCACCAAAGCCTGATCAAGGAAATAAGAGAAGCAGGGGCAAGGATTATTCTGATTCCTGACGGCGACATTTCAGGGGGGATAGCGCCATCGCTTGAAACATCTGATGTTGACATGCTGCTTGGAATAGGCGCTGCCCCTGAAGGAGTCATAGCAGCAGCAGCAATAAGATGCCTTGGCGGAGAGATGCAGGCAAGGTTTGCATACAAGAATGAGGACGACAGGCAGCGGGCAGAGAAAATGGGAATAAAAGATCACGACAGGAAATACAGGACTAATGACCTGGCAGGGGATGAAGTTGTTTTTGCTGCAACAGGAATAATGCCAGGCTTGCTTCTTGACGGCGTGCAGTTCACTTCAAAAGGCGCAATAACGCACTCCCTGGTTATGCGCTCAAAATCAATGACGATAAGGCACATAAGGGCAGAGCACAGGCTTGACCATGATGAGCACAAAAGGATTTCAATGCTTAAAGGCTAGTGCGCAGTTTTATCATTATTTTCCAATTGAAGCGTCACTTGACTCTCTTGCCCTCTGCAGCAATGCAGCCTGGACTTTTGATGTCGAGTCGTAGTTTCCCTTAATCCCTGCTGCGTATTCTTTCATTGCATTGTTCTGCATCTCCCTTCCGAAAGATGCTGTCAGGCGGAACGGAAGGTTTGGATGGCGCTGGTTCATTGTCCTCAAATGAAGCGTGGGCTCGCCATCCTTCTGGCCGCCGGAAAGGAATGCTATTCCTGGCACGCCATCTGGAACTGTTTCTTTTAAGACTTTAACTGTCCTGTCTGCAACATCAACTGTATAGCGCCCTATCGGCGGGAATCCTCCTGGATATGCGCTGCCGTAAATCACCATGTTGGGCTTGATGACAATCCCTTCCATGTCAACACCCTCTGCTTTAAGATGCCTTATCACGGATTTCAGCACTTCCCGGGTAACTTTCTCTGCCAGGTCAATGTCGTGGGTGCCCTTGTCCATCATCACTTCTGGCTCGACAATCGGGGCAAAGCCCTCTTCCTGGCATATCTTCGCATAAGATGACTGGAACCTTCCCACTTCTTCAATAAACTCATGTGAAGGGCTGTTTTCAGCAATTGCAATAACGCTTCTTGCCTTTGTTGCCCTTGCGCCCATTTTCCAGTAGCCCCTGAGCCGCTCTGCCAGCCCGTCAAGGCCCTTGGTCACTTCCTGGCCAGGGAAATTTGGGTCTTTGGCAAGTCCCTGGTCAACCTTAATAATAGGGACTATCCCTTGTTCTGCCAGGCACTCGACAAAACGCTTGCCATCATCGGTTTCCTGCTCAAGTGTTTCCTCAAACAGGATGGCTGCATTGACATAAGGAAACATTTTCGTCGTAACAACCATTCCCCTGTACCTGCTTCTCTGCTCAGGCGTGTTTTCCAATTTGACGCCAAACTGCTCCTCAAGCGCAACGAGACGCTTGCCAAAAGTGCTGTTGCTCTCGTCCATCGCAAGAATAATCCCTGGCTTTTTCACAAGCTCATTTGCAACTTCACGAATATCATCTCTAGCCATAATAACACCCCCTGCAACTCATTTGAGATTCCTTTTTGTTTGGGATATAAAAATATTATCAAACAATTGTCCAGTGACTGCCAATGCTCGCCAGCAAACTTTAAATAGTCAAATGAAAGCATATGGCTGGGATGAGGAATTCAGAGCTTGAGGTGATATGAATGACAACGAATATTGCCGACATCGGGCAGCTTGTAAGGTCTTTCCAGGAAACAAGCAATGCTTATTCGGAAGCAAATAATAAATTAGATGCAGCTAAAACTAAGCGGGAAGAAGCTCAAGCAGCTTTAACGATAAGAATAGAGGGCGATGTCAGGAAATACATTCATGAACATGACCTCCCGCGGCCAGATGTAGTGAGTGTTAATCTTTATATAAATGGGATCGAAATAACACTTTACCATGATGGCAAAGGAAAGATGGCAAGTAAGGATGTTTCCTCTGAATTCCCTGGATTTGCTGAACAATACATGGTTAATGTTACCATCTCCAGAGTGACTGAGATAGATGCAAATGCATTGAGCATCGACACGCTTGTTGCTGATTATTGCGAAGCGGCAAATTTAAGTTTGAGAGTTCATGGCCAGTATGATATGGACCAAAAGGCCATGGTTGGAAAGCACGACGCAGCCAGAAAAAACGCTGATTCTGCCCGCAAGCAACTAACCGGAAGATTAGAAGCAGACTTCCAAGCTTATCTTGTTACTCACCCTAATGTGCCAAAGCAGGATTTTACAGTCCTTCCCTACAATAAGCTGCCAATGGATGAAAGGAAAGGAAGGGAATTGGAGCCCCCCATTGTGGGCATCGAGATATTCTTCGGGGCATTTCGCAGTAGCCTTCCAAAACTAGATGTCACGCCCGAATTCGCCTCATTTGCTGAGGGATATGCCCCTTTAGAGGTTAGGGTCTCAAATTCGATGCCAAAAAAAATCAGGGAAAGAAGATTCTATGCCGCGGCACTCGAAAGACAACTTGAATACCTAGCGGCCCTGCGCAGGCAAATGAGAGAAACACAGGAGGCGATTTGAATGGTAACAAATGTTGCCGACATCGGGCAGCTTGTAAGTAATTTACAAGAATCAAACGATGCTTTATTAGAGGCAGCTGAGCAATATGAGGCGGCTACAACAGCAAGAGATGAAGCCCAAGAAGCCCTCCACATTCAAGTATATAAAGATGTTATGAGATATTTTGGAGCTCACCCAGAGATACCAAGAGGCCCAAATATTGGCGAAATTCCCCATACTGACATATTAGAAATAAGGCTTTATTATAATTTCGAGAAAGGTGAAGGCAGAGATGCCAGGGATATCCCTTCTCAATTTGCTGAATTCGTTGAAAAATATCCGGTTAAAGTAAAAATTACAGTAGAATAGATGCGGCAAAGTAAGCAAACCTTAAATAGTCCCCATAACTCGCCATTTCTCTGTGGGCTGGTAGTTAAATCCGGTATAACGCGCCCTTGGCTTGGGTGACAGGATAAGGAATCTTCTCCTGCTCGTTAGGCTCCGGGTTCAAATCCCGGCCAGTCCACTTTTCTAAAATGAAGGAATTGAATGAACTGGTGGAGTTTGTGAAGAAGTGCGCCGCTAGCTGCCCGTGGTGCAAAGAGCAGACTTTGGAAAGCTACATGCCGCAAATCATGTCAGAGGCTGAAGAGCTGCAGCAGGCTATACTTGAAAAAGACAGCCGCAACATCAGCGAGGAGCTTGGCGATTTGCTTTGGGATGTTGTGATGATTGTTCACATCGCTGAGCACAAGGGAATTCTTGACTCAAGGAAGGTGATGGAGTCTGTGACTGAAAAGATGAAAAGGAGAAAGCCTTATATCGTGAGCGGAAAGGAAGTCACGATTGGAGAGGCAATGAGGATATGGAACGAGCAGAAACATCTGGAAAAGCGCTAGGAACAGTTTACACGGCGATTTCAGGAGCCCTGCTAGCTGTATCCTTCATTTTCGCGCAATACCTTCTTGAATACATGACGCCTGAAATGATGGAGCTGGCGTGGTTTGCAGCTGCTGCTGTCCTTGCAATAATTGTAGCGGCAATAGCGCGGAAAGCAAACCCCTTTTATTATCTCAGGGCAAACCTAAAAGAAGGCATTTTTCTTGGCCTGACAAATGGGACAGCTGCCTTGCTGTGGGCATTCTCAATAAAGCTCACAAACGCATCGATGACGGCTTTCTTCCTCAGGTTCACGACAATATTCATAATAATCATCGGAATATTCTTCCTCAAAGAAAGGTTGCAAGCATGGGAAATCATTGGAGCAGCAATCGCAATATTCGGGGCGTTCACGCTTAGCTTCAAGGAGCCATCAGCAATTCACTTTGGCATTGCCGTGATAATCCTGACAGCATTAGTCTCAGCGATATCTGAGATTCTTGCCAAGATTTACGTGAAGAAAATCGAGCCATACACTTTGTCAGCGATAAGGACAAGCTTCAGCCTGCTGGCAATGATTGCAATAATCGTCCCGCTTGGAAGATTGACCCCTGTTCCGCTGTGGACAATTCCTGTGCTAGCTGTCGCCTCCCTGGTGACTGCCGTGTTCGGGTTCATATTCTATTACAAGGCGTTTGAGCTGATAGAGATCTCGCAGGCAGCGATAATAAGAACACTAGACCCTTTCTTTGTTGTAATCTATGCCTTCATAATATTCGGGACTTTCCCGTCCGGAAATGAAATGATTGGAGGAGCCCTCATTGTGGCAGGAGTCATTGTATCGCAAATAGGACCTTATGTGGGGAAAAATTTTAAAGCAGGCATTACATCCCGGCACAAATGACAGATTGCATTTTCTGCAAAATAGTGAATGGAGAGATTCCCTCTGCAAAGATTTACGAGGACAGCAAGATACTTGCGTTCCTTGACATCGGGCCTGTCCATAAGGGCCATGCGCTGTGCATCGCAAAAGAACACTATAAGACCGCAATGGACGTTCCAGATGAGCTGCTGAAGGAGCTGATTGTGGTTGTGAAAAAGGTTTCAAAGGCAGTGATGAAGGCAACTGGCGCTGGAGGAATCAACTTTGCGCTTGCAAACCATGAAATCGCAGGGCAGTCCGTCCCCCATGCGCATTTCCATGTGATACCAAGGCACGCAGGCGACGGGTTGAAAATGTGGCCGCAGGGAAAATATGGAGAAGGCGAGATGAAAGAGTTTTCAGAGAAAATAAAGGCAGAACTATGACAATAACCCATGATGATTTCCAGAAAGTGGACATAAGAGTGGGAAAGATAATTTCTGTGGAAGACTATCCAGAGGCAAGGAAGCCTTCATACAAAGTGAAAGTGGATTTTGGAGAGATTGGAATGAAGCAAAGCAGCGTCCAGCTGCCAGCAACTTATGGAAAAGAAGAACTGGTCGGGAAGCAAGTAATTGCAGTTGTTAACTTCCCTCCGAAGCAAATAGGGAAATTCATGTCAGAAGTTTTGGTTTTGGGCGTTCCTGACGAGAAAGGCGGAGTCATCCTGCTGCAGCCTGAGCGGGAAGTTCCCTTGGGCGGAAGGATGTTTTGATGATTGTCAGCCTCTTTTAGAAAAATTTATATACAATGTTAAATTTATGCAATGGGATGACAAAAATTTTTGGTCTTGAAAAAGTCCTGACAAGAAGAGTAAGAGATTCTCCTGAATTCAGGGAAACCATGGATGATGTATTTGACAGACTGCCTGATTTTTTTGTGAGGGTGGCTACAGTAAAGGTAGGTGCTCGAGGTTCAGCTGAAGAACATGCAGATATTGGAAATTATTGGATGCAAGCTCGATTGGCAACTGGGAAAAGTGCCCATGAGATAGCACGGCTTATTGGAGTTGAATTCAAGATAATACATGCATTTGAAACAGGATTGTTTACTGGTGAAGAGCTATCAAGGCTCCCCCAGGCGTATGCAAACGCCATTGGGCAACCAGACCTTTATGCGCAATTCAAAGAGCAATTCAAGCGCTAAGCTCAATAGCCTGCATTTCGGTAAAATTCTTGTATGAATCTTATTCTAAGTGAGCCACAACTTTTATAAAACCCCTTTTTTTCTGCAATCCTATGCCGCTGTAGCTCAGCCTGGTTAGAGCGCCACGCTCATATACATTGAGCGATGAGACCAAAAGTCAATGATTATCCTCTAATTGGGCCACGTGGAGGTCATGGGTTCAAAGCCCGTCAGCGGCATTCCTATTTTTTTAGTTCTTCAGAAAATCCCGGAGAACAAACTTGACGCTACGGCCATGAAAACCCTGTAGGCCACTATTGAGCTTATTAAAAAAACAGGGATGAGCCTGATTCCAGCCTTTATGCTGCCCTTGCTTATTATTGATACGATCATGGAGGCGAAAATAGCTATCGTCCCAAGGGCAAGCTGGGAGAAAGTCTTGAAGTCCTCTGTGTTGATAGCAACCTTTCCGAAAGAAATCAGGAAGGAAGGGGCTCCAGCAACGTTTGCAGAGCCGAGCTTTGAGCCCAGTCCCTGAAGGACAACAAGGAACTGGAAAGAGAGCGTGAAAAGCCCTGGAGCGACAACCAGGACGACAAAGCTGACGAAAATGATGTAAGTCAAGTTCGTAGCTCTCATCTCTGCTTTCAGCTCGCGGGTCTCCTCAATGTCCTCTATTATGCGGTCAATAATGTCAGCGATCTGGCCGCCTCCCTTCATTCCCTCGACTATCAGCTTGAAAGCCCTCCTAAGTATTGGGGAGTCATACTTCGTAGTGAATTCATCAAGGGCATCCTCCACGTCCTGGCCTGTCATCACTTTCTTTGCCGCAAGCCTGACTTCAGAGGCGAGCACGCCAAACTCAGGCTTTATAGAGGACCACAGCGCCTTTTCAAAGCTCATGCCGCCCTTTAAATTCTCGGAGACAAACCTGAGGAAGTCAGGCAGGACTTCCTCCATTCTCTTGGTCCTGTTATATACCTTCATGTCAAGATAAAAATAATAGGCCAGCCCAAGCCCGACTGAA
The DNA here is from genome assembly GCA_964374085.1 of uncultured Methanosarcinales archaeon. Taxonomy (GTDB): domain Archaea; phylum Nanobdellota; class Nanobdellia; order Woesearchaeales; family UBA10216; genus CAYJXD01. The sequence goes on along the minus strand of CAYJXD010000018.1, from coordinate 6,843 downwards.
AAAAGGATTGGCAGGATAAACCATGTTCCGCCGGAAATCAGGAAAATCTTCACCAAGGAGTTTTCATTGTAAAACAGGGGGTTTATCTTCCAGAAATAAATTATGAACGTCGCAAGAAGGCTAAGGTAGAAGAATGCGCCGAAAGTCGCGTAAGGAACCTCTGTTATGCCTGCCTTGAGAAGGTAAGACCTCAGGTCAGGCCTCAGCCTTTTCGGGACAAATGCCTTTCCCCACTCCTCTGAAAAAGGGACATTTACCATTTCAAAGCTCCACAGCCGGCCTTGAGGCATTTATCATGACAATGAAGAATCCCTGGATAATCACGAGCCCGAACAATGCGGCAAAAATGACTGGCTTGCCTATCTCAAGCTGCAGGAAGCTGGCGATTATTATGAACATCGCAACGCCAAGGGAAGGCCCGATGCAGGCGATGACCATGTAGAAAAGCATGAGAGAGTTCAGCTTCTTCCCGTATTCCTTTATCTCTATCATCTGCTCGCTTGCAATTGACTTGAGAGTGCTCCTCAATGCGCCCGTCACATCAGTCCCTGTTTTCAGCGCGGCAAGAATCTGCCACAGCACTTTCTTGAATTTTTCCGAGGCATTGTATTCGCGCGCTGTTTCAAGCGCAACTTCAATCGGGGTGCCTGTGTTTATGTCATCAACTATTTCCCTGAAGTATTTTGAGCTGATTCCAAACGACCTGGATGCGTCTATAAGCGAGTTGAACAATGGAGTGCCAGACTCCATCTTGACAAGGAGATACCTGCCTGCAAACAGCACTTCCTTGTTGATCTCCTTCTCCCTCTTTTTTATCACTCCCTTCGGAGTCTGGAGGAGGAAGAAGTTGAAAAGGACAAATACAGCGGCGAAAGCAGCAATCATCATGGGCACAACCCTGAAGCCCATCTGCTTCGAGAAGAAGAAGAACGCAAGCACTGAGAACAGCCCTGCAAGCATGACAGCCAATCTCATGTTGTCCTTCACAAACTGCTCAGGAGTCTTCGGGATGTGCGCTATCTTCAGCTCCCTTTTCAAATTGGGGCTTGTCCTTAGAATTACCCTGACAAAATCTATATCAATCACCTGCTTTTATTTTGATTAATTAATGTTTGAACTTATAATAATGGCTGGACGCTTTTTGCTTTGCAAAAAGCTCTCAGCACCCCGAAGGGGCCAACCCCCGCTTCGCCAGCCACTGACTAAACTATTCCAGTAGTAGTGGTGCGGCGGCCGGGGGATGCCCCATCCGGGGTGGCCGTAGCCTTTTCATCAGAAAAGGCGTCGCACCATTTTAATTATTTTAGTTTTTGTATTTTAATATTTCTTCTTAATTTCTCATATCTTGAACTTGCCTGTATAATACCTTGCGATTACAAGGCCTATCTGGTGGACGTCAGACATGTCCTCCTTTACAAACCACTTTAGGATCCTGATTTTCTCCTCAAGGTCCTTGTTGACCTCTGCTGTGGACAATCCTGTGTAGAGCGACAAGGTGTCATAAATTCTTTTCGCTTCCTTTATCTGGGCAAGGTTGTCCTTGACTATGTCAAGCTGGAAAAGGACATTCTCGTCTCCAGCCTCCTGCACCTCTGCAATCTGGAGAGTCCTCCTGAATCCAGTCCTCCTGTTCCTGTTCTGCACCAAAATGAGCGACAGCGCCCCAAGGACGTGCTTCGGGACATTGATTGGGGGATTGGTGAGCCTTGTGACAGTCTCATGTGCGTTGTTTGCGTGGAATGTTCCGTAAACACTGTGGCCGGTGTGCATTGCCTCAAAAAGCACCTCTGCCTCGCGCTGCCTCCTTATCTCGCCCACTATGATCCGGTCAGGCCTCATCCTTAATGAATTGACAACCAGGTCAAGCATTGCCACCTCTCCCTTGCCTTCTGGATTCGGGAGCCTTGTCTCCATCGGGACCCAGTGCAGCGTGTTTGGAAGGGTCAATTCCCTTGTGTCCTCTATGGAAATTATTCTCTGGTTTGGAGGGAAAAAGTTTGCAATCGCATTGAGGGCAGAAGTCTTTCCAGAGCCTGTGCCGCCTGCAACAATCATCGAGAGCTCGTTCTGCATCGCAAGCCACACGAACGCGGCGCCCGGATAATTGATTGTGTTGCTCTTTATCAAGTCAGTTATTGACCAGGGCTTCTCGGAGAATTTCCTGATGGTAATGGTATTGCCTTTCGTCGAGATTGGAGTCAAGGTCGCGTTAACCCTGTCCCCTGTCTTAAGGTGGGCATCCATCAATGGCTTGAGGAGAGTGATTTCCTTTCCCACATCCCTCCCAATCATTGTGGCATAGTGCCTTATCCTTGCCTCCTTTGGAATCACGACATTAGTCTTGAGCCAGCCGTGCTTCCTGTGGTAAACCCAGACAGGCTCTTCTGCATTGTTGACAACAATCTCCTCCAAGTTCTTGTCCCTCAGCAATATCTCGATGTTTCCAAGGCCAATGTTCTGCTGGATGACATGGTTCATCAGCAGGTCGCCGGTGGCATCGTCAATGTTTGGGAAATATTTCTTGATGAGGCTCATTATCTCGTCCCTGAACCGCTCCTTTATGTCATCCACAGACTCCTCGCTCAGCTCCCGGGTCCCGATATTTATCCTGGAGACAAATTCCTCCCTCAGCTTGTTGAGAATCAGGTTTGTGGTCTCGCTTATGTTGAGGATTGAAATGCTGTAAATCGGGACAACTTCCTCTTCCTCCAAGTAGATATGCACATCAACAACAACCCCGCCAACAGAAAGCTTGTACGAGTCCAGCTCATGGATCTCCTCTTCAGGCATTTTATTTTTGTCCAGGCATCCTTATCACTGGAGCGGCCGATGCCTTGAGCCTTGCTATCTTCTCCGTAATATCGTGCATTCCCTGGTTAAGGCTCCTCACATCAGAGTCTTGACTGGCCTGGGGCTGCTGGCGCTGGGCAATTTGCAATTCCTGGGCAGGCTTTTGCGAATTGGCTCTCTTTCCTTCCTCGAAAAAGTCAACAAGCGGCTTTGAATCAGGCATTTTAAGGGCTTGCTTCATTGATTCAGCCTCTGAAACCAGCCTTCCTGCATCTTTCCCTTCCTTCATCGCCTCCTTTATTGACATCAGCTTGCTGTAAAAGTCCACGCAAAGGGCAAGCTCAGAGACGCTTTCCCTTAACTTGAGCTTTTCCTGCACAAATCCAAGGGGAAGCTCATTGAAAATCTTCCTGATTTTGTGGTAATCAGGCTCAAGCAGGGCAAATTGCCTGCTGTCCATGTTCCTCTTTGACTGGACAAGGAGCTTGAGTATTTCCTGGTAGTTTTTTGCAGTCTCGGCGCTTGCCGTCCTTAAGATAGCAACATCAGCGCTCATTAGAATCTGCCTGTAAAGCTCAAGTATCTTCTGCCTCAGCACTGCCCTCTCGTATGCAAAGCCTGGCGCAAGCTCGCCATAGGCATTGATAACGTCAGCATAGACTTCCTCGGCAAGCTCATGCCTTCCTGCCTTCAGGTATGAAAAAGCCTCCATAAGGAGCTTGTCCACAAGCTTTGCCTGGATGCTTACTGTGCGGTCCATGTAATCCTTTGACTTTGAAAGAAGGTATTCGTAAGCAGCCACAGTCATGTTCTGCAGCTCAATCTTCTCATTCAGGAACCCCTGCGGAAGCTCCATGAACAGCGCGTTAATCTTCCGGTAAGTTTCCTCAGCCAGGCTCAAAGTTCCCGAGTCAATTTGGACGCGCATCGTGCCAAGAAGCTCCTTTATCCGGGAGTGAATCTGTCCCATCCTGTCTGATGACTTTGAGGCATACAAGCTTGAAAGGGTTGTGTAAAGGGGCATTAGCTGCTCCTGGACAGCAAGCTTCTCCTTCAGGAACTCAGATGGCAGCGAGTCGTAAATTTTTTTCGCCTCGTTGTAGAGGCTGATTGCCTTCTCAATCCTGCCTGACTTCACTTCCTCATTGATGCCCCTCACTATTGCTTTTATCTCGCCCTCCTTCTTCCTGATTTCAGCAGTGAAAATCTGCATCCTTTTGTTCCCAAGGTATTCAAAGAGCGCAAGAATCTGCCTTTCAAGCTGCTTTTGGTCCCGGGCAAATCCCGCGGGAAGGCTGTCAAAAACTTTCTTAATATCATAATATGCTTCCTCTGCCTTGGCAAAGTCAGCCTTGTTCACAGCATCCCTTGCCCCTGAAATCAATGATTTTATCCTCTTTGTTCCCTCGGCCATCTGGGATGCAGCCAGCCTGTCAAGCGCGAGCGACAAGTCCTTGTTCAATTTGATTAAGTTTTTATCAATCTCAAGCTTCCTTTCAGCGTATTCCCTGGGCAATGTGTCGTGCTTTTCCTTGAGGCGCTCATAAGCTTCCCGGGCTTCCTGAACCTTGCCTGCGCTGAGCAGCGAATATGCCCTGTCAATCAGCTGCTTTATGTCCCCAGGCTCGGCAGGAGCTGTACTGGCGCTTTTCTGGCCTGTGCCTGCAAATGTTTTCTTCAGGCTGAGAAGCAAGTCCTTCAATTCCCTCTGGATTTCTGAATAAAGCTTGATGGCCAAGTCAAACTTCCCAGAGTCTGCAAGGCTGTTGGCCCTCTGGAGAGAAAGGTCAAGACTCCCGATAATCTTCTCAACATTTGACTTCTTCAATGGGTCCAGCGAAATAGAATCCTTGAATGACTTTGCCTTGGATAGAAGCGCAGGGAGCGCCTGCTTTATGGATACAAAGTCGCCTTTCTTTGAAGCGTCCTCAGCCTTCAGGATAAGCTCGTCAATCCTTTCAATTGACTCATCAGGCGGCTCGAGGCGCTTTGCAAAAATGTCTGCCCTGCCTTTCCTGACTTCTACAGGCTGATTGTAGACAAGGAATGGAGTCGTGAACTTGTACTTTATTGAGATGGCCCGCTCCTCTTCGAGAAAAGTCGCCCATGTTTCAAGGGTTGCGACAGGAATTCCCAGAGTCTTTGCCGCCTCCTCAAGAGGGATTTCCTTCACGTCCTTCAAAAGGTTCATAAGAAGGTCGACTTCAGTTGTTATCTTTTGCGGCTTTGGGGGCATTTTCAGAGTTATTATCAACTACCAAGCCAACTATCTTGCGAATCACTTATAAAAGTTTTTAACCACTGGAGAATTAAGAACTTTCTAGGAGCTTTCCTGGGCTTCTTCAAGCTCAGGCACAGCAGCTATAGTTTCTTCCTTGCCTGGCTGCACTGCCTTTCCCCTTGACACTATGCCCGCGAACTTGATCTCGCATGACTTTATGGGATATATTTTCTTAAGGTCTGATTTCACGCCTGACTGCAGCTTGTTTCCAATCATGCTCTTGACAAGCTCGTCAAAAGGAATCTTCCTGACTTCTGAAGCCACAAACTCAACCAAGGCTTTCCTCAGCTTCCTGTTGATGAGCCCTTTCGAGTATGCCTTTGTAAGAAGGAAAGGCTTGATCCTGATTCTTTTCCCATCGCCTGTCATGCAGACGAAACTCGTGTCTATTCTGTCGACGCCCCTTCTCACCAGCCTCTTGATGGATGATGGCGCCATTTCAAACGAGACAAGCTCTGCGACTGCTTTCTCGCTGTCTGCGGATGAAACCTTGAACTTCAGGCTGATGTGCTGCTGCCTTATGTCATTGGTCAGGCTCATCAGGTTAGCAGTTACGACTCGGCCGACAAGCTCAGAAGAGGATGCGACTAAACACTCGCCAAGGTGGGCCTCATCAAAGCTGGGGGTTGCAAAAATAGGATACCATTTCTTCTTCACAACCTTCAACGCTGATTTTTGCTCTGCTGCCATTTTCAAAAGTCCGGAAACTCCGATTATTTATAAAGTTGATGGTTGGAAAATTTGAGCGATTATCCTGAGACTTTGAAGTGAATTTAACATTTTAATCGTCATTTACTAGTAGCTAAAGAAAAGATTTAAATAATAGGGGGACTTTCCAAAACCAATGACAAGAGAGCCTTTATTGCTGACAGCAGAGCAAGTTCCAGTTGGAGCATTGGTCAATATTGTCGCGCCAGGCACGGATACGCCTGTTATCCAGGATGGAAACCCGCTTCCAGTTGTAAAGCTGATTGGCGGCATTCCAAATAGAGAAAAACTATATGTTGCTGTTATTGAAGGCCAAAATATTAATATAGGCCAATCTTCTGATGTGGGCAGTGTTGCAGATGGAGTTCGGTTTACTCCTGCAGTAACTTATGTTGCAGATTCAGCGCCGGTTGATGGCAAATACGCCGTGTTTTCTTCAGGAAGGCGAGCAAAGGTTGATGAATCTCCTGTTGCCTTGGAAGTTGTGAAGGCTAATGACGGAAATCTCTATGTCGCACGTTTTCCTATTGAGCCTCATTCAATGATGAGAAATGAGAGATACGCTGAAGATATAAGGTATAGCGATTACAGGGAAATGACAGACAGAGGCTTGGCAAGCCTAATTGGATGGCAGGTAAGCCACCTGGAAGGTTTAAGAAAAGGAGAGAAATGGCTGTCCTTTATTTCTCACAGGCCAAAAGAAAATGGAGTTCAACTTAGCCAGGTTAGCGATAATGACCTTCGCCAGATGGTTGAATGGGACTTTAACCATCCACCTATGCTATCAAGCACAGATTACAATCCGGCTATTTCCAGAGCTGAATTTGATCTTGAAAAAATGGCTGAAGTATATGCCGGGAGATTCAGGGAATCCCCCTCAAGTGTTGTCGAAGCATTGAAACAGCTTGACCCAGGCTACCAATTTTTGACAGTTGCGAAAATCCCATCAAATTCCCTGTTGGTCAGAACTGATTCAGCAGGAAGAAATTTGGATGCAATAGCTGCATAACTTATTTCCAGAATTTCTCAAACTCTTCTCTGGATATTTGCAAGTCCTTCTTGAT
>CAYJXD010000017.1:0-18369 GCA_964374085.1 uncultured Methanosarcinales archaeon | reverse complement strand
ATTTAGGAAAGCTTTGAGCGATTATTGGGTATTGGGAAGCAATCTCCCCAGCGACGGCAAATTCGTCAATATCTGCCCCGTCTATATCAACTTCCCCGTGGACGACCAACGGGTGACCATTTATCACGAATTGGCCTATCTTTCCTGAAATCGTCACAGGCCCGTCAATCTGTGTTCCTCCCATGTAAGTGAACCTTGAAACCCCATCCAAAACCAGCCCTTTGGCATACATCATCTCAAGCCTTTGATAGTTAACAGCGTTATCAATCATCTTTAGCATTCCATTGTTAATGCTCATACCTATTAAGGCAACGAGCTTAAATTGATTCCCCAAGATTGCCACATCCCCTTTTTCGATGACTGTATCTATTCCCCAGAGGGCAACCTTGTTTTCAAGGCCTGCAAAAACTACTGAAGTATCTCCATCCTCAATAGCCCAGCTCTTCTCAAAGTCCACCTGCGGGTTTCTGGCCATAGTGGAATGGAATAAATTTCCAATTATAAACTTTTCTAACATAATGCCACTTAAAAATGACTACATTGGATGGCTAAAACTTTAAATACCAGTTCGCATAAGAAAAACACATGACAATGCAGCAGCTTGAAACAGAGCTTAAGCTAAGGAACTTCTCACCGAGGACACTAAAGGCATACATGTTCTATAACCAAAAGTTCATCAGCCACTGCAACAAGGGCCCTGAACAAGTTACAGAAGACGATATCAAGGGCTACATGGCACACATGATGTCAGACAAAAAGGCTGCTGCAAGCTCTGTGGTGCTCATCAAGGCTGCCCTGAAGTTCTACTATGACGGCGTGCTGAAAAAAAGCATTGTAAACCTCCAGTCGCCCAAGACAATGAAGAAACTGCCAACAGTGCTTTCAAAAGACGAGATAACAAGCCTCATCAGCGCCGCATCGACAGCGAAAAGCAAGCTCATCCTCGAGCTTCTGTATTCGTCAGGGCTGAGGCTTTCTGAATGCATAAGCCTCAAGGTGAAAGACCTTGAAATGAGCCAGAAAATAGGCTGGGTAAGGCAGGGAAAAGGAGGAAAGGACAGGCCATTCATAGTTGCTGAGCATCTCATTGAAGACCTGAACGCGCACATGGCAAAGAAAGGCCCTGAAGACCATCTTTTCTCAAACAAGAAAGGCAAGCCATTATCCGCAAGGAACATACAGAAAATTGTGAAAACAACATCAATAAGGGCAGGAATAAACAAGCCGATAAGCCCGCACACTTTAAGGCATTCTTTTGCAACGCATCTTCTCGAGTCAGGAACAGACTTGAGGAAAATCCAGGAATTATTGGGGCATTCAAACCTGCAGACAACGCAAATCTACACGAAAGTGTCGACGGAAGAGCTGAAGAAAGTGAAAAGCCCGTTTGACCAGATGCCAGAGCCGCCTGCGCAAACAGAAAAGCCCCAGATTGAACAGCCAGCAGCAACACAATAATTCTTTCGATAAATGCTTAAATTATTTAGCTTTATGAATAACTGGTTAACAATAAAACTTTTAGATAATGCTTAAAATATTTATCATTAAAAATGATTAGAAATTTTAATTAATAATTAGAATTAAGATATAACATAATTTATGTTCGTCTAAGAATTTTCAAGATACAAAGGCCGCCCAAAATTTGACAGGGTGTTGTTAGGCACCAGAAAAAGATTCGGTTAAAAAGTGAGAACTTCTTTTAATCAACTCATTATGCGAACTTATGTTGGTTCGTCACAATGATGAAGCCAATATGCATCTTGTCTTCCCGAGCTTCTAAAAATTACTGCGTATTTTACTTCATCTCCGCCGCGATCCAGAAGCGTAATAACGGGAGCTTGGAACGGATGCCCTATGTCTTCTCCGGATATCTGTGCATCCGAAAGCTCGTAGAGAGAAAAGCCTTCTTTTTTCGCCCATTCCAATATTTTTTCCAATGGACCTGAAGAATCAACTGGCATATCAGTCTTGTAGCCCTCAGAAGCAATCAGTTCTCCAAGTGTTATCTTAAGTATAACCACTCGAGAGAGACTAATTATTTATAAACCTTTCGTTAGTTAGGCAGCAAACAGCCTGTGCTTTTCTGCGCCGTGGATTTCAAGAAGTATTCTCTTGGCGATTGCATTTGCAGGGTCTGGAATCAGCCTAACTCTTTTTTTCAGGTCATTGAATGTTTCAAACGGCTGAGCTTTCCTTTCGTCAAGTATTTCCCACATCCTCTTCTTCCCCATTCCGGGAATAAGCTCGATTGAATGCATCCTTGTGCTCAAAGGCTGCGCCTGATTGAAGAAATCAACAAACCTCTTCTCATTTTTCTTTATTATTTCCTTGATTGTGAATTCCAGCTCTGCCCTTGCGGTTGGAGTCAGCTTTGAAGGAGCCAACCTTCCGTTTATGTGATGGATATGGTCTCTTTTCCCTTCGCCAATATACACTTCGTCATGCGGCTGGAGGCTGATTTCCTTTTTCGGAACCAATTCCAGAAGCACAAAATGCTCCTTTCCCACAGCTTGCACTATCGGAGTCTTCATATGGCTGGGCCTCATGTCAAACGGATAGCCGTTTGGGAGGAAATCAAGGACTATTCCAGTCTCTTCATGCAAAGTTTTTTCCTGCCGTTCCATGCGCAAAGAAAGTGAATGAGTTTATATAAAGGTTTCTGGAAATTTAGACGTATTCCTTTACCGTGTCAACAATCTTCTTCAGGTTCTCATTTGAGACTGTTATCGTGTAGCCCTGAAGAATTGACTTTAAGTCATTCACATCAGTCGGAAGAAGGTCGATTATCTTGTTGATGTGCATGTCTCTAAGCCTTGGAATGCTTAGCTTTGCAAGCTTCTCACTCAGCTCAGCAGCTTTCTTTATAGTCAGGATTTCAAATGCCTGGAGATATTCCTCTGTCCTTGTGACCCTGAAGCTTGGCTCTGGGTCCCTTTTCTTTATTTTGGCAACCCCTTCCTTGAGCTCTGCCATGGTGATTGGGGTTTCAGAAATGACTGTTGGCTGCATTTCAAATCCTCCTGAGATGGACTGGGTTTACTATGAGAGTTTTGCACTTGCCCCCATCCATTACGCAAACTTCGTATGCCCTGCCTTTCTTTCCTATGATTGTGCCTGTTTTCCCGTGGAATCTCCTGAAGTAAAGGCCCTTATGGATAGATGCCTCTGCCTTGAGCAGGACGCTGTCGCCATCCTTGAAGGACTGTATCAAGCCCTGAATTGGGTATTTCCCTTTCATTGACTTGGGCTTGGTGAAATGGAGCTTTGTTTTTCTCCTGGAAGAACCAATCCTTTTGACCATGGAAAAGTGCAAAAAAGGCTGTTATATAAAGGTATCGCTTAAAAATAGAAGGCTACCTTCTCCTTTTCCTTCCCTTTCTTCCCGAAGACCTCTTCCTAGCCTTTCTTCTCACTGGCCTTTTTCTTTTAGTCTTTGGCTTCCCCAAATTGGCTTTCGCCAATTGGGCCCCATCAAGCTTTGCTTGATGCGGGTTTTTGGAATGCCGCGCTTTTGTCCTTGGTGACTTGCTTCGCTTTGCCTTCTTCTTTGCCTGCCTTCTGACCTTCCCTTTTTTCTTTTTCTTGGCCTTTTGGCGGCTGGACTTTTTTTTGCGCTTTGGCCTTGGTTTCCTTGCTTTTGACTTCCTCTTTGCCTGCTTCAGGCTCTTGCTGACTGTTTTCCTCAATTCACCAACCCGCTCGGTAATCTTCCTTATCAGGGTTTCGCGGGTCTTTATCCTTGATATTTCCCTTGCCAGCTCCTTGTCGCTGATGACATCCCTAATCCACGCCTCAAAGTCATTCTTGTCCCGGTTTACATGATACCTGAACACATCATCGCTAACCTGCTCCAAGGCTGCCGCCAGCTCGTCAAGGTTTCTCAGCTGCTCGTTAGTGCACAGCCAAAAGCTGACCTGTATGGGAACTTTCGAGAGTATGCGCCTAGATTCACTAGGGGCGAGATTACGTTTCATCTTCAAAGCACGCTTTTTTGGATTCTGAAAGGCAGCATCTAGTATAATAGTTTTCCTTTTTCACTGCCGAGTTGCACCACAAGTTTATATATTCAGGAAGCAGCTGTAAGACTGCCATGGGAGTAAAGGACTTCTTGTTTGTTGACTTGGGAGACCTGACAAATTGGGTGGCAATTGCGGTTACAGTGCTGCTCCTGTATGTTGCCTATGCACAGTTCAAGTAAGTATATACTGCTATATTTGTATAAAAAAAAGTTTATATAACATTTACTTTATTCACCAGTGGATGCAGCAAATGAACTTCTTTGATAGCCTGGAACACTTAGAGCCTAAGTGCCCTACCTGCAGGACCATCCTGGACTATGGGGTGAACACAGAGTTCAATGATGAGGAAGGGGCTCATGTGTGCGTGAAGTGCGATTCTGTGCTTAATTAGAAACGCTTTTATATTAGTTATACTTGTATAATTCTATGGTGTCTGTAACTGCGAAGGTCAAGAAATGGGGAAATTCGCTTGGAATAGTGATTCCAAAGGAGACTGTAAACGAAGAAAACATAGAAGAAGGCGATGAACTAGAGGTCATTATGATTAAAAAAACTGATGTTATAAAAGAAACCTTTGGGATGCTTAAGGGGAAACTAAAAAGGAATACAGATGAGGTTTTGGCAGAGGTTGATAGGGAGCTTTGGGGGATCAAAAGAAAAACATGAAATTGTTTTTTGATACGTATGCCATAATAGAAATAATATCTGGCAATCCCCGTTATCAGGTTTTTTTCGACCAGTCGTTTGCTTTTACAAAGCTCAACCTTATAGAACTGCATTATTATTTCCTGAAGGAAAAACCTGATTCTGCTGATTTGATCTGCGAAAAATACTCGGATAATTCTGTTGCCTTCTCTAACGAAGTCATCAAAAAAGCCAATCAATTCAGGCTTGACAACAGGAAAAAAGAGTATTCAACTGCAGACTGCATCGGATATTCATATGCACTTGAAAACGGGCTGACCTTTGTGACAGGAGACAAGCAGTTTGAAGGAATGCCGAATGTTGAGTTCATCAAATGATATTGAACAAACTTTTTAAATTGCTCATCTCTTCAGTTTAATATGGCAGGCAGCTACAATCCCAAGGAAATAGAGCCTGAAATGCTGGATTTCTGGGAGAAAAACAGGATTTACGAGAAAGCTTCCGGGAAGAACAGGGGCAAGCACAGGTTTTACTTCATAGACGGGCCTCCGTATACCAGCGGGGCAATACACATAGGGCACGCGTGGAACAAGGCATTGAAGGATGTCATTCTGAGATACAAAAGGATGAGAGGGTTTGATGCATGGAGCCAGCCAGGGTTTGACATGCACGGCCTGCCAATTGAAGTCGCTGTTGAGAAGAAGCTGGGAATAAAGAACAAGAAAGAGATATCAGAAATGGGAGTGCAAAAGTTCATAGAAGAGTGCGAGAAGTTCTCTCTTGAGCAGATGCATCCCATGATAAAGGACTTCTCAAGGCTTGGGGTCTGGATGGACTGGGACAACCCTTACATGACGATAAAGAGCGAATACATAGAAGGGGCATGGTGGGCGCTTTCAGAGGCAAACAAGAACGGCTACCTGTATGAGGGCAAGAAAAGCATGACATGGTGCCCACGGTGCGCAACAGCCCTTGCAAAGCATGAGCTGACCTACAAGGACCTGACTGACAAGTCTGTTTTTGTTAGGCTAAAAGTAATTGGAGAGCCTCGAACTTTCCTTATTGTCTGGACAACAACTCCATGGACACTGCCATTCAACCTTGCAGTGATGTGCCACCCTGACTTTGAGTATGTCAAGGCAGAAGCTGAAAATGGCGAGAAATGGATTCTGGCAAAAGCGCTTGCAAAACAAGTTATTTCTGGCATCTGCGGAATGAAATTTGAGGCTGGAGAAAGCTTCAGGGGCTCTGACCTTAAAGGAATGAAGTATGAAACGCCATTCAGGGAAGAGATTGAATTCCACAGGGAGCTGAAAAATGAAAACGCGTATTCAGTGCTGATGAGCAGCGAGTTTGTGAACCTTGAGGGCGGAACAGGGTTAGTGCATATGGCGCCAGGCTGCGGGCCTGAAGACTTTGAAATGGGAAAGAAGAATGATTTGCCGCCGTTCAACACCCTTGATGAGCAGGGATACTTCAGGGATGCCGGCAAGTACACTGGAATGAGGGCAAAGGAAAACAATGACCAAATATTGATTGATGACCTGGATAAGAAAAAATTGCTTGCGGCAACAAATGACTTTGCGCATGAATACCCGTGCTGCTGGAGGTGCGAAACTCCAGTGATTTACAGGGCGACAGAGCAATGGTTCCTTGCAACTGAAAAGCTGAAGGAAAAAATGCTCAGCGAGAATGAGAGAGTCAGGTGGGTGCCAGACTGGGGAGGAACAAGGTGGTTTGAGTCGTGGCTTCAGAACATTCAAGATTGGTGCATTTCACGGCAGAGGTTCTGGGGAATACCCCTGCCGATATGGAGATGCGGGAACTGCAATGACACAATGGTAATTGGCTCAATGAAGGAGCTGCCTGGAAAAATATCAAACCTGCACAGGCCTTGGATAGATGATGTTACCTTGCAATGCGAATGCGGAAGCGAAATGAAGAGGATTCCAGATGTCCTTGATGTATGGCTGGACTCTGGCGCAGCGTCATGGGCTCCATTGGGATATCCTGGGGAGGAGAAGCTGTTTGAAGAGCTGTGGCCTGCGGACTTCATACTTGAAGGAAAGGACCAGATAAGGGGATGGTTCAACAGCATGATATGCCTGTCAATGGTATCGCACAGGAAGAGCAGCTACAAGGCAGTCTATATGCACGGGTTTGTGAATGACGCAATGGGAAGGAAGATGTCCAAGTCATTGAAGAACACAATCTCGCCATATGAGGTGATTGATGAATACGGCGCAGACACACTAAGATACTATGCAATCGGAGGGGCAAAGCCTGGGTTTGACCTGAACTACAACTTCGAGGACATGAAGCTCAAGAACAAGAACCTTACAGTTTTCTGGAACATACAGAATTTCCTGCTTGAACTAGCGGAGACAGCAGATATTGAAGGAGAAAAAGAATTGTCAACAGAGGAAAGGTACATGCTTTCAAAGCTGCATTCATCAATTCAAAAGGCAACTTACATGTTTGACAACTATTACCTGAATGAAACTCCATGGGTTGTTGAGGAGCTTTTGCTTGAGCTGAGCAGGACATACATCCAGCTCACAAGGGACAAGGCTTCGGGAACAGATGAGGAGAGGAACACAGTCCTGCACACAGTGTTTACTGTTTACATGGAATCCCTGAGGATGCTTGCGCCAATAGCCCCGTTCATTGCTGAAAAAATTCACCATAACCTGAAGGAAAAGTTTAAACTCGGGGAAAGCATACACCTTGATGACTGGCCGTCATTTGACCTCAAGATGATTGACGAGGAGCTGGAGAAAGGGTTTGCGACTGCAAAGAGCGCAATCCAGGCAATACTCTCTGCCAGGGAAAAGGCAAAGCTCGGCATAAGGTGGCCGCTGAAAGAGGCAGTCATAGTCACGACAGAGCTTAAGGAGGAAGTGCTCGAGTCGATTAAGAAGCAGACAAACGTGAAGGAAATAAAGGTTGTCTCAAAGTTTGACGTGAAAACATCAGTGAAGGCAGACTACCAGAAGCTTGAGCCTGCATTCGGCAGCCAGAAGGCAACAAGGATAATAGCTGCGCTGGCAATGACTTCGCCTGAAACAGTGCTAAGATACATAGAGAAGGACGGCTCATTCAATGTAAGCATTGATGATGAAAAAGTTTCCATCACCCTGGAGCACATGACAGTGTCAAAAGTTGCGCCACACGGGTTTGAGTATGTTCAGTTTGAGCAGGGAGAAGTCCTTGTAAACATAATGACAAGCCCAGAGCTTGAGGCAGAAGGATATGCACGGGAACTGATGAGGAGGATACAGAGCATGAGGAAGAAGGCAGGGCTTAAGAAGCCGCAAAGAATCAGGATGTCAATTTCCACTGACAGCCACACGCAGCAGATGCTGCACGGCTTCAAGGAACAAATAATGGACAGGACAGGGGCAGATGGCATGGAATTCGGGGCAAAGATGCATGGCAGCCATTCGGCAACAGAGAAAATAAGGGACAAGGAAATACAGATTTCTTTCAAAGTAGTTGAATAGGTATTTGTTTTTTTTGACAAAATTTATTAATGGTCGCAATAATGAACAAATATGCGAGCAGGCACTTCAGAATTGAAGCCGATACGGCTGGAAGACCGGGAAATTTTTGAGAGAGCATACAAGGCATTGAAATTCCCGCTTGCCGACCAGTCATTTGCCATGGCATACCTTTGCAGGAAGCTGCTTGGCATCAGGTGGATGATTCTGGAAAAAAACCTTTGCGTCTTCGCAGACTATGATGTTGATGGAAGCACAGTACTTTGGGGGCCAGTCATCCCGGGAAACCTTCTGAAGGAGACAATGGATGAATGCTTTGAAATGCTTGACAGCCTCAACAAGGATAGCCGGATGAGCAAGCTGTGCTATCTCCCTGAGGAATTGAAGGAAGGCTATGAAGGAATTGACGGCTATTATGCGGAAAGGCAAAACCAGGATTATGTCTACCTGACACGAGAGCTAATAGAGCTGAGGGGAGAAAAGTTCAAGCAGAAAAGAGGCATGGCAAACCACTTCAGGAAAAACTATCCGCATGAAATCGAGGACTTTGACTCGGGGCATGAAAAGCAGTGCCTTGAGCTGCTTGAGTTCTGGAAGCAGGAAAAAAATGAGTCTGGCGCAATCACTGATGGGAACCAGGCAGCTTTCAATTCAGAGATTGATTTTGCAAAGCAGGCTGTAATGGAAGCCAAAACTTTGGGCCTCAAGGGAATTGTAGTAAAAATCGGCGGAAAAGTAATTGGATTCACGCTGGGGGAAGAGCTGAACAGCGAGGTTTGCAGCATCATGGTTGAGAAAACAAGCCCAAGGTTCAGGGGAATCTCTGAATTCATCTTCAATGAATTCCTGAAAAGAAAATGGGCCGGGCATAAGTATGTAAACACCCAGGAAGACATGGGAGTTGAATACCTGAAGAAATCAAAGATGAGATACCATCCGGCATTCCTGCTGCAAAGCTACATGGTAAAGAGAAAATGAGCCTAGACATAATTCCGGGAGCTGAAAGCAGGCTGATACAGGATTGCATTGCCAAAAACGGCAGCTCTCCTGAGCACAATTTCCATTATTATTGCAACATAGAAGTTGATGGCGCAGAGAACAGGTTCATTAGCGCAGGCAGCCCAAAAGGGATTTTGGCGCAGTATTTTGCCAGCTATGATGAGTGGTACATGATTGGCAATGTTCTCGCTCCTGAGCAGGAAAGGATGGAAATTCTGATTGAGGCAGTCATCCTCTGCCTTAAGAAAGGCGGCAAGTTTGTCGTGGAAACTTCTCCAGAAGTCAGGAAAGAGCTTATTGAGCGCTTGCCTGATGCCGGATACTCTGTGGGCGACAGTAGATTCGCGCTCTTTTGGCCTGTCTTTGAGCTGGACAAATGGGATGGCGACAGGCTTGAGGGCAAGAAATGGAAAAAAATGAGGAACATAAGGAACAAGTTCATCAAGAACTGCAGCTATAAAGCAGTCAACGCAGCAAGTGTTGACAAGGAAAAGCTGGTGAACCTTGTCATGCAATGGAAAGACAACAGGAAGAATATTGCAGATAGCGGGCAAAGGGTTTTTAGCAAGACATACTACCAAAGATACCTGAACTTCATCAAAAACGGGTTTAAAGGAACAATGCATGCAAAGGCAATAGAAATAGGCGGCGAGCCGCTGAGCATAACAGGAGGATGGGAAATACCGAATTCAGGCAAGGGGTTTTACTCTGCAATAGGAATATACGACTACAGGCATGAAGGCCTTGGGGAAGTGTCAAACCTCCTTGACCTTGCAATGCTGAAGGAGGAGGGATACAAATTCGTGGATTTTGGAGGCAGCCCAAAAGCCCTGCTTGACTTCAAGATGAAGTTCAGGCCAACGTCAGTGTACAAGACCCTGACGTTTCCCATAACCAACATGGCATTCCAGAATGGAAAAAATGAGCACCCTGCAGGAAATTGAGTTTGGAGACAGGAATATATTCGAGGCCGCATACTCAAGCCTCAAAGCCCCGCTGGCTGACCAGTCATTCTCAATGATTTACATCTGGAAAAGGCAGCTTTCGCTTCAATGGGCGAAAATCAACAATAACCTTTGCATTTTTGGGAACTTTTTGGGGAAAAGAGTCCTCTGGGGGCCTGTGATTGGCGGGGGAAAGCTAAAGGAAACCCTTGATGAATGCTTTTCCATCCTTGACAAGGCAAACCAGAAAGGAGGAAGCAGGCTATGCTATCTCCCTGAAGAGCTGGCAGAAGGGTATAGGAGGCTTAACGGGTACAAAGTCATTCCGCAAAGCCAGGAGTATGTCTACAACATACCGGAGCTTGTCGCGCTTAAGGGAGGGAAGTACAGGAACAAAAGGAACAGCATCAACAAATTGCTGTCAAACTACAAGCCCTCTGTCGAGGACTACAAGCCCGTGCATAAGAAAGAATGCCTTGGGCTGCTTGAAAGGTGGAAATCCCAGAAGGAGGAGCTTATAGGCGAAAACGCAGAGGAGCAGTTCAGGGCCGAGCTGAAAATCGCAGAAGCCACAATAAGGCTTGCTGATGCGCTCAAGCTCAAGGGGATGGTTGTCTTCATTGACGGAAAAATCCAGGCAATGACTTTTGGTGACGCATTGACGAGGAACATGTGCAGCGTGATTGTTGAAAAGACAAACCTAAGGATAAGCGGGCTTAGCGAATTTACGTTCACTGAATTCCTGAAGAGGCACTGGAACGGGTTTGAATGGGCAAACGCCCAGGAAGACATGGGAGTTCCATACTTGATGGAAGCAAAAATGAGATACCACCCGGCTTTCCTGATAAAAAGCTTCTCAGTGGTTAGGAGCTAATTTTTCTGCGGTTATCGCCATTATCCCATCATAGCCGTCATCATAATTGACATCAGTTGACCTGAAATCAAGTATCCTGAAGCCAAGCTCTCCAATAAGCCTTTTCATGTAGCTTTCATCAACAGGAAAAGCAGGGAACTTTTGGCCTCCAAAAAGAAAGAATTTCGTATTTCGGGTCAAAGCCATTACCAGCTTTCCCCCACCCGAAACCAGTGAAGCAATGTTTTTCATTGCAAGAAGGAAATCTGCCTCGTTGTCAGCCACAGCCTCAGGGCAGAAATTCACAGAAACGCAATCAAACTGCCCGGAAACCTGAGTAAGGGGGTTTTCACTGAATATGTCGCACTTTATGACCTGTTTTACCTTGCTTCTCACTCTCTGCTTGATTTTGCCAAGGTTGACGTCATTGAGTTCGGAATTCTCCAGCTGGAGTGCAAGCCTGAAATACTCATCCCAATTAAAAGCCTCTGGCGAATTTTCAAGCCACTTCTTAATCTCGAACCTGTTCTCCTCAAGGAAATCCGAGAAAACAATTGATTCAGCCTTCTGGCTTGCGCTTATCAATGGAAGCAGCACAGGACCGCCGCCAAGCTCGAGAAAACTTTTGAACGGCTTGCACGCGCTATATGTGCCGTGATAAAACCGCATAAGGAAACCGCCTTCTGATTCCCAGTCAGTCTCTGAATAATACTCGTCAAGATACTCTTTCGGAGAAAAACTGCCGTATTGACTAGGTGCCATTTTTAAAAAAGAGACCAATCAGCCTGTAAACAAGCTTTGCTGCAGTGAAATCAGGCCCGATGTTTCCCGGCTGGGGTGATAACTCGACAACATCAAAGCCCCTCACATTCTTTTTTTCCGCGAGTTTTTCCATCAATCCAATCAGCTGATACCAGCCAAGGCCGCCTGGCTCTGGAGTTCCAACAGAGGGCATTATTCCCGGGTCAAGCGCATCCAAGTCAATTGTAACATAAACATCCTGCGAAGCTGCATTCACCACTTTGTCCATCCAGGAATCATCCTTTGCACTCGCTATCTCAGTTGCATACACCATCTTGTGGCCAGAGCGCTTCACAAACTCAACTTCCTCAGCGCTAATGCTCCTTATCCCAACCTGAACAATGGGGCAAATCTCTGAAATCCTTCTTGCCACGCAGGCGTGGCTGAACTTGTTCCCTGAAAATTCATCCCTCATGTCGCCATGGGCATCGATGTGAATGACAGACAAGCCAGGAAATTTTTCCTTGTGCGCCCTCACCGAGCCGCTGCTGATAGAATGCTCGCCGCCAATAACCACAACTTTCTTTCCCTCTGAAAGGAGCGCAGACACAGACTCGTAAACCCTCTTTACCATGTCCTCTGCATTGTCAACAACATCCAATTCATCCAAAGTGCAAATGCCGCTCATATAATCCTTCCCGGATTCCTCATCATATGGCTCAAGGTGCCTTGAAGCCTCAATCAGTGCCAGAGGGCCATTCCTTGCTCCGGGCTGGTAAACAGTCGTGCTGTCGTAAGGAACAGGCAGGATGACAATGCCTGAACTGGAAAAAGAGCTCAATTCCCTTGGAATTCCCCCAAAGTTAAAAGGCACTGAAAAATGCGGATTCATCAGCACCGGAAAAAAGAGCGGCTATATAAAACTAGCGAGAAAACCTATTCCTGCTCATTGGACTTGAGCCTGTCGCTGTCCATGATATCCTCTACCATGTCCATGTCCTTTGGAAATTCACGGCCTCTGTGCATCACTCTCTTGTTGAAGTTTCCAATGCCAAATGCCTTGACAACATACTCAACAGTCTTGTTGATGTCAAAGCTCTTGCAGGAGTAGATGTCAAAGGTCAGGAACCTCTTTTCAGGATAAGTGTGGATGCTGATGTGCGATTCTGCTATTATCACTACCCCGCTGAATCCCCTGTCCTCAGGCTTGTCCTTCCCATCATAGTAAAGGATGTAAGGCGGCATTATCTTTGTCATGCCAATCATGCCTGGCAAAGTGTCAAGAAGGGCCCAGATGAAGTTCATGTCATCAAGCTTTACAGGGCAGCAATCATACCCGTCCAATGTTAAATGAGGGCCGAATCCGAACTTGACCCCGAATTTTCCCTTTTTTTGAATTTGTTTATCAGAAGATGCTTCTTCAGGTTCAGCCATCTGGTAATTATCACCTGATGTTTTTATTGGGATGCACCTATATAAACTTTTCTATTTCAAAAACGCAAAAGGCGATTCTCCGACGACAAATTTTTTGAATTTTTTTTTGAATGCGGCAAAAAAATCCTTTTTTTTGGCAAAAAACAGCCCGGAAAAGTTTTCCAGGGAAGAATCTGCCTGCAAACGAGGATTTTTTCCGCCAAATTCCTGAAGGAAGCAGCGGATTTCGCTTCGGTAGAAAACTATTTATACTCTGCATTTATTAAAAGTTCTAAGCATGAAAGTCTCAAGGGACACTCCGCTGGCTGAAATAACGCTTAGAAAATACGAGAAGCCCGCGAATCTCAAGGAAAGGGAGCTTGTGAAGAAGCTCTGCCTCACAATCGGCCTTTTGCAGCCAGGGGACTCGCGCGATGTTGTTGTTGATGTCCTGCACGTCCTGCTGAAGCACAGGAAGAAGAAGAAAATGCTTGCGTGCGTTGAGATTGAGCAGAAAGTCATCCAGAACCGGAAGTCGCACAGGCTTCCAATGCTTGGAATTGCGTCATCAAACATCAGAAGGCAGCTGAAAAGGCTGAAAGACATTCTTCTTGTTGAAAAAGTAAAGAATAGGTACAGGATTGCCGAGTTCCAGCCTGTCACAGAGACTTACGACGCAAAGATTGAGAAATTCCTCATGCAGAGCATAATGCAGAGGGCAAGGGAGTATTTCAACAAGATAGACGAGGTTTTCTAGCCGTCGGCAAACCTTTAAGTTCTCGTCGGTAAATCGCAACATTTATATATTAGCAAGTTCTGAAGAAATTAAGGAAAAATTGCTTTTCCGACTGTAAAAAGCAAAAAGGGGGTATGCTAAATGGCTGAAAAAGTAGCAAAGGTAGGAGTGAAGAAGCAGAAGGGATACCTCTACTTCATTGACAAAAAAGGGAATGTATCCCGGGCCAGGATGGCAAGGGGCGGCGGAAAGAAGGGAAGGCAGAAGCAGGAAGTCGTCGCAAAAGTGGGTGTCAAGAAGCAGAAGGGATACCTCTACTTCATAGATGGGAAGGGAGACGTCTCAAGGGCCAGGATGGCAAGGGGCGGAAGGAGAAAAAGGCGATAAGCCTTTTTTTTTCTTTTTTTTATGTTATCTAATTTCTACCATTTTTTGCTTATGTAAAAGAAGGCGAGCACCATGGCCTGCTGGAACGGATTAGAGACTCACAGCCTCTTCAAGGAGCTGATTGCAGCAACAGGATTCCTGCTTTTGTATATGTAAGAGCTTGACACAAGAAGATTTGCTCCGGCTTCAACTGACTTTTTTGCTGTCTCAAGGTTTATGCCGCAGTCCACTCCCAAGTCCATCTCAAGGGATTTGCCATCTATCATTTTCCTGACCTGCCTTATCTTGGGCAGCATTGAGTCCATGAACTTCTGGCCGGCAAAGCCAGGATGCGCTGTCATGACAAGAACCATGTCAACCTTTCCAATTAAAGGGGAAATCCTATTCGCTGGAGTTCCAGGGCTTATCGCCAATGCAGGGCTTTTCCCAAGGCTCCTTATTGAACTAATCACCCTGGCAATGTTTTTTTCTGATTCTATATGCACTGTAATCATGTCTGCTCCTGCGCCTGCAAAACGCCTTAGGAACCGGGAAGGCTTCTCAATCATCAAGTGCGCTTCCAGCGGCGTCCTGGTGAGTTTCCTTATTGATTCGATGACTGGGAATCCGAAAGTGATGTTTGGAACGAAATGGCCGTCCATGACATCCAGATGAAACCGGTTGACATGCTTTTCAAGGGTTTTTATCTCGGTGTAGAGCCGCGAGAAATCAGCCGCGAGAATTGACAGAGCAACTTTTGCCATGACTAACCTGGGCCAATACTTATTTAAATAATTGTTGATTCAGCCTCCCAATGGTTCCAAGGCACATAGCCATAATACTTGATGGCAACAGGAGATACGCAAGGAAGATAGGCCTTGATCTGCTCAAGGGGCATGAGCACGGCGCAAGGAAAGTTGCGGAAATACTTGAATGGCTCAAGGAGCTTGGGGTGAAAGAAGCAACTTTCTATGCATTGTCAACTGAAAACCTTAAGCGCTCGCCAAATGAAGTCGCAGCCCTCATGGAGCTGTTCAGGAGAGGAATCAAGAAAGCCATAAATGACAGGAGAATTGATGAGAACAAGGCAAGGATAAGGTTTATTGGAAGGTTGGAGCTGTTGCCAAAAGACATGCAAAAAGGGATGAAAGAGCTGATGGAAAGGACAAAGGGCTATTCAAATTATTTTGTCAACTTTGCAATAGGATACGGCGGAAAGGCTGAGATTGTGGAGGCAGCGAACAGGGCAATAGCTGATGCAAAAGCAGGGAAAATATCAAAAGTTGACGAGGAAACGTTTGCAAAGTATCTCTGGCTTGAGGATGAGCCAGACCTTTTGATAAGGCCCGGCGGGGAGAAGAGGATAAGCAACTTCCTCCTCTGGCAGATGGCTTACGCTGAATTTGTGTTTCTCGACAAGCTGTGGCCTGAATTGACAAAGCAGGACATTGTGGATTCTATAAAAGAGTTTGAAAAAAGGGAAAGAAGAAAAGGAAAATAGAATTTAAAGCAGCTTCTTGAACTGCTTTATTGTGGACTTTGCCTCATCCTTGAGGGCAAGCCCGAATCCAAGGCCAAGTGCAATTGCAACTCCAAGGGCAAAGCCAGCTGCCAGGATAAGCGTGGTGTTCGTTGCAAGCGAGATGTCAACTCCAACCTGGTCAAGTGCTGTAAGCACGACAAAAATTATTATGAACCATCTCACAAAGGAGCTGAACAGCCTGACGCCTTTTCTTTTTGCGTGCAGCATCCTGTCAGCAAGGTAATCTGCCACTATAAGGCCGAAAAGAAGAATGACTATGGCAGCGATAAGGTCAGGTATCCACAGCGCAAAGTCCTTCAAAAGGCTTGATATAAGCCCAAGCTTCATGAACTCTGCAACAGGCAGGAGGAATAGGGCAAATATATACCACTTCAGCAGGCCAGAGGCGAGATTTGAAATGCTGATAAACCCGATTGAATGGGCAACGCCAGCCTTCCTTATATGGTCATCAATCCTTGAATGGACAAGGAATGTCTTCAGGATGTATGCGAACGCAGAGCCAACAACATAGCCTACTATCAATAGGAGGATTCCTGCGACAAGATTCGGAACCATTCCAAGGAAGCCATCCCAAATTCCCATCAGCGGGACAGCCAATGCCCTGAACAATCCCTCCAGAAAAGCCTGAAAGACCATGATATCACCTCATTATGCTAGGCAATGCACATCCTTGTTTTAAATAAATTTCTTACTATTCAAAAGTAAAAAAGAATTAGCCGAAAGTCAGTCAGCAAAGGCAATTTTTCTCAGGACTGCCTCGTTGCCTTTCCAGTCCAGTGCCTCCCTGAGGACCTGGCCTATGTTCTCTACAGGGATTATCTTTATCTTTGAATAGTCTTTTGCGTCCATTATTATGTCCTTGACATTTGTCCTTGGGACTATGACGTTCCTGATTCCAGCCTCAATCGCTGCTTCAACTTTGGATGACACTCCGCCAACAGGAAGGACTTCGCCCCTTACTGAGAGGCTGCCTGTCATTGCATAGTCCTGCTTGACAGGGATTCCCTTCAATGCGGAAATTATCGCAGTTGCCACAGCGATGCTTGCAGAATCTCCTTCAACACCTTCGCCATAAGTCTGGAGGAACTGGACATAAATGTCGCGGGTTTTCCTTATGTCCTCGCCGAAATACTTCTTGATGATTGCAGAGACGTTCAGGACAGCCTCCTTGGCTATCTCGCCCAGCTTTCCAGTCGCTATAATGTCCTTTGCCTGGCCTCCTGGCGTCACTTCAGCCTCAATCGGCATTATGAGGCCTGAAAAAGTAGCGCCTGAGCCAAGGACAGCCAAGCCATTGACGCGGCCAATGGCCTTGCCTGTGGTTATAATGACTTCATACTCCTTCCTGTGCTCAATAATCTTGTCTGCAATCTGCTGCTCAAGCGGGCGCGCAAACTTTTTCGCGTTTATGACATGCTTTTTCTCAACAAACTTTGAAGCCTCCTCAACAGCCAAGTCGCCAGCTGCCCTCACTATCCCTCCAAGCGCCCTCAAATGAAGGGTCAAGTGGCCTTTCCTGTTGGCAAGCCTCTTGGCATCTGTGATTATCGCATCAACAGCCTCTGCTGAGAAGTGGGGGATTTTCTTGTCCTTAAGCACTTCCTGCGCAACAAAATATGAGATTTTCATCCTGTTCTCCTCATTGTCAGGCATCGTGTCCTTCATGTAAACCTCATACCCATAACCCCTGACCCTGCTTCTAAGCGCCGGATGCATGTGCCTCAATGTCTCAACGTTTCCTGCAGCGACAAGGATAAAATTGCATGGCACTGGCTCTGTCCTTACCATTGCGCCAGCGCTTCTCTCGCTTTGCCCTGTTATTGAATACTTTCCTTCCTGGAGAGCAGTCAACAATTCCTGCTGTGTTGACGGCTGGAGTGTTGCGATTTCATCAATGAAAAGCACGCCCATGTTTGCCTTGTGAATCATGCCGGCTATGACTCTTTCGTGGGCAGGAGTTCCCAGTCCGCCTGATTGGAATGGGTCGTGAAGAACATCGCCAAGAAGAGCGCCTGCATGAGCGCCAGTGGCATCATGGAAAGGGGACTGCTTCCTGTTGAAATTGTCAACAACAACTTTTGGAATCCTGACCTTATTGTCCATTCTCCTTCCAAGGTTTATGAAAAGTATGAAGCTCGCAAAAAAAACCATGCCGCCAAGAAAGAATGCCATGAACATCAACCCGCCAAGCAAAGGCCCTCCAACAGAAGAATAATGGTTGAAAGCCCACCAAGGAGAGATAAGGGCGACAATGAGAAGGATGAACATTATGACGTTCTGGTACTTGAACATGTTCCCAGACTCAAATCTTGACCTGTTCACCAAATCCCGCCCTGTGCCTGCCGGCACAGTCCTCATCAAAGGCTGGTTCTCATCATTCGGGTTGGGAAAGGCAATGACGTCAACAAGCTTTTCCTTCGGAAGAAGCTCTGCAAGCGCCATCCCAAGCATTGACTTTCCTGTTCCCGGGTCTCCGATAAGCAAGACATGCCTCCTCTGCTTGGCAGCCTTCTTTACAATATTAACTGCATCTTCCTGCCCAATGACCTGGTCTATCATCTTCAAGGACACTTTCAAATCCGCAGTTGAATTGAAATCATGCTTTGCCAT
>CAYJXD010000016.1:16164-19439 GCA_964374085.1 uncultured Methanosarcinales archaeon | reverse complement strand
CATAAAAACCTACATTGATAGCCCAATCATAAAAGCCGTTTTTCCTGGCTAGCAGGAAAAACTCAAGATTATGCTCAGCCTTTCCAATGTGCCCTTCTGCCAGTTTGTTGTCAGGCATTGCCTTTACCAAGCCGCGATGCTTCTTGCCTTCGGCAAGCTGCTTCTTGGCTTGATTCAAGCACCACGTTACTTTATTCTCTGCTTTGGGCATTCTTCAGCACCTTCACAAACAGTTCCTGGCCGTGCACCACTACGCAGGTTCTTACCATATCCACTAAGGGCTTGTCTTTTTCCATTAGTTTCTTTTCAAACTCTTCCTCTGTCAAGTACAACGGATGGATTTTCAGGCGGTTCTTCCTGTTAATCCCATCCACTCCGCCTTGCAGCCCGGAATAATCCTTCGGGCTCCTCAATATGAAGCAAACGTCCACGTCTCCAGCTTTCTTCCCCTTTGTCAGGATAGACCCGAACAAAAACACGGCTTTAGTTTCCTTGGCTAATGCCCGCAAATCGTATATCCATCCCTTTACAAAGCTTGACAAGCCACTGTAGTCAAGAAAGATAAGCTCCAGAAGCTTTATCGCATACTCGCTCTTAATGTTTGATTTGTAAAAAATCGCGTTGCCCATCCTCCTGCTAACCAAAATGTTCTTTTCCTTCAAGCCTCTCAACAGCTTTAAGCTCCCAACACTGCTAATTCCCAGCTTGTCTTTTATATTGTAGGAGTTATGGCTAGTTAAGAAATCCGTGAAAATAATCTTCAAAGCCCTCTTCCCGTTATCGCTAAGTTCCATCTTACTATAACCTCAAGTTATAGTACTATAACTCTAAGTTATATATAAGCTTTATGCATTTTGGCATGGTTTAGAATCCATAACTTTAACAAACCACAATACCCAAAGGTTTATTTGGGAACACTAAGTGTCCGCCCGGGGCTATGCCCTTACATTTCTATTAAATTGCCTAAGCAGACCTTATGATGTTTTCCTTCTCATCCACTTCAAAAGCCTTGCCAAGGAACTGCTCAACAACATGGATGTTTGTCATTGTGTGCTGGGTGATGGATGAAACCTTGATTTCGCCGCCGCAAAGGGCCATGAATGGAATGAGCTGGTCAGCAAGATAGCTGTCAACCGGCGCCTTGCTTTTGATTTGGCTTATGAGGGCATCAGCAGCCTCCTTTCCCACATCCTCTGCTCTCTTTGCCTTCTCTCCCAATGCGTCGCTTCCCAAAATGACAGGATTCAACGAATCAATTTCTCCTTTTGCATTCTCAAATACAGCCCAGAGAGTTATTCCTGAGCCAGTTGAAAATGACTTTGAATAGGAAGCTTCAATATTCACAGGGCAGCCAAGGGATGAAAGCTCCCTTTTTGCTGACGCAGCCTGCCTTTCTGCAACTTCGCCTTTTTGCAGGTCAGAAGATGAATGTGAAACTCCCCTTATTACAGAAAGCTTGCCCTGGTCAATCAAGCTGATTTTCGGGCATTCCTTTAATAACTCGTTTAATTGGCTGAAGCTGCCTGCTTCTGAGACTTTAAATTTTGGCAACACAGTGAATTCAACCTTTCCACCGCCCTTAGGATAATAGCCTCTTTGCTCCATGACAACTTCAGCCTTGTCGCAGAACCTTTGGAGATGCGGCAATAGCACTTGCTTGAAGTAGTCATATGGCTCGCTCCACATCACATCTGTCCCGCCAGTAATCTTTAGTCTAGTCTTTCCGCTGCTGAAGAACAATGGCAGGAGCAGGCTCTGCAAAAGCAAAGTGATTGAGCCCGCTGTCCCGACATCTATTGACAATGTCCTTGCCTTCACCTGCCCAGGGTAAAAAACGAGCTTTTCCGAGCCGACTTCAACTCCATCTGCCTTTGCGCCTGAAAGCTCCTGAAGCGCCTTTATGCAGTACACATGCTGCGGCTTCAGACCAGAATCGCACCTTCCTTTCCTTATATTGCCGACTTCAAACGCCTTTCCGGTCAAAGTTGAAAGGGCCAGCGCAGTCCTCACTATCTGCCCGCCTCCCTCTCCATGGCTTCCGTCCAGCTTTATCATTGCAAGCTGAAATATTTGCTGATTTAAAAACACAACGCTTAAAAACATGGAAGCCGGAAAAGGCAGGATGATAAGATACCTGCATATTTCCAACGGCAGGGTGAAGAAAGGCTCGAGTCTCGAGTACAAGCTGCCGAAAAACAAGGACCTCCTATGGATTTTCATGATGGCACCTTCGGAGCAGGAAACAATCAAGGTAGCCAAGGATTTCAGGCTGGACAGGAAGCTCATTGAAAAGTATCCCAAGGAGCACCACTCAGTAAGGTATTCCATGTCGCCATTCCAGTTCGTGATAGTGGACTATTACCTTGACAACGGAAAAGTCGCCACTGCACATCTCCTTTTCATAATAAAGGATAACCTCCTAGTATTGGTATCGACGAAAGACTCTCAGTTTTATGAGGAGCTTTTTGAGAAGATCAGCGCAAGAATTGAAATGAAGAATGTGCCTGCAAACAACATTGGACGGGTGCTGCACGCCTTCCTCCAGGAAGACATAGAGGCAAATTACGACGTGCTTGACAAAAGGGAAGAGGAGATTACGGCGCTTGAGGAAAGGGTTGCAGACTTTGAAGGGACAAAGACAACGAGCATCAAGGAGATAATACTGCTGAAAAGAAAGCTGTTCATGATGGGCAGGAGATTCTGGGCAAGCACAAAGATAATATTCCTGATGAAGGCAGGGTTCACAAGCGTGAAAATAGATGCAGAAACAAACAAGCTGCTTGTCGACGTGCACGACACATTCCTCCACCAGATAGACATAGTTACATCCCAGAAAGAAATGCTGAGCGACGTCATGAATATCTATTCCACAAGCATCAACAATAGGCTGGCTTTCGTGTCTAATGAGCTCAACCAGATAATCAAGAGGCTTTCGTCATGGGGTCTCATACTGCTCCTTCCAACGCTTATTGCCACCATTTATGGCATGAACTTTGACTTCATGCCCTTGCTCTCAGACACGTATGGCTTCCATGCAATCATGGCATTCATCCTCGTGACAATACTGGTGCCTGCCTTTTTCTTCAAGAGGAAAGGGTGGCTTTAGGATTTCAGCCCTAAACTTGGTTGCACAATTCATCAAATGTCAAGCACTTTACACGCTTCGCTTTTATTTCTCTAACCCGTTTTAGAATTTCTTTTTCCAGCTCTGGCTTTAACTCCAAATAGTCTTCCCAATCGATAATTTCCATTGCAGCCGAATAAGTGGGCAAGCT
>CAYJXD010000016.1:4181-16064 GCA_964374085.1 uncultured Methanosarcinales archaeon | reverse complement strand
CAGGATTGAAAGGGCGTTGCCTGCAGAGTTTGGGATTGACGAGAAAAGACAGATTACAAGAATGGTTCTGGCAAAGGGAATAAGCATAAGCAGGGCGCTTGAACTGTTTTCAGAGAAAACTCCTGAGCCAAAGGAAGCTGCAAAACAAATTACTCTGGCCAAGATGCCTCAGGCTGAAAAGCTTATTGATCAAATGAAGAGGCTGGAACGGGAGAACCATGCATTGAAGAAGCACAGCTCAAAGCTCATAAGGGCGCTGAACAAGAGCAAGACCAAGCACAGGAAGGCTGTGCTAAAGACAGCGATGCCTGAACCCAAGGATGCCCTTGCTGCAAGGAAAATAGAATCTCTTTGGTCACATATAAGGGAAAAAGAAAAGCTGATTGTGGAAGGCGCAGAAAGGGAAAGGGCTGCAAACATGATGCTGTCCAATATCAAAGGCAAAATAATTGCAAAAAAGCTTGACAACCTGTCCTGGGATGAATACCTGAAAAAGAAAAGGCTGCTGAACATAAGGGAAGGCGACATACTGCTGGTAAATAGCCTGGATGATTTCAGCCAGAGATGCGTTGATGAAATAAAGGATAAGAACCTCGTGCTGTCCAAAAGAGCAAGCCCAAGGCCTAGAGTAAGGATTGGCATTGCAATTATTGACGTGTCAAGAATAGACATGATGGAGACAAGGAATTTTGCATCAATGGACAAGGCAAGGCTTGAGGAAGAGAAGGCAAAGACTGATGTCCTCAGAAACGTTATAGACAGCTACAGGAAGGAAAGGATGAAATGACAAGAAGCATGGCTTCCATGGCGGGGAACAATGGAATGGAAGGAATGCATGAAAGCCCAATTCGGACAAACCATTGTTTTGCAGCTGTTTTGGGGTTTTTATTAGTCGTCCTTGCAAAATTTTAGGAGATTGCGCATTATTTAAACAGAAGCATTAGGAAGCTTTCCTTTGAATTTTTTCTGCTCTTGAGAAAAATGCGTCCTGCATAAGTAACTCCACCCAGAACCCTTATGTTTTCCTCCCAAAATAGAAGGATAGACTTCACGATAAGCTTTATTCTTGCAGGTCCCTTGATAATCACACCTATTTTTCCCTGTCATCTTTCTATTTCCCTAATCTCTTCCTTTTCTCTTTTTCAGGTGCATCAAGGTAGTTTTCCTTGTTTACCACTTTGTTTCCTGTTTCTATTTCCAGCGCTCTTCTGGCATCTCCTGCTATGTTGCCGCCTCTTTTGGCTGCATCCTTGTTTTGCATTAACCCTTTTGCATCTTTTGTTCGGGCTATTTCAGTTGTTGATCTTTCACCAAGCATTGAGAATATTAGTTCAAGGTCATTCATGTGGTCTCTTAGGTTTTCTCTCTTTAGGCTTTTGAGCGCCTTATATTCTTCAACTGTTTTGCCAAAGGTTGCCTTGCTGATTTCGTTTGTTAGTATGGCATATTCCTTGTCTTCCTTGACTCCTCGTTTTTGCCATTCATCGGTCAATTCCTGCCTTATTGCGATGCCCCTGACTCGCTTCTCAATCCAGTCTTCCGAGTAGCCTTTTGCCCTGTAAATACCCTTCATTCTGGCCTGGGCAAGCTCAGGATTTTGTATCTCCTCAACACGCTCATAACCTACTTGAGCAAGCCATAGCTTGAAAGGCTCAGCATTTTTAGAAGGAACAGATTGTATTATTCTAAACAACGTTTTTGTATTGGCGCAATCAGTTTCATAAAACTTTCCATCTACTGCCGGCAATTTCAGTTGGTTACATTTTGTAACCACCTCACTGCCTTCTTTGATTAGCCTGTGCTTAAGAACTTTCCAGTAATTACGTGCATCTTCGCTTTCAGTAAGTGCACCAACGATATCAACAACCGAGAAATACCACTCATCATTACTCCAAACCCTTCTAATCTTCTTATCCTGAAATACTACCAGTGCCTTGTCCTTGTCCATTTTGCCCCAACTGCTATGCTGTCTTACCTTGTTTTTAGGACATTTTAAATAACTTGCCCCCACACCTGTCCAGTGTCCAGTGTCCAGTGGGCAGTGCATGCCCAGGCCTCTCCCTTTAGCCTATGCTTTTCGATCCTGGGCATATTGGGTGTTATAGGCTTTGAATAACCCGGGCTTTTTTCCCTGACAACCTTTATAAATTAAATATCAATCCCGAATCCCATGCTGAACAGCGATTTCCAGAAAAAGCTCCTTGCAAGGGAAGACTGCTTCTCAGATATTTTGGGCCAGGAAGACACAAAGAAGCAGCTTAAGTCAGCGCTGCTAATGGGAAGGCACGTAATCATAGTCGGGGCCCCGGGAATTGGAAAGACAACCCTTGCAAAGAATGTTGCAAAACTGCTGCCGAAAATAACAGTGAACGACTGCAGCTACAACTGCATTGATTCGGAGCCAATTTGCCCTGAATGCGTTTCAGGGAAGACAACAAAGCAAAAAACATTGACTGGAGAAAAAAGGTTTGTCAGGGTCCAGGGAAGCCCTGACCTTACAGCAGAAGACCTTATCGGCGACATAGACCCTGTCAAGGCGCTAAAGTTTGGCCCGGCTTCAATCGAGTCATTCACTCCAGGAAAGATTTTCAAGGCCAACACAGGAGTATTGTTTTTTGACGAGCTAAACAGGTGCCCTGAGAAAGTCCAGAATTCGCTGCTGCAGGCTCTTGAAGAGAAGAAGGCAACTATAGGAAGCTACACAGTTGACATAGCAACAGACTTTATCTTCATCGGCACAATGAATCCCCAGGACTCGAGCACTGAAAAGCTCAGCGATGTGTTCATAGACAGGTTTGACATAATATACATGGGATACCCTGAAACCAATGAGCTTGAGCAGGAAATAGTTGTTGAGAAAGGAAAGAAAGCTGCAGAATTCCCTGATGCTCTCCTGAAGAAGACTGTGGCTTTTGTCAGGAATCTGAGGAACAATGCCAAGCTGGAAAAGCTCCCGAGCGTAAGGGCAACAATAGGGCTGTATGAAAGGGCGCAGGCAAATGCCCTGCTGAGGGGAGCAAAGGAAGTGAATGTTGAGGATGTCATTGACGCGGTAATCTCAGTCCTTGCCCACAGGATAGAGCTAAAGCCATCGGCAAGATACCTGACGAACTCGGAGCAGCTCCTGAAGGAAGAGCTGGATGATTTCATGGCAAAAGGTGGTTACCGGTGACAAAGAGACCCGAGTCCTGGAACACTCCCCGATAGAGGAATACAAGGGAAAGCTAAGGATAAACATTGAAAAGGGCTTGATGAGGAGCGTGCTTGAGAACGACCGCGAAGTCATAGAGCACGGAAGGCTCATCGCTGATTCTGTCAACCAGGGAATAAACTCGTTCACGCCCTCGCTGATTTTTGATCAGCTGGTGAAGAATTATTCCCTTGCAAAAAGCATTCTCGGAGAGTCAATAATCAGGGCAATGACAGGGTATGAGCCTGGGCTGGTGGAGAAAAACATCAAATTGCCTGAATTCCAGAGGGAGCTGCTGTCAAGGATTCAGGAGAAATTCGAGAAGCTTAAGGACGAGAAGCTCATTGACAAGGAAGGGTCTGTAACAGAAAAAGGAATAGACCTTGCGTCCCTTATCCTGTACACAGAGGAGCTTGATAATCTGACGCCCAAAGGCATAACAGGAGAGCGGCTGCACAAGCACGAGCATCCTTATGGAATGAAGGATGAGATTAGGGCCTTTAGGAAAGACAAGTACAGGGACATATCTTTGAGGAAATCAATCAAAAAGGCAATTGCAAGGGGGCATGAAGAGCTGATGATTGAAGACCTGGTGAGCCAAAAAAGGAAAAGCAGGGGCCAGAGATTCATAATTTACGGGATGGACGCGTCAGGCAGCATGAAAGGCGAGAAATTAGAGCAGAGCAAGAAAGCAGGCATAGCGCTTGCATTCAAGGCAATCTCAGGGAAAGACCTTGCCGGGCTGATAGTTTTTGGAACTTCAATAAAATCATCTGTTCCCCCAACTGATGACTTTACGCAGCTGCTGAAGGAAATGACCCGGATAAAAGCGTCTGCGCAGACCAACATTTCACAGACAATACTTGAGTCAATTAAGCTGTTCCCGAAAGCAAAGGGCGCAAAGCACTTGATTCTCCTGACCGATGCCCTGCCAACAAAAGGCGAGAAGCCAGAGCAGGAAAGCATAAGCGCAGCATCAAGCGCTTCTGCAAGCGGCATCACAATTTCATTGGTGGGCATAAAGCTGGACAGGAAAGGCACAGAGATAGCCCAAAAGATAGTTGAAGCAGGAAAAGGAAGGCTATATATAGCCAAGGACTTGAAGGAAATAGATAAATTGGTGCTGATGGACTATTACAGCACTTAAGAGAAAATATCCCTGGGTGATTTGGTTTGCGAATAAGCAAGAGGGCATTAATAATCGCATTGTCAGCGCTGCTGGCTGTTTCCTTGATTTCAAATGTAGTTATCTACAGGCATTTTGAGAGCAAGTACAAGCCCAAGTTCCAGCTCATATCGTCTGACATAGCCTGGATGGACTTGGGCGATTTCCTGGCCATCCAAAACCAGTATTCAGTAGAGTATCAGAAACTTAAAAAAGAGCTATTAGAAGTGGTGAATGGCCCCAACATCAATGGCACTTATGGATTGTATTTTGAAGACCTTAATACCGGCGCATGGATTGGAATAAATGAAAGAGATGAGTTCATACCATCAAGCCTGCTTAAGGTTCCTGTGATTGTTGCCGTGCTGAAAAAAATAGAAAAGGGCGAGCTTTCACTGGACCAGAAAGTTTCATTGAAGGCTGAAGACCTTGACCTGAAATCCGGGACTCTCGGCTTGAAAGGTGAAGGATATGAGTTGACAGTAAGGGAATTGCTGGTATACTTAATCAAAGAGTCTGACAACACTGCCTTATTTACGATTTATAGCCAGCTATTGGACGAGACTGATGTGGCTGAAGCAAAGCTTGCCATGGGGCTTCCAGTAGGCGATAACGATAATTTTTATGCAATAGGCCCCAAGCACTACAGCAACATCCTGAGATCGCTGTACTATTCTGCCTATCTCAGAAGAACATTCTCCGAGCTTGCCCTATCCCTGATGTCTGAGACAGAGTATAATACGCAATTGCCTGCAGGCCTGCCCAAGAACATCCCGATATCGCACAAGATAGGCTTTTTTTACAGCGAGGACGGCAAGGCAGGTTACCATGACTGCGGCATAATATATTATCCAAACAAGCCCTACATCCTGTGCGTGATGAGCACAAACACCAGCAAGGCAGAGGCAGACATCACCATCGCAAGGATTTCAAAGACAACATATGCATACACGGACAAGAAGTTTAAGGGATAAAATGAAACCGAAAGCCTTAAATATTACTTTTCTTACAAGTAAGAATGGAGGGTGAAAATGACACTGCTTAATGTTAAAAGCGCCACAATAACTGAAAAGGGCCAGATAGCAATTCCAAAAGACATAAGGGAACTGGAAGGGTTCAGGGAAGGCGATAAAATAGCCATACTTGCCTTTGATGACAGAGTGGAACTCAGGCCCCTGAGCCATGTAAATGAAAGGCTATACACGGCGCTTGCCAGCGAAAAGGCGCTTGCAAAGGAATGGAACAGCAAAGAGGATGAGGAAGCGTGGAAAGACTTGTAAAGGGGGATGTTGTTGTATTGCCTTTTTCTGATTTAAGCGCGGCGAAGAAGAGGCCAGCGCTTGTTGTCGCGACCTTAAAGGGCAACGACACAATAGCCTGCCAAATTTCGAGCCACGCAAGGAAGGACGATTATTCGATAACCCTCTCGCCATCAGATTTCTCAAAAGGCAGCCTGAAAGTGCCAAGCACAATAAGGCCAAACAAGCTGTTTACAGCAGACGAATCGCTGATTCTTTACAAGGCTGGCTCTGTCAAGCGGCAAAAGCTAAATGAAGTAACAGCCGCACTAGTCAAAATATTCCAAAGCAGCTGATTTAAAAAAAAATGAAAATCCTGGCCTTTACAGACCTTCACGGTGAAATCAGATTAGTCAAAAAGCTGGCAAGAAAGGCAAAGAAGGCAGACATTGCGATTTGCGCCGGAGACTTCACTGTGTTCGAATCAGGCACAAAGCAGATGCTGTCTGCGATGAACAGGATTGGCAAGAAAGTGATGCTCATCCATGGGAACCACGAGAGTGAAAGAAGGGTTGAGAAGGAGTGCAAGAGGCTCAGGAATGTCATTTACATCCACAAGAAAGCTGCTGCGGTTGAATTCAATGGAAAGAAATACACGTTCATTGGCTATGGCGGAGGAGGATTCTCGCTCACTGACCCTGGATTTGAGAGGTTTGCATCACGGCATGCCAAAAAAGAAAACTTAATCCTCATAACCCATGCCCCGCCTCACAAGACAAGGCTTGACAAGTTATGGGAGCACAGGGGATGCAGGAGCATAGCAAAGTTCATAAGGAAAGCAAAGCCGCTTCTCGCGGTCTCAGGGCATTTCCACGAGAACTTTGGGAAGAAAGACAGGATTGGAAAGACGCTGCTTGTAAATCCAGGGCCTAAAGGGATGATAATCGAGGTTTAGAGTAGTATCAAGGTTTAGAGTAGTTTTATCTACCAGCCGCCTTCAGCCTTTGCCTTGCCGCCGCCACCGCCCCTTCCCCTTGAGATGAAGTAACCTATAACTCCAAGAATAGCAAGCGCAACGATTCCAATGGCAATGTAAGTAACCATCTTCTCGCTCTTGATGCTCTCAAGCACAGAGCCGATAGTTGAGCCTGTTTTTGGCTTGGTTCCTTCCTCTCCTGCCTGGCCAGACTGGTTTGCTCCAGCTCCTGCTGCGGTTGTTGAGGCTCCTGTGACTTCTGTTATTTCAGACTCATTACCCGATGCGGCAGGCTTGGCTTTGGATGAGCCAGAGATTGCAAATGTGCTGAACCCAGGGGAAACAGCCTCGTAGCTGACTGACGGTCCCTCATCAAGGGTTATCTTCGTTGGCAGCTCTGTCCACTTGCCGCCTGAATACCTGTACAATGACACCTTGTCCTTGACAATGCCATTGGCATCAAGCCACTTGTGCTCGACATTGAACTGGATAGTGACTGATTTCAAAGTTGAGGAGACAATGTTCGTGGCCGCGAATTCAAGGTACTGGTATGCTGTTCCAGGCGCAGAGCCTGTCTCTGAAGGCGCTGATTTCAGCTTGGAAACAGCCAGCTCTGCGTTTGAATTGCCTGCAACTGTCTCGATTAAAATTTTCCTCACAGCTATCTCCACTTTTGCGATATTCATCGTGCTTATTCCAGTCGGAAGGTCAGCCCACACCCTGGAAACCTTGTCAGTTGCTGTTGGCGATGCTCCGCCTCCTGCTCCCCCTCCACCACTGCTGCCACCACCGCCAGCAACCTCGCTTGAAGTGGTGAAGCTCAACGGTCCTGTTGTGTTGCAGTTGCCAGCGTTGTCGCAGGCAGTGACGTTATAGTAATAAGTGGTTCCTGCAGTTAGGCCTGAAATCCCTATGCTGTGGAAAGTGCTGAAGTCAGTCTCGGTGTGGTTGGTATTGAATGATGTTTGAGAAGTTCCCCTGCTCAGAGGAGAGGTGTTTGTGCGCTCGTCTGTGCTCCATGAGATTGTTATGCCAGAGGTTGAGGGGCTTGAGGATGTGGGGGTGGAGTTGAACAAAGGCTTGGTTGTGTCTGTAATCCTGAGCGTCCTTACAGACGAGTTTCCTGCGTCATTGGACTCGCTGTTGAGGCAAGTGATGTTATAAGTGTATGTGCCGTTGGCAAGGGTCTTGTTCACAGTGAAGGTCGTGATGTTTGCAGCCGAGCCAAGGCTGCTGGCGTTGAACACAGAACTGTTTACATAAGACGTGCCATTTATCCTGAGCGTGCACTCCTGGACAGTATCATTCAATGTCAGGAGCCTGAAGCTGATGTCTGGAGTAACATCAGTGCTTATGTTGTCATCCTCTGGGTTTGTAATGTTTATGTTGTCCAGCCATACTGTGTCGCCCCATGATGCAGTGAAGCCTGTGTTGTTTGTCACGGTTATGTTGAAGTCCACTTTCTCGGCAATCGGGATGCTCATGTTCACGTCAATCCTGAACTGGTGGACAGTTATGTTCTGCCTTGCCGAATCAGTGATGTTGAAGAAGTAATTGGTCAGGTTTGACTGGTTGTTTGAAGACAGCCACACCCAGCCGCTTGTCAGGTTGCTCAGGTTAAGGTATGAAATGTTGTAATTTGCCTTGGCAGCTGTGTCGTTGACCTTGATTGTGAGGTTAAATACCTGGGAATAGTTGGATTGGTAGTTTGTCACATTGAAATACAGCGTGCATCTTGGGAAGCACTGGTAAGCTGT
Source organism: uncultured Methanosarcinales archaeon (assembly GCA_964374085.1). Taxonomy (GTDB): domain Archaea; phylum Nanobdellota; class Nanobdellia; order Woesearchaeales; family UBA10216; genus CAYJXD01. The sequence goes on along the minus strand of CAYJXD010000016.1, from coordinate 7,738 downwards.
CCTGTCAGAGGATACGAGAACCCCTGAATTGTTCACTCCATATGCTGAGAATCCTCCAAGGCCATAAGTTGGAATCTTGATTGTCGTGTAGTTTGACCCCTGCTTCAGCACAGTTATGTTTGCTGTCACGTCAATGCAGTTTGAGCCGTTTATGTCGCACTTTATAACCCTGTTTCCAATCTGGGAAATATTGACAATGACTGAATCTATTCCAAGCAACTGAGCCATCTCCTGCCACTTTGTGCCGTTCATTCCCACCAGCATTCGGGCGTTTGAGCCTGAGCCGCCTGTAAGCCCTGTCTCGTTGACCTGCGTCATTATCATCATGTCAGTCATGTTGATTGAAGTTGCCTTTGCAATGTCAACGCCTTCAAACTGGATGTTGTATGGCTTTGTGGTGCCGTTGAAAGTGGTGTTGTAGTTGTCAAACCTCAACGTTGTGTTTGAGATGTAGCTGATGTTCTTTATGCTGAACCCGACATTGTGGCTGCCATTCCAGTATGTCAAGTTCAGTCCAGACATTGCTGTGCTCTTGGCATCAAATATTATTCCAAAGTTGAAGTTCTTCACTCCCGAAGTCTTGGTGGTGAAGTTGAGGCAGGCGCTGATTGCACAGTTGTTGGACAAGTCGCAGTTCCTAATCCTGTAATAATAAGTCGTGTTGGCCTTCAAGGGAACCATTGAAGAGTCTGTTATTGTCGTATTGTCAAACGTAATGCCGTGCCAGGGCTTGTAGCGGTCTATCTCAAAGGCGCCGCCAGAAATGGAGTCAGAAAGATTTGCCAAGGACACTATGCAAGTGCCAGTTGTGTTATAAAACTCTATGCTCATGTTTGAAGGCTCAGATGTTGACTGCCTCAGCAGCGCAAACCCGTCAAACTCATCAATGATGTTGCTCAGCACCCTTGGGGCTGTCTTGTCATTTGCAAGCAAAGTTGCCCTGTTGGCGCTGCACCAGGGAACCTGGGCGCAGTCAACATCATTGCAGTTTGCAGTGCCATCCTGGTCCTCATCAGGGCTGCCAAGGGCGCAATCCTCAAAAGGAGTGAACCTTCCTCCTCCAAGCTTGGAGAACGCTGTTCCGCACGCAAGCGCATTCTTCTCGCAGTCCGGAGGGTAATAGTCAACCGTCCCTGGAGTGTAAGTGGCATTGAAAATAGTGTCATTTGACAAGTTTGCGCTCCCAGTGACATTATCCACTGTGGCCAAATGGTAAGTGATAGGCGTCTTGGGGTTTCCTATATCCTCCAAAGGAACTACCATTATTGCAGCGCCAAATGAGCACATTGGAGTCTGTGACGGGTTGAATGGGTTAACAGGAGATGTGAGCTTGGCAGGGAAGAGGCCAAAGCTTGTTGTGTTTTCCTTCAAGCACCTGAAGGCGCTCCTCTTCTCAAGATAAGTGGAGGCGTTCAGGGACACATTGTAAACAAACTTGTATTCTATCCCGGAAACATTTGTAAGGTTTATCATATCCCAGCAGCCTGTGCTCGCGCTTGAATCAATGTCTAGGTAGAAATAATACATTCCAGTCCCGTTTGTGCTGTTCGGGCAGACAGCGCTTGCAGAGCCATTCTGGAGCATCATTCCCATGCCAATTGACTTGCCCATGTCCTTGAACCCAAAGCCCAGCATGTTAAGGTGCGGCATTGCTGCAGGCGGCTCATTATTCGGCGTGTCATCGTCCTTCAGCTTTAATGGAGGGCCAGGCTTGTCGCCCATTTTCTCAGCAGACTCGAACAGCAATGCCTTTTCCTTGTCGCAGGAAAGCCCTGATGAAGAGTCCTTGCAAACGCCAAGAATCTTCATCTTTGTGATGTAAAATATGTCTGTCAATATTTTCTTGTCAAACTCCCCTCCTCCGCAAAACTTGTCAGAGCTGCAGTCACTGTCCTTGCAGTCCACTTTAGAGTCACCATCATTATCTAGGCCGTCAAAGCATGAATACTCTTTTCCCGCGACATTGTAGTAGCAGAAGTTGCTGGTGTTGTCAAAAGCGCACAATCCTGCGTTGGCAGAGCTTATGCAGCCTGTGGCATTGCAATTGAAGCATGAAGTTGCTTCTGTATCAGGCCCGCAATTCTTAATGGTCGTGCCGCCTGACCCACAGAACGATTGCCCTCTTACATGGTCAGTTATCCATGAGCAGCCTCCTGAAACCTTGCTGCTTGTGCATGCAGCCTGGCCAAAGCAGTCACCGCAGCTGTTATCACAGCTTCCACCATACCTGAACTTATCAAAATCCTCTATGCAATATGAGCCTGTCCATTTGCAAGTGCTCCTTGCGCCAGTGTTGCAAGTGCCCTCGGTTGAGCAGTCACCGCAGAAGTCAGCGCAGCCATAATTGCTTGAGCCGGTGAAGTTGCCCCTGCACGAGCTAAAGTCGCTTTCCCAGACGCAGTTGAAGTTCCCATTATCTGTTGGGGTCTGGCAGTATGACTGGTTAGTAAAGGATTCACATCCGCCTCCCCTGAACATGAAACTAAAGTTGCCGCCTTCCTCAAAGAAATCTCCGCCTCCAAAGCCAAAGCTGCTGAACTCCTGCCTGTTGGCTCCCAGAAGGTCGATTGGGGAGTGGCTTGAATCGGTAATGGTGTAGGCATTGAATGTAAGGACAGAATAATTGAGCTGTGTCCTGTTGACAGCAATCTTGATTGAGGATGCGTTTGAATCGCACACTCCGTTGCTGTTCTTTGAGATGTTCACATAAACTGAAAGGTTTTTCCAGACATTGCCAACCTTGGCTGAATTGTTGAAGCAATTAGCTGTTGAAGTGCAGCTTGATGGTAACAGGCTGCCGTTGAAACTGTATAATGTCCCATTCCCCCCTCTCCTGACTTCAATCATGTAATCAGTTCCAGGATAGCACTGGTCCTCATAACCAAAGCCATTCCTGCATCCAGTGGAAGCATTGCCGTCTGCATCAAACTCAATGACAAATCCCAAATCTCGAATTCCAGAAGTTCCGCCGCAGAACGAAGCTGTAGAAAAGTTATTGCCTGTTATTTTCCATGCCAGGAAGTTCGCATCCTGTGTCACCCAAACTCCTCTCAAATCCCAAAGGCTGCCTGCAGTGCAAAGAGAGCTGTTGAAGCAGGAGGCATAGCGGTCAAACTGGCCATCGCCGTTGCTGGCATAAGCCTGCCCTGAAAAGTCAAAACCAGCCCAGTTTAAAGTTCCCGCATCACTTGCAAGCGCTTCACTTATCTGCGGGTCTGCGCTGAAAATAAGCCTGGAAAAGCCCAGGAGGGAAACAGCCACAAGCAAGACTAGAAAAACAACCCTGTCTTTATTCAGGACACCTCTTCTTGCCTTTTTCAACATTTACCTTTCTTTCCCTTGCATAGCTCGTATTTAAACTTTTTGACTTTGGCTTATTTTTGACTTTGGCTTATTTTTGACTTTGGCTTATATTAGTCCTTAAACCTGCCAAATTCCATCCTGCGCCTTGTGTATAGGACGGCAGCTGCCAATAGGGCCAATGCAACTATTGCTATTGGAATCCAAACAGGAAATCTCCTTGTTTCCTTCCTGGGAGGCAAAGGAGGAGGAGGAGG
>CAYJXD010000016.1:0-4081 GCA_964374085.1 uncultured Methanosarcinales archaeon | reverse complement strand
GGCTGTTCAATCATGGCAAATGGCCTTGAAGTGATTGCAAAGACAGAGAAGCCAGGGCTTTCAGCAGAATAGCTGTAATGAGCAGCTCCCTGCCCTGTATAAGTGGTATTCAACTCCGCCCACCCAGAAGCCCCAAGCCTGTTCAGCTTCACAAGGCTAAAATCGTTTCCAGTGCTTATGAACCATGACTTGTTGACATTGAAGTCAATTGTGGCAAAAGAAAGGTCTGTTTCTTTAAGCTGGACTGAAGGCGTTACCTTAATGAACTGGTAAACACCGCCAGGCTTCTCCAAAGTGGCTGATTCCAAGCTGCTGACTGGCTCAACAGCAACTGTCAATGACTGGATGCTTTTTTCCGGGGAGAAGAAAATCCTTGTAGCTGGTATTGCCGGATTGCTGATTTTCATTGCATAAGAGTTTCCCGGGGAAAGGCTGCTGAATACATGTGTCTGCTTTGCAGACTGCTTTGCTGTATCAGTGCTGCTGCTTCCACCGCCACCTCCGCCACCTCCGCCACCGCCACCGCCTCCTGAACTCGGGCATGCTGTGTCTGCGCCGCTGCAATCCTGGTCAATCCCATCCCCGCAAATCTCTGTGTTGCCAGGATACCTGTCGTTGGCATTGTCATGGCAGTCAGTGCCATTCCCGCAGCCAGAGGCATAAAAGCCGTCAGCATCAGAATCAGGGCACTGCTGCTTAACAGCGCTAAACCTGAGGCCTGAAATCTTGAAATAAGTATTGTTCAGGGAATTGTTGACAAGCACGCAGGAATAGGTGCTGTTGGAGCCAGGGCAGTTAATAAGCGTCTCATTAGCTGCGTTGCAGCTCCTGCTAATGTTACTATAGCTGTCCACATCAGCATCCTTGAGGCACAGCGAGCCAATGCTGCCATTGACTGCAAGGATGCTCAGGTTTTTTGTTTTCCCGGGCTGAAGGAACAAGCCCCGAACCAGTGCAGCGCCAAAAGTGCTGCCTGAAGGCTGGACATCAACTGTAAAGTTAAGGGCAAGAGATGAATTGGTGAAGTTCCAGAAGAACTCAATCATGCTGATTGAGCCGTTCGAGATGTTGACATGGTAAGTTCCATTGAAGCGCTGGGAAAGGTTTGATGAACTGTTCACTGTAATGTTTATGGAAGACAAGTCAACATTTGAAGTTGCATTTATGAATGACCTGTTTGTCCCGAGCAGGGTGTCGTCAGAGTCTGCTATGCCGTCATTGTCGTCGTCAGAATCATAAACGTCAGGGGTTCCGTCAAGGTCGCTGTCAGCCTGATTTATTATAGTTATGCTGAAAGTCATATTCGATGTGTTGCTTCCGTCGCTCACATTTACATAAAGAGAGAATATCCCTGAGCTTGAAAGGTTTGAGAGCCAGCTGAAATTTCCAGAAGAGTTCTGGGTGAACAGGGATGAATTGGCCGAGTATGTCAGGCTGCTGCTGTCAACGTCTGAGGCTGCAATTGTAAAGTTAACCCAGTCAGTCTCATTGAAAGTCAGGTTTGCAAGCTGTGTAATTGAAGGCACATCGTTGACTGCAAGAACAGTCACATTAACCAGCTGCGAGAGGTTCAATGCCCCGTCAGAGGCTGAAATGTTAAGGGAAACCAGGCCGTTATAGTTTGCAGATGGAGTGTAGTTGATGGAGCCGTTTGTGCTGTTGATGGTGAACCTTGAGTCATTGATGAAATAGGTTATGTTGCTGCCGTCAGGGTCATAAGCAGTGAAATTGAAGAAAATGCTCGAGTCCTCCAGCAACGACTGGTTTGAAGGCGACGCATTCCAAACCGGAAGCCTGTCAGTGTTGTTGACGCTGAAAATCCATGTCGTGAAATTTGTCAGCATTCCGTCGCTGGTTATCACTGTGATGTTGTATGACCCTGCTGAAGAATAGTTGCTGGTGAAGTTATACTGGGTAAGGTTGAAGAATACAGTCTGGTTTGTGCCATTCCTGAACCAGTGTATTGAGAAGCCATCATTATTTGTGTCATTCACTGTAATGTTGAAGCTCTGGTTGTCAGGCTCTGCTGCGCTATGCGTCGTTATAGGCTGGAAGAATGAAATGTTCGGGGCAGAGTTGTTGATTTGGAAATTCCTTATTAGAGAAACACCAAACTTGTTGTTTGAGTTGTTCCCAAACACTTTCATTGTTATGTTGCCGTTTGTGATGTTCCTGTTGACAAGAAGATAGAATGAGCTTGACAGCTTTGCCATGCTGTAATTTGTCGTCCCATTCCATTCAAGCAGAACAGAGCTTACAGTCTTGTTCATTGAAACATTGACTGTAACTGAAGAGCCTGACACAACTGAATTGTTTGACAAAGTGTTGTCAATGTAGCTTACCGAGGGGACAGCAGAGTCAAGGGAAAGCAAGGCTTCATAGACTATTATTCTTGTGAGCGTCAACCCTCCGCCGGCTGAGTCGTTTACCCTCTTTCCTGTCGTGTTAAAGACGTCCTGGATTTGCTGCGGAGTCAAGGTCACGTTGTCTGTAACCCTTTTCCACTGCCTAAGCAGGGCAAATGCGCCTGCAACATGGGGAGTTGACATTGAAGTGCCGCTCTTCGTTGAAGTTCCCCCTGTATGCGACAAAGAGACTATGCTTGTGCCTGGAGCCAGAAGGTCAGTGAGGTTATTGATGTTGCTGAAGCTTGAGATTGCATCGCCCTTTGTTGTTGAGCCGACAGCAGTAGCATTCCTTATGCATGCAGGCGCGTCTATCTGCGTTATGCTGCCCTCATTCCCCGACGCTGCTGTAACACTGATATTCCGGGCAACGGCAGAATTTATGGAGTTCCTGAAGTAAGGCTCGTCAGCCTCGCAATAATTCTGGTAATCGCCTCCGCCCAAGCTCATTGTAATGACAGAAATATTGAACCTTGTATAATTATTCACGCACCAGTCAATTCCTGCTGTGACATCAGAGGTTGCGCAGTTGCCTGCTGAATTGCAGGACTTTATCGCGATAATCCTCGCACCAGGGGCAACTCCCCTGTATGTCAAGTTTGTTGAGGCAACTATTCCAGCGACATGAGTGCCATGGCTGTGGTCATCAGCAGGGTCGTTGTCAGTATTAACGAAATCATACCCGCCTGGAACTTTGTCGCACGTTCCGTTAAGGAAAGTGGCGTTACTACATGCACCCATGTCAGCGTGAGAGTAATTCACACCTGTATCAATGACGCAGACAGTCTCGCCATCGCCTGTTATGTTTGAGCCGTTGTAGACAGACAGCCAAGTCTGTGAGCCATTAAGCAGGGGCACTGAGTCTGAAAGCGAAATGGAAAGCATCCTGTCAAAGCTGATGTCAATAACCTCAGGGTTTGACATCAAATCAGCAAGTCCCTCTCTGTTGACTGTGCCTGCAAAGCCGCTGAAGCTGGAATATTTGTGGCTCAGGTTGAACTCATCCTCAGAAAGCGTTGACAAAACCCTGCTCTCGCTCCTATCAACTCCTCTTTTAATCTCGGTTTCGCTGACTGAAGGCGATGAGGCTGCTGGCCTTAAAGTGACGATAACATCAATCTCCTCGCCATTATCAACAGCCTCAATCACTTCGCTGTCTACCGACACAGCTCCTGTCTGGCTCCAGGAAGCGTGAACAAAAGCCAGCATCAAGCATGCCAAAATAAGAGCAAAAGCTGTTTTTTTCATGAGCTAACAGATTACAAGCTGGTTTATATGCTTTATTGATGCTTTGGCCCTGTTCGGAATCTCAATTCTCTATCTTAAAATCAGCAGTGAGGCTGCTGCTCCATCCATAATTATTGCAGGGGAGCGCCTGCGTCCGCCAATAAATACTTGAACTTGAATACTCACTAAGCTTATTTAGAGGCTCTCCGGACAGGACTTGATGCTTTCAAAAGAAAAAATCAGGGTCCTTAAAGCCCTGATGCCCTCTTTCTGAAGAAAATGAAAGCTGCCACTCCGATGACAATCACAGCTAGGGCGATTAAAATGCCTGTCGACGGCACGCCTCCTGGAAGTTGCAGGCTTGGCGCCGGCGTTGGTCCAGGCTGAGGCTGAGGCTGTGGAGCAGGCTGTGGTGCAGGGCAGTCTGCAGGGCAGACATTGTTGTTTTC
>CAYJXD010000015.1:10792-19627 GCA_964374085.1 uncultured Methanosarcinales archaeon | reverse complement strand
AAAGCGCCGGGACAGGGATTTGAACCCCGATACCCTTTCGGGAACTAGCTCTCAAGGCTAGCGCACTACCAGGTTATGCGATCCCGGCACACGATATTGAACAGGCTTATCTGCTTCTTATTTATAAGTTTTGCCCGCAGCTGACAAAAAAAATTTAAAGCTGGCTTTGAAACGATTCCTCATGAATGCCTCCATAATGCCCTCTCCCCGTTTGAATAGTTTACTGTCAAGGATTAAAGACGAGCTTAGAGAAGCTAAATACAGGTCCAAATATTATGCAAGGCTCGGGACTTCTCCAATTCTGCAGGGCAGTTCCGCGGTAACTCTGGTTCCGCTGATTGAAATCGTTGCAGAAGAAAGGTTCAAGGCCACCTCTGTCGCTGAAATGCATCCTTATTTTTCCGGATTTTCTGAAACAGGCTATTTGAGGATTGACATGCTGAAAGAGAAGACTGGCGTTGAGGCAGCTCTTGTAAATTCTGCGATTAGGATTGGATATGACACAGGGCTAAGGTATATTTAAACCTCAACTAGAATATCTTCCCCTTCAACCTTGACTTTATATTTTTGGACAGACACTGGCATTGCAACAGCCTTCCCAGTCTCAACGTCAAACATCCACCCATGGCCTGAGCAAGTGACAATATTGCCTTCCAATACTCCATCTTTTCCCAGTGACCATTCCTTATGAGGGCACCTGTCTGCTATTGCGTGGAATTTGCCTTCCACATTGAAAATCGCTATCTCTTTTCCGTTTGCAACTATTATTTTCCCTTGCCCGGGAGGAATGTCGCTTTTGTTTGCAACTTTTACCAGCATTGCCCCAATGTTATGGCCCAGCTTTTAAAATTTGCGTTAATCAGCCATTTCTAGGGCAAAGTCAAGTTAAGTGACAAAAATGGTTGGACGGCTTGCTCTGTGCAAGCCTCTCAGCACCCCGACGGGGGCAACCCCCGCTTCGCCAACCACTTACTTTAACGTCGTCAGTTAGTGGTGCGCTGGGGGAGGGTTGTTCCTTCGGAAACCCCCAGAGCCTTTCCGTGAGGAAAGGCGTCGCACCATTATTAACACACCTAAGTTGACTTTGCCCATTTCTAGGCAGCTTTTTAAATGCCTCCTGATTTACTCGGGGCATGATTTGCCTTGGAATCGAGTCTACAGCACACACATTCGGCATAGGCATCGTGGATGGCAAGGGAAAAATCCTTGCGAACGTGATAAAGGCGTTCACGACAGAAAAAGGGGGGATAATTCCCACAGAGGCTGCTGACCATCATGCTGATGTTTGCGGGGAAGCGCTGAAAGAGGCTTTGCATCATTCAGGAGTGTCAATGAAAGACATTTTACTGATTGCGTTTTCACAGGGTCCAGGGCTTGGGCACTGCTTAAGAGTGGGGGCATTCTTTGCAAGGGCGCTGAGCATTGCAAACAAAATCCCGATTATCGGAGTGAATCATTGCATAGCGCATCTTGAGATAGGCAAGCTGCTGACGCCTGCAAAAGACCCTGTGCTGCTCTATGTCTCGGGTGCAAACACTCAAGTTATATCTTTTGAAGGCGGCAAATACAGGGTTTTCGGCGAGACGCTTGACATTGGAGTTGGGAACTTTCTTGACGTGTTTGCAAGGCACATTGGCATTGGATTTCCCGGCGGGCCAAGGATTGAGCAGCTTGCGCTTAAGAGCAAAAAATACATTGAGCTTCCTTATGTTGTGAAGGGAATGGATGTGAGCTTTGGCGGCCTCTTGACTAATTTGAAGAAAAAGTTTGACTCGGGAATGAAAAAGGAAGGCCTTTGCTTCAGCCTGCAGGAGACTGCGTTTGCAATGCTTCTTGAAGTCTCTGAAAGGGCTCTGGCCCATTGCGGCAAGAAAGAGCTCCTTCTTGGCGGAGGGGTTGCGTGCAACAGGAGGCTGCAGGAAATGGCAAGGGAAATGTGCGAAGCAAGGGGTGCGAAATTGTTTGTTCCTGAGGACAGGAAAGTGCTTGTTGACAACGGCGCGATGATTGCCTGGCTTGGCATCCTTGAGTTCAAGGGCAGAGGACAAGACAAGATAAAGGACACTTTCATAAGGCCTTACTGGAGGACAGACCAGGTGGAAGTCGGCTATAGCGTAAAATAGTGGGTTTCTTTCGGAAGATTTCCGGAATTAATGCCCTTTCCCGGAAAAACCAGCCATTGCCCCGGAAATTCCTGGCACTCGCCCGTGATAATTCCGGTTTTTCTCCAGCAGCATTTATTATTTTGCCAATCAAATTATTCTGAATGGAAGAGACTTTGCTGCTCCGCTTGTCGCTGGCTGTGAGCATCATTGGATTGGCGCTGTTGTTTCTTGCTTCGAAGTTTGTTCAGCTTGAGCCAACAAAAATTGAAGACCTTTGCTCAAAGCAGCTGAATGACAAAGCTAGGATTAAAGGCAGGATTGAAGGGGTGAAGGAGCTTGATAAGGCGTATGTTATAGAGGTTGCCCAGGAAAAAACCGTGTCAGTTACTGTTTTCAAGGGTGACAGTGTTTCTTTCCGGCCAGGCCAATTCGTTGATGTCGTTGGAAGACTGCAGGAATACAGGGGGAAAAGGCAGGTTGTTGCTGATAAGGTCAGGATTTTTCAAAATGTTACCTGAACTACTGGCTGCGGTCATGATTGGCTTCATGCTTGGGATAGTCAGCGGCTTAACTCCGGGACTGCACATCAACCTAATGGCTGCAATTCTTTTGGGGCTTGTCCCTTTTGTCTCCCGCTTTGCCCATCCATACTATGTTGCTGTTGCCATTATTTCCTTGTCAATTACCCATACATTCGTGAATTTCATCCCAGTGATATTCCTTGGGGCAGCGTCGGAGGAGACAGCGCTCGCAACCCAAGCTGGAAACAGGCTTTTGCTGAGCGGCCTTGGGGCTGATGCTGTAAGGCTTGCTGTCAGCGGATGCCTTCTTGGTCTTTTGGCAGCTGTCTTGGCTTCGCCTGCTTTGCTTTTCCTTGTTCCTATTGTCTTTTCATTCGCAAGCCCCTTCATTGGAGCCGTCCTTGTTGCATTTTCTTTTGCAATGGTGATATGGAGCAAGCCAAGAGTCTTGTATACATCAATATTCCTGGTTTCAGGGCTCCTGGGATTAGTTTCGTTTAGTATTGATTCGCTAAGCGAGCCTTTGCTTCCGATGCTTTCCGGCCTTTTTGGGGCCAGCCTCCTCATCCATAACCTTCGCATGCAGATTTCTGTTCCAAGGCAGTTTTCAGTTCAGGTCGTTGTCCTGAAGCGCTTTGAGCTTGTGAAAAGCTCGCTGCTCGGCCTATTGTCAGGCTCGATTGTGAACATCTTCCCTGCGCTTGGCCCGGCACAGTCAGCCACGCTTGCAACAAGGCTGTTTGGAGGCAAGGAAAACAGCTCATACATTTCATTGATTGGCTCTGTTGACTCGGTTTCAATTGTGATGGCTTTAATAACCGCATTTTCAATCTCAAAGGCAAGGAATGGCGCTGTCGCGATTGTTGACGGCATCATTTCAGGCATAGGCCTGGAAGATTTCTTCCTGTTCCTGGCGATAATTCTTCTTGCCTCTGGCCTTGCAGCTATCCTTACGCTTTATTTTGCAAGGAAAGTTTCGTCCCGGATTGAGAGAATCAATTATCCGCTGGCATGCCTTCTTGTCCTGTGCCTGATTTCAGCGCTTGTTTTTGTGTTTTCAGGCTGGATCGGGTTAATGGTCCTTGCCACTGCAACTTCAATCGGCCTGCTTTCAATTGAAAAGGAAATAAGCCGAACCAGCCTCATGGGCTGCCTTATAATCCCTGTGATTTTTTATTATATATGAAAAAGCTTAAATAGTAATTTGCCGGGAAGACTTTTGGAAGGTAAAAACAATATGGGCAAAAACAGGAAGATAAGGTGCCATTGCGGGCATTTTTCCAGGAAAAGATGACCAAGGTAGCGGGAGTGTTTGCAAAAGGGCTTGTATGCGCAAAGTGCAGGCATAAAACTTACACGCTTAGCCAAGCCAAGGAAGTAATAAGGCTCATTGATTTGGAAAAAACGCTTAACAAAAAAAGGAAAATTATCAGGATTGGCAATTCCAGAGGCATCGCGCTGCCTGATGTTCTCGGAATCAAGGTGGGCGGCACTGTTGTTACAGAGGCCTTGGCACCCAAATCTTTTGTCGTGAAGATAAAGAATTAAATAAATCAAATACAACCCCCTTTACATGAAGCTGATTATCGTAAGGCACGGCGAGACTGAAGAGAATGTAAGGGGGGAAATCCAGGGCCATGGCCATGGCAAGCTGACTAAAAAAGGCATTGGCGAGGCGAAGAAGCTTGCTATGAGGCTTAAGGATGAAAAGTTTGACCTCATTTTTTCAAGCGACCTCGGGAGGGCCAAGGATACTGCTGCTGAAATAATAAAGCGCCATGAAGCGGAAGTAATCTATACTCCTGAGCTGAGGGAGATGAGCCATGGCGTATTGGAGGGAAAGCATTTTGCGGAAAGGGAAGTAGAGATTGCAAGAAGCGGAAAGCCAATGGAGCATTTTATTGCTGAAGGCGGAGAATCCCTTTTTCAATTCAGGGAAAGGGTCAGGAAATTCCTGGAATCCCTCCATAAGCATAAGGGAAAGAATATTCTTATTGTGACCCATGGCGGATTCTTAAGGATGATTTTTTCAATAGTATTTGGAAAAAGCATTGAGGAATCCCTTAAGATTGGGGTTGCCAATGCAAGCATCAACATCCTCGAGCTTGAGGACAAGGGCTTTAAGGTACATTTGATTAACTCTATTGAACATCTTTAATCTGAATTGGTCGTCTCGAAATTTTGCCTTTTAATCATGCTCCTTTTAAGCCATTGAAACCGAAAAATTATTATACTTGAGTGTTATTTAATAACACACAGGTGTGACACAAATGGAAACCGCAGTGAGGGCAAGAAAAGTAGGGGGGTCATTGATAGTTACCCTGCCCAGGGAAATTGTAGAGGAAGAGGGAATAAAGGAAGGGGAGCTTGTAAAGATGAAAGTTGAAAAAATCAAAAAGGACGGGTTTGGGGCTTTCAAAGGCTTGGCTCCTTTCTCAAAAGGGGATAAGATGGATTCTCATGAGTAAGCTGTTAATTGACTCCTCAGCCTGGATTGAGTACTTCAATGGAACTAAGAAAGGCGGGAAAGTCAGGGAACTGATAAAAAACAATGAAATCTATACCACTTCAATAACTTTGGCAGAGATTTCTAGCAAATTCAGGCGAAGCCAGATGGATCCTAGGCCGGGCAATGAAATAATATTGTCAAACTCCAAGATAGTCAATACCGGCAATGAGCTTTCTTTTAATGCAGGAATTCTTCATGCCGAAATAAGGCTGTTGAAGCCAAAGTTTAGCTTAAGTGACGCATATATTCTTCAGGCGGCAAGGGATTTAAAAGGCAAAGTAGTGACTGGGGATTATGATTTCAAGGGCTTCAAAGAAACGATTTTTCTTGATGGCTAAATCATGTTAGAGTTTCACCCTGCACCCTCCCGAAGGCAGGGCTGCTATTATCTCGTCAATCTCTCCGCCGATTTTGTGCCTGATTTTCTTTGCTGTGTCGCTTGACTTCTCTTTTCCCTGGATTATTTCAACATATTTTTCGCAGTGCTTTTTGACAGCGCTTATTGGGCCTGACATTATTTTGCCTTCATAGTTTCCAATGGCGAGCTTCAATTCAGCTGTTATGTAATTTGTCTTCCCTGAAATCATGAATGCCCCTTTCCCCATGTATTCGCCTGACTTTGTTGTCTTGCTGACTTGCTCTGGCTTCACGTGGAACACTTCCAGGACCTGCAGTCCCATCCTCCATGCCCTTGAAAAGCCTGCTGTTGCTGCTGCCGCCTCTTCCATTGTTTCCCTGCCCGGAATTTTTCCTTCAGCCTTAATGACAAAGAAAGGGCTGCCAGCCATGTCCGTGTGAAAGACAATGTCATTGGAGCCAGTGTGCTTTTTCACGACTATTTCGTTTGTCGTGGCATCCCTTCCGCCAACCACCAGAAACCCTTCGCTGCTGATGAACCAGCGGAACTTCTCATGCCATTTCCTTTCTTTCCTTGAGCTCTCCTTTTGCTCCTTTGCCTTTTCGTCTGTTTCCTTTTTCTGTAGAATTAGCTTCAGCTTTTTCTGGCTCTCTGCCAGCGCCTTTTTTGCGCCTTCAAGCTTTTTCCTTGCTTTCTTTGCCTTCTCGTAATAAGCCCCTGCGTTCTGCTCGACTGACTTGGTTATGTCAAGAATTATTCTCATTTGGCTGGTTTAGCCCTGGCTTTTTTTAAATCTTTACCCAAGTCAAGCGCCTGGAATCTGAGTGAATGCAAAGCCCTGCGCAACCGTTATCAGGATGAAGGCAGCTGTCATCATGATAAGGCTGTGCTTCAGCCCTGAAGTCATGTCACCCTCTGCCAGCTTTCCAAGAACAACGCCTGTGAAGAATCCCTGTATAATGCTCATCATGAGGAAAATTCCATGAAGGCTTGTCAGCCATTGCCCTAATGAGGATATGAAGTCAAAGGGCGAGGCAAAGCTTATCTGCACATTGCTTGTTATCGTAGGCGAAGCCCCAAACCCAGCCTCTCCTGTGGCAAACCTTGCCATGTATGGGATAAGGAGGTTTTGTATCATTATCATCACTCCAAGGAAAACAAAGAAAATTATGTAGGACTGCATCACCTGGGCATGGATGCTTGATTTCCTTTCCTCCCGGATTTTCTTTATCTGTATCAGGCTGTCAGTGATTGAGTAAAGCACATCCTCTATGTTTCCGCCAGCCTGCTCTGCCTGTATCACTGTTGCTATCGCTCTCCTTATGACAGCGTTATTGGTCTCCTTCCCGAAATTCACGAATGCCTTCTTGAAGGGGATGGCCCATTCAAGCTGGTGTGCCAGCTTCTTGACATAAGGAGACAATGCCCCATAGTCAGTTTCAGCAACCTGCACGACTGCCTGTGATATCGGCATGCCTGACTTTATTGCGCCTGTAAGGTTTCTCACAAACTCAGGGAATCGTGACTCTATTTCCTTCTGCCGCTTGTTCTCTGCAAAGATGTCTGCCCAATAGGGCATTGTTGCAACTGCAGCCACAACCGCAAGCAGCGGGATAAACAGTATCCTGCCTACAAAAAGATAGAAATCTGCAATTGCCAGCAGGAGCGCAGCAATAAGTGCAGTCCTGTGCTTCCCCTCAAACCTCAAGTTCATCCAGAACACTTATCGGCTGGAGGGTTTAAAAAAGTTTTGAAAATCAAACCTCTGGCTGGTTCACCTGGAGGAATATCAGGAATGCTATGTTCATGACTGGCACAAGCACATAGGCGCCAAGCGCCATTACAACATCCACAGGCAGTCCGCCAAGGGTTCCGCCAAGGAGGTTGACCATGGCAAGCGCTGCCACGAAGAAGAGTGGCGCTGCGATGAGCAGGCCTGTGTAGATGTCAGAGTATGTGCTGATGCTTTGGTTGTACCGCTGCCTTTCAAGCTGGTATGTCAATGTGGTTTCATCTGCCTTCTGCTTCAGGTATGATTCAAGGTCTCCTCCTGTCTCAACTGTGCTCACAAACCCTTCAAGGAATTCCTTGAATGCAGGGCTTGGGGTTGTGGATGCGACAGAGCGCATCGCAGTCAGCAGGTCATACCCGAATATGAAGACATAGTCAACTATTTTCTTTATCTCAATGCTCACTTCGCCGTATTCCTCGGATGCTGATATCAGCTCAAACATTGTTGCCGGGGGAACTCCTGAGGTTGAGACAGATGCCATGTGGTTGATTGCAAAAGGAAGGTTTGTTGTAGTGCTTCTTTTCCTGTCTTTAATCTTCATGAACGGATACATGTAGAATGCGCCTGCGCACATTGCCCCTGCACCCAGCCCAAAGAACATGCCCCTTGTTACAACCTGCAGGAACGGGTGCCCGAGGACAATGAACAGCAGCGTCAGCGCAATGCTGGTTGCAATGCTGACTGCCATTGTCACCAGTATCATTATGTTTACATAAGTGTTGGAGAGCATCCTGATATTGGCGGCCCTTAGGGCATTGTAAAGGAATCCAAAAGCTTCTGGAAAACGGTCAACGAGCGCCAGGCTTATCTTCTTGACTGTGACGTTTGCTATAATTCCTATCGAGCTTCCCTTGTAAACCTGCTCCTTCTGGACCTCCAAAATCCTTTTGACCCTCTTTGCTTCCTGAAGAAGCAATGTTCGTTCAAATCCTGTGTATTTCTCTTCCTGGTAGAGCCTTTCCCTCATCTCCCTGAGCTTCTTCATCTGAAACGGAATCGCTGTTGTCTCTCCAAAGATGTTCTCCTGCTTCTTCCTGAACCTTCCCATGACTTCCCTTTCGACAAATGTCCTGAGTGCCCCTAGTCCAGAATGCCATCCCACTATTGCGCCTTCTCCTTTGAGCGGAGCTGTGTCCTCTTCCCCTGTTTTTTTCCTCCTTTCCAGCTTCACTATCTCTTCAGCATATATTGTTTTTTTCTTTTCCCCAAATAAAGTCATCTGTGCAAAGATTGACTGCTTTGCCTTTGGCTTCACGAATCCCTCAGGCATCACGCCCTGCTCTGGCTCTTGAGCTTTGGCAGAAATTCTGGCTTTTGACACGATGCCGACAATCCTGAAAGGCCCAAGCAGGGCTAGTTTAGCTGTCTTGAAAGAAGCGCTTATCCCGAATTTTGCCACAGCAAGGAATGCCTTGCCTATTATTTTCAGCATCGTTAAAGGAGGCAATATCAGCTGTTGTTTTCCTGCTGGCTTAAGGGCAGGCTTGAGAATCACGGCAGGCTTGAGAATCACGGCAGGCTTGAGAATCACGGCAGGCTTGAGAATCACG
>CAYJXD010000015.1:0-10692 GCA_964374085.1 uncultured Methanosarcinales archaeon | reverse complement strand
GGCAGGCTTGAGAATCACGGCAGGCTTGAGAATCACGGCAGGCTTGAGAATCACGGCAGGCTTTGCCTCAAGCCTCTGCTTCAGGCTTTCAAGCCTGGAATCAGGACTGGGCCTGCCTGCAAGCTCTGCCTTCCTGAGCTCTTTCTCGACGTCAAAAACCCTTGCCCTTGAGAAAATGTCAGGCAGCCTGATTTTCTGCTGGAGACTTTTGCCAATGGTTTCCTCTTTCTGCCTTGGCTTTGCAGCTATTTTCAGGCCTTCATAGGACTTGTCCTTGTGGACAATGTAGAATGCCTGGTCAAGCATCTGCTCCATTCTCTTGAACAGCGAATAGATGTACGAGTCATAGTAGTCTTTCCACTCTTCCTTTGTCCGGTCCCCAAGCAGTTCCTTTAGCTTCTCCTGGTATGCGAGGTATCCAAACTTTTTCTTCTGGTAGCCATGGTAAAGCGCCTTTGCCTTTTCCAGCAGCTCCTCCTTGTAGTTTTCATACACCTTTATCTCTTTAAGGATTTCCGCTGCCTCTTCAATGTAATGCTGCGCGTCCATTAAAGCTTTGTCTCCCTTTCAGGCGTCTTGAGCAGCTTCTTTGCCTCGATAATCCTTGAGAGTATCTGCTCTTTCATTATCCTCATCTCGTGCATGGCCGTCTCAAGCTCCTCCTGGCTCCTTATCTCCTTGCCCGCCAGCTCAGAATACCTTTCTGCCATGACTTGCAGCGAGCTAACGCTTTGCTCTAGCTTTTGGATTTTCATTTGGTTTTGAAGTTATCAGGGGCTTTGCTATAATCGCTGGCTTTTCCTGTTCAGCTGTTTTCTCTGCTGCTATCTTTGCCTTTACATCCTCTGGCCTCATTGTTGTCTGGGCCTGTATTCCATACTCTTTCATCATTGAATCCGGGTCCTTGTAATACTGGTTGATGGCATTGGCCACTTCATCATGGTTTATTATGTTCCTTTCCTGCATCTTCCTGAGCAGCTCTGCCCTGATAAGCAGCTCCCTCTGGAGCTCGCTGAGCGGGATTCCTGTTCTCCTGCTGACAAGCTGCAGTATGTGGGAGTTGGGATTGAAAACAAAAGTGTCAGATATGGGGTTCCATTCAAACACTGTGTTTGTTTCTGCCTGGCCAAGTGACTGCTTGACTTCTATTATTTCCTTTACATCCTTGACCCTCCTGACATTCCTTCTCTGGTCTTTGATGTGGATGACGCTGACCACAATGTCAAGGGAGTCAACAAGGGATGCAGGGAGGTTTATTGGAGGCGTTTCCAGCCTTCTCAGCACTGTTTCCACTGACGCTGCGTGGAAGGTGCTGTAAGAAGGGTGGCCGGAATTGTGCAAGATAATCCCTGAAGCAGACATGAAGTTTTCTGGCCCTGGAACTGAAAGGTCGTATACTGGGATGCCCTCTTTCAGGCTGATTTTTTCAGCCGCCTTTATTCTGTCGATGTAAACATCCGCTATTTTCCTGGTGAACTTGGCGGCTCTTTTTCTCCTGAACGGCTTTCTTCCCAATACTTTGACATGCTTTAGGAATTCTTCCTTGTATTCCTGCCTGTAAAACACGACATCGTAAATGTCTTTTCCTTTCCTGGTTTTTCCCTTGTAAAGGCTTGCAACTATTCCATATGAAAGCAGAAGTTGCTGCACTTGCTTTGCAAGCTCTTTTGAGATTGTTGTGTACCCAAATGAGTGCTCAGTTGTGTATCCATCGCCAGTGAACAGCCCTGAAAGGAACTGCCCCATCCTTTCCTTTGACAGGCCGAATACAAAGCCAGGCACTTTCTTCCCAATTGCCCTTCCGCAAAGCGAATTGATAAGCTCTGCAAAAATCCTGTTCCCAATCTTGAGCTCTGTCGCTATTCCGAAACCATGGGTTTCCCTTGCTGAAGGCTCAATTCCAGTGGTTTTGACCATGCAATTGTGCATGTCATCAAGAACTTCCTGATTTTTATTGTAAAGCGCAACTGAGCTGTTCTTCCCTGAGAAATTCACAGTGCCTTCGGAAATGTAATAACCAAGCAGCCTCAAGAATTCATCCGTTAACTCGATTGTGGAAGGGATTGGCCTGCTTTTCCTCAGCAACTTTACTTTGAGCTTTGAACTGTCATAGCTAATCCCTGCCTCAGCCATAAGCCCAAGGAAATTTTCTTTTCTCATTGATGCCGGGCTTGCCCTGGCAAAGTCAGAGTAGTAGTCTGTTATTGACGCAATCCGGCATATTTTTGATGCCTGATAATAGCCCAGCTTGTGAGAGGCTTCTTTCACCAGTTCAGGTGCATATACCCTGATGTTTGGCACAATGTCAAAAAGGTTGAGCTCCTTTATGTCAGCATATCCGCATGGAATCCTGCCGGCGATGGCAATCTTGTCCCCCTTTACAAGCATTGAAGCTGGAACTTCTGTCATATCGCCGCAAATAAAGGAGAAAAGTGAATGGTCTGGAGTTGTTATTATTTCCCTTCCTGTTTTTGTTGTGAATTTCACCAGCTCTTTTCTTTCAGGATGCCGTATATGGGCAGCGACGGGCATTATCCTTGCTTGGCATGTCTTTGGGTCAAAAGCAACCGTCTTAAGGCCATTGACATCCTTGATCTTTTCTATCTCGATTAATTTTGGCGTTCCATTTTCCAATACCATTATCTTTTCATTGCCTGGAATTGACGCCATTCCCTGGAACAAAACATAAGTCTCCTTTCCCCTCACTTCCCCAACAACAACATAGTCTGGGTTCTGCCTGAATGTCTCCTTTAAGAGGTCAAACAAGGTCACTTCGCCGTATTGCTTTCCGAGGATGTTTGGAATTCCGAAACCTGACCTTGAGACTGACGGAATCCAGTTCTCATGCGTCAAGCTTAACTCTCTTGTATCCTCTATGGATACAATCCTTGCTTCTGTTGGAACAAACTGGAGGACTGCATTCAGCATCGTGGTCTTTCCTGACGCTGTCTCGCCAATCACCATGACGTTGAACTTGTGCTCGACCGCCATCCATAAGTAAGCGAAAATTTCCGGGTTTGATGTTTCATACCCAATCAGGTGTATTGGAGACAGCGGTTCCTTGGTGAACTTCCTTATTGTGAATGTCGGACCGTGTGTTGTGACATCGCTCGTGTAGGTGGCGTTGACACGCGATCCATCCGGAAGAGTCCCGTCAAGCAGGGGCTTTGCAAAGCTCACATACCTTCCTGTTTTCTGGGCCAGCTTTTCAACAAAGTCAGTGAGCCTTTTCTGTTCCGCAAAGACCATGTTTGTCCTCATGTTCTGGTATTTCCTGTGGACTATGTAGACAGGGCTTTCAGCGCCGT
Source organism: uncultured Methanosarcinales archaeon (assembly GCA_964374085.1). Taxonomy (GTDB): domain Archaea; phylum Nanobdellota; class Nanobdellia; order Woesearchaeales; family UBA10216; genus CAYJXD01. The sequence continues at coordinate 7,384 of CAYJXD010000015.1, read as the reverse complement.
TGCACTCAATGTCTTCTATGTAATAGTCATTCATCAATGGCTCTATCTCGTTCAGCCCTATGAAATCCCTGTACAGGTAATACATTATTTTCAGGTATGACTTCCTTGATACTGTTGCTCCCAGCTCAAGGAGGATGCTCTGGACGTTTTTCTCAATGTATTGAAGTATGAGGTTTGACTTTGAGGCATAGGCAAAGCTTATGTTTATCATTTCCTCAAGCCCAAGTGTAATCAGCTTGTACAGCTCCTTTTCTGTGTCAGAGAGCGGCTGCTCCTCAATGTCATACACCAATTCTTTCCTGTGTTCATCCCAGTAAATGTGGGCAAAGGCATATGGAGGCATTAACGGATACCGTACATTTATGTTTGACTTCTGGCTTATGTCAGGCAAGGTCAGGATTCTCGGCCTCAAGTCTATGACGAATGGAGGAAGCTCCTCATCGGCCTGGGATTCCTGTGCTGCAACTGGAGCTGGCTGCAAAGCTTGCAATGGAGCTTCCTGCAAAGGAGAATCCTCTAGCTGTGGCTCTGGAATTGCCTCCTCCACAGGTTCCTGTTTCAGCGTTGCTTCTTGTTCTGCCATTATTTTTTTGCCCTGAAGTTTTCTATTGATGCCCTGAAGAAGTCTGCCTTGCTGTCAAGCGCTATCTTCAGGTCATACTCATATGCTGTTGTATTCACGTGGGCTACAACAGTGCCTGTTGTCAGGCTTGTTCCCTTGTCAACTATCCCTGTGTATCCAGTTCCATTGACAGAGCTTTCGTTGTTTAGCACAAGGAACTTGAATACCCCTGCTGTTTTCGCTGTCTGGTCCTTGAAATATACGTAGTTGATCAGCCTTGTAGTGTTTATGCTGGTCCAGTTGCTTGATGAGCCGAATTTGGTGAAGTTGATGAGTATCCTTGAGTTTTCAAGGGTGTAGAAGTTAGGAAATTCTTTCCCGGTCACATCAACATCTGCAGCAATGACAAGGTTGCCCTCGTCTATCCTTGTCCTTGGCTCAAGTATCTTTGAGTTTGTCTCCAATTTCCATCTCAGCTTGTTGTCTATAACTCTTAGCTCTCCTGTCGGCACTTCTATCGGTATGACTCTCTGGCTTCCCTGGCCTTCGTTTGCAATGTCAATTATGTGCTGGTCAAGGGCTGTCATTGTGTCCTTCACCCTTGTGTAGGAGCTTTGGTCTCTGGCCCTGTTCAGTATTGGAAGCCCTGCCTCCAGCACAAGCACAAGGACAACTACAACTACAAGTACATATATGACTACAGAAATCCATATCTCTCCTTTTTTCCGCATGATCATGACCTAAGACCATCCCTCATGGCTGCCTGGGTTGTATGCTATGCATTCGCCTGTTGCAATGAGGCATGTCTTCTCGTATATCCTGCATCCGTCCGGGTAAACTGTGAAATTCCTCCCTATCCTGATGTTTTCAAACAAAAGCCTCTTTTCAGAGCCGCGGATAATCTTGGCTTGGGCAGTCATTGTCCAGTTTGCGTCTGTCTTCACCGTGACGTTTGATATGTCCTTGTCGCCGTAATCCTTGTTTTCAGCAATGAAAGCCAGGCTGCTGTTTCCCAACTGGACGTCCTTGATTGTGTATGTATACCCCACGCAATCAATTGAAGGCCCTGTTGTTTCCTGCGTTGACCCTTTTGCCACATTGAACATCCCTGCACCCTGGCTGAAAATAAAAGCAGCCAGCATCGCAGCAACCAGGAGGAGGAAAATGGCTACTGCCTGTATTTTCCCCTTTAGGTTGAGTTGCATGCTATAAGGTCTGAGCCGTCTTTTGACAGCGTGCTGCCTTTGCCTGTGCACCTTGACTGTATCCCGTTGATTTCAACCACTGGGACAATTTCCACTTTCTTCACCTTGCCCACTTGCGAGAAGGGGAAGCCGACGCTCATCTTGCGGCTGTAGCCGCCTTCCTTTGCTATCGAGGAGTTTGGAACAGTTGAGTTCACAAGCACATCTGTCTCGCCGATAAAGGTTACTTGCAGCGATTCCATTTTCTTTGTCCCTGGATTCCTTAATGTAAAGTTCACATAGCTGTTTGCTCCCCATTCTCCAAGGCAGAATTGCGGGTTGTCGTCCAATTCCACTACTTCCAGCTTTACATCCTGGGAGCATTTCAGCTGCACATCGCCCTGCTTCTGGACATTGTCAGCCACCTGCTCTGTATAGCTCCTTCCCCAGTTCATTACGACAGCTCCCAATGCAACTGCAAAAGCTATCAGCAGGACTGTTGCGATAAGGGGAGACACTCCTCGCTTCTTTTTGCTGTGTTTGCTGCGATGAGAATTAATCATTTTCCACCTCTGGCTGATTTTTTTACCTCTGATATAAGCGCATCGAGCCTCTGCTCCTCTTTCCTCATGGTAATCCAGTATGGGATTATTCCAATCACAAGGACGCCGAAACTCATGACAATGAGGGTGTTCAACACCTTCACCTGTATGTAGCCGTTGATGAAGCCTATGACTGCTATGAAAAGGAAGATAAAGTAAAGCATCATTGCCTTGTCAAGAACCAGGACGCTCTTTTCCCTGTTTATCTTTGACTTTTCCACTTCAAGGGTTATCAGGAGTGGATTCCTCAATGCCTTCATCCATTCACCTCTTTTAGCATATGGGCACGCTTTCTATCGACACCCTCTTGTTCTGGCACACTATCCTTTTGTTCCTGCTGAACGTGGCTGGGCTGAAGTCCATCTTCTGGATGATGCCCTGCTTCACAACCTTGATTTCCTTCTTTTCTCCTGGCTTTATGGTGGTGTTCAGCTCCCTCAGCTGCGGGCTGCCATAGATGTCAATCATTCCCACCATTATGCTGTCTATGTCCAAGTTGTTGTTATTCGTGATATTCATATTTAAAGTTTGCGTATTCTGGCAGACGCTGTCAATCCTTGCCCCAATGCTGCTGCACAGCGCTGAATAATCTGCCCTCTCCGTAAGCTCCACTCCCCTTTCCTCAGTCATCCCCCTTGCCCAGTTCAGCACAAAGAAGCCAAGTATGACACCAAGGCTGACCAGCATTACCCATGAAATCCATTGGGAAACTGCTTTTTTGTTTGGGAAAAGAGGATTAAATTTACTGACTTTAATGGCTGGACGCTTTGCCTTTGGCAAAGCTCTCGGGAGCCCGAAGGGCCCAACCCCGCCCTCGCCAGCCACTAAACTAACTAGTCGAGTAGTGGTGCGGCGGCCAGGGGAAGGCGCTCTGCGCCGTGCCCCATCCGGGGTGGCCGCAGCAATTTGCCTAGCAAATTGCGTCGCACCATTCTTTTTAAAATCATTATTTTTCATTGCCCTTCAACATGTATCAGAGTCTCCGCTGCCTCTTTTTTCCTGAAAAACACCTTCAGGTCAGGGTCTTTTGAAAACACAAAGCTGTACGCCCTGCCGCCAGTGTTGAACGTGATGTTTTGCGAAAAGCCCAGTGTCCTGTGGTTGTTGGATTCTATGCTTGCGCTTTCTGATGGCGTTGTAATGTTTAAAGGTTCGCTTAAGTGATTTACAACCAGTATCTCATCCTTGTCTCTCAGCGCATATGCCAGCTTGAAGTCAATGTCCTTTGTCCTTGCATACTCCATGTAAGTGCCTGAGTAATTTTTCATCCTAGTGGTTGTGTTGCTGTCATAGATTCCTGAGTTTATTACTATTTCGCTTTCTGCCATGAAGTTCTGGTAAAGCTCCTTGAAAGTGTCTGGCGCCTCTGGCAGCTGTGCTGTCGGAGGGCTTATGGCAAACACGTAAACCAGCAGTGTTATCGCAATCAAAATGTAAAACTGGCCTTTTTTGGACTTCATATTCCTGGTCCTCTTGAGTTTGGAAATATCGAGAATAATGGAGAAGGCGCCGAGGGCGGGATTCTCTCCTTGCTGCAGCAGGGTTTGAACCCGCATGACTGAGCAGTCATCAGCTTTCTGATAATTACACTATCAGGCTGACGCGTCTGCCTGCTTCCGCCACCTCGGCACCCAGAGTATTCTATTGAAAAGGTTGTTAATAATTGTGAGCGAAAGTTTTCCGGAATTCTTGCGAATTGGTTGTTAATTTTTCCGGACAGCATCCTGTTTTTTGCGGAAACCCTGGTTTTTTCCGGAAAATTTTCGGAACTTTCGGAGAAAGTTTTAAATAGTACCATTGCATTATTGCTTATTGACTGAGCAGTCACCCTGAAAAGGGAAGCGCCTAATTGATTCCGCCTTTTTCTTTTTTCTTTAATTTTTATCATTTTCAAGTTTTAAAAAGCGCCCGCCCCTTCATTGAGAAGGAGCGGAGCGCGCGATTTGGGCTTTATGCCCAAATGCGCATTTGGCTTCGCCAAATTGCGCCGTGTCGTGGGAGCGTGATTGCTGGAATGGAAAAGAGGCAACGCCGCCGCCGGGATTTTCACTTGTTTACCAAGTTTTGAGCCCGGATGATGTGTGGACATCACTGGTTTTTGAGACCAGCGCAGATACCTAGTTCTGCATCGGCGGCATTGCATGATAATCTCCGCATTATAGGTTATTATGCCTTTGCCGCCTTTTTCCGGGATATTTCCGGGAACATGGCTAGTTATTACGAAACTGTTGCCGGTTTTTCCGGTTTTTTTGATAAATTCCGAAAATTTTACGGAAACGCCGCAGAAAGATTTAAATAGAAGATAATTTACACTCCCTGTTGATGTGTGGACATCCCCGGTGAAAATCATTGGTGATGGTATCTGGTTCTGCCCTTTTCCCAAGTTGACTGTTGTCAACTGGGTCCAATGGGCCCCCAAATTGGCTTTTGCCAATTGGGCGCATTTGAGCTTCGCCAATATTGCGTTTGGCCAATTTGGGTTTCTTTCATATATGTTCACGACAGCACCCTCACTTCAACCCTTGTCTTGTTTATCGCCGAGTCAAAGCCAGCGTTCTCTATCAGCAGGCTGTGCCTTCCTGTGTTGAGCGTGCCGTTGAAGCCTATCGCGATGTCATCATAGTTCAGCTCTGTGTAAACAACAAAGGCATCGCCGCCAAGCTCGTATCCAAAGCTCGGCACGACTGCCTCGAGGAACTCGCGGTCCTTCAACAAGTCCTCTACCCTTTCAACCGTGCTTGACGGCCTTGAGACAAATACAAATATGTCGCTGTCCTTTGCGTTTGCAGTCAGGTTCAATCCTCCTGAGGCGCTGCTTCCGGTTGAAACCGACCTTGACTGGGAGGCTATCCCGAGGCTGAAGTTGTTGCCCACAAATGTGTAAGTCATCTTCTGGGTTGTTGTTGGCGTGAATGTATTATTTATGAACTGGACTGTGAACAGCAGCGGGTTGACATTCAAAGTGCCCTGGCTGCTTGCTATTGAGTTCGCCTTTGCAGTCATATTGTATGTGCCGTTTGACAGCGGAGCCCGGAATGAAAGGGTGTAGTTGCCCTGGCTGTTGTCTGTCACAGAAATGTCTGTTGGCCGGGTGTCAAGGAAGAGACCAAACGCGTCTGAACTGACTCCCCCAATCAATGTTGAGGAGCTTCTGACTTCCACATCTATGCTTGTGACTTCATCTGTGAATACAGTCTTTGAAGTCGGCACAAGGGTGACTGAGCTGACAGTGCTTGCAGAGACTGATATTGCACCTGACACTGCCCGGCCTGCATTGTTCACGGCATCAGTGCACGTTACTGTTATTGTTGAGCCGTCTGAGATGCTTGCGCCTGTCTCATGGTATGTCGAGTTTGTGAATGCAAATGTTTGCGACGGGTCAGAGCCAATCTGGTATCTGCAGTTTGCAGTCTCATTCGTCTTCACAGCTATCGTAGTTGATGAGCTCACTATGGTCCCTGAAGGCCTTAATATAGTGACAGCTGGAACAGTTACATCAAGGGTTGTTGTCACAGTGTTTGATGCGCTGCTGTTGACGCCTGCAAGGTTCTTTGCATGCACCTTGCCATAGTATAATGTTGATGTGTTCGTAACAGTTGCAGTTGAATTGGTCACGTTCCCAACCCAGCTGCTTGATGCAGGAGACGAGAAGTCAGAGTCATTGTCAATTGTCAGGTAATAATTGTCAACCCCTGACTCTGGATCAGTGCTTTGCGTCCATTCAAACGCGATTGTGTTGTTGTTTGTCAGCTTAATGGGCTGGGCCATCTGGGGTATTGATGGCGGAGAGCGGTCAACGCTTATGTTTACCGTCTTTGCATCTCCCCAGTTCCCTGCCTCGTCCTGCGCCTTCACGTGGAAGAAGAATGTGCCGTCGCCTGTGGTGTAAGTCGCATCCCATACATTGTCGCCCTTCAGGTCATTCCTTTCTATCTTTACCGCATAGTCGAAAGTGTTTGTTTGATTCGTGCAGGAAGTGGCGTTCTCAAAGCAAATCAGCGACTGTGTCAGGTTATCTATTGCTGCTGTGACGTTTGAGCCTGCTATCAGGAGGTTATAGTTGTTCTCGTCGTCATCAAACATTCCTGCAATGGCAATGAAGAAGCTTCCTGCTGTCACGTTTGTGCTGCTCATTATGTTGAGCGTTATTCCCTCTGCCTGTGAAAGCGGCTTGAACTTGATGTCTTGTGAGGACTCAACTATCGTTGTTATGTTGCTTCCTGTCATGTTAAATGCTGTTGGCCCTCCAGAGATTGCATACGCCTGCAGCTTCATCTTGTCCGGCGTTTCAGTGTGGCTCTCAGTCGCGAATACAGTTATTCTCAGCACGTCAAGCGCTGTAAGGTTCTGGTTTACTTGTATGAAAACTGCTGATGCGTTTCCTGTCGTGTTGTATTTCAGGACCTGATGGTAGCCTGAGTTTATTGAGTTGGCTACAAGAGTGTGGGCAGTTTCGTCTTCAGCCACTTCGTCAGGCACAAACGTTGCATTCGTGTCAAGGGTGTATGAGAATGCCTTCACTCCGGAAATTGTGTCGTTTGAAGTGAAGTTGAAAGTGACAGTGTTTGCCATTGTCCAGTTCGTGCTGTGGTTCGTGATTATCGCAGGCACTGTTGGAGGGGTTATGTCAACTATTATTCCGTCCGAGTATCCTGTCGGGCTCCTGAACCCTGCGCTGTTGATTGCTCTTACTTCAACAGTGTAATTAGTCCCATTGCTCATGTTCAAGCCAAACATCCTCAATTCTGTTGCCCTTCCTGCAGTGAGGAATGAGCTTGTGTTAAGGAAGCTGTTTGAATTGTTGTAGGTAATCCTGTACTCATATTCCAGCGGGATATGGAGTATTTCACTCTCAGGGTCTGTCGTGTTCCACCTTACATGCAGGCCGAACTGGGTGTTTGTGTACTTTCCATCGTCAGTCACTGTAGGGGCGTTTGGCGGCGTCTGGTCAAGGAATGCGCCTGTGCTGTTGTAGGCTATCGTGTCATTGGTCCTGTTCACATTCCCAGCCTGGTCTCTCACTTCGAACACGACTG
>CAYJXD010000014.1:0-19632 GCA_964374085.1 uncultured Methanosarcinales archaeon | reverse complement strand
GCTCCATCCATAATTATTACAGAGGAGCGCCTGCGTCCGCCAATAAATACTTGAACTTGAATACTCACTAAGCTTATTTAGAGGCTCTCCGGACAAAGTCGGGATTGTGCATGAATAACTATTTAAACAAAAAAGCAGTCTTTTTCCGCTATGGCTCGGGTAGTTGTCATTGGCGGGGGGTTTTGCGGCGTTTCAGCTGCCAAAAAGCTCCTGAAAAAAGGCCTTGATGTCACCCTTATCGATCCCAAAGACTTTTTTGAGTTCACGCCTTCTGTCTACAAGGCATTGGATCCTGGATATGAGGGAAAGATAACTGCGAAGTTCAGCGATATCCTCAAAGGTGCCAGAATACTTGGGAGCACAGTAGAATGCATCGAAAAAGACCATGTGGTTGCCGGAGGGAAAAAAATCGGTTTTGACTATCTTGTAATCGCCACTGGCTCGGTTACGCCAATTCCAAAGGCAGCGGCGAATTTGTTCATCATCAAGAGGCTTTCAGACGTAATTGCGATGAGGGCGCAGTTTGCAAGGGCAAAAACCGCTGTTGTTTGCGGAGGGGGTCATGTTGGAATCGAGGTTGCCGCCCTTTTTTCTTCAAGAGGAAAGAAAGTGACAATCATAGACTCGGAAGGAAGGCTTGTTTACAGGGCCCCCCAAAGAGCTTCAAGAATTGCAAAAGACAGGCTTGAAAAAATGGGTGTTGATGTAATCCTTGGCGAATTGGTCCAGGGCGTTAGGGAAAGCACAGTGATTTCATTGAACCATAAGCTGAAGGCAGACATTGTTGTGTGGGCAATCGGGATAAAGCCTAACGCCCCTTTTTTGTTTGGAACAAGTCTCGCAGGCAAATCAGGCGTTTTCGTTAATGATTTCCTCCAGTCAAGGCAGCAGAACGTGTTTGCAGGCGGCGATGTTGCTGAAATTAAAGTAGAGAAGACAGCCCAGAACGCCCAGATTCAGGGAAAGGTGATAGCTGAGAACATCTGGAGGCACTCAAAAGGCAGGCCCTTGAAGCCCTACCAGGCAAAGGCAACTCCCTTGGTCGTGGATTTGCAGGGGTCTGGAATTTTTATATGGGGAAATCTTGTCATTTCCTCATTCTTCTTCAGCTGGCTGAAGAAGGCAGTGGAAATAAAGGAAATGCTTGAATTGAGGATGTAATGGAAAGAAGCTCAGGAACAGTGATATTCAGGAAAAATGGAAAGGAGAAATTCCTTCTGCTTCATTATGGAAAAGGGCATTGGGATTTTCCAAAGGGGCACATAGAGGAAGGCGAGGCTGAATTGGATGCCGCGATAAGGGAGGCAGAGGAGGAGACAGGTATTTCAGACCTAAAAATCCTGGACGGCTTCAGGGAGAAGATAACTTACTTTTTCATGGCAGGAAAAAATCTAGTCCACAAGGAAGTTGTGTTCTTTGCTGCAGAGACAAAAACAAAAAGCATCAAGATTTCCCATGAGCACACAGGCTTTGAATGGCTTGACTTTGATTCAGCCCTGAAGAAGCTGAGCTTCAAGAACAGCAGGGATGTCCTGAAGAAGGCGAATGAGTTCTTAAAATGAGAGCGATAATGATTCACGGATGGGGAGGAATCCCGATGCATGGCTGGAGGCCATGGCTGAAGGCAGAATTGGAAAAGAGGAGTTTTTCAGTATCAATCCCTGCCATGCCAAAATCCCTGAATCCTGTCCAGTCTGAATGGGTTCAAACAATAAAAGGATTGGTTGGGAAGTCAGGCGATGACTGCATATTAATCGGCCACAGCCTCGGGGTTGTGGCAATTTTAAGGTATCTGGAAGTCGCAGACAAAAAAGTTGCTGGCGCTCTCCTTGTTGCCGGCCCTGTGGAATACAACGGATTGAAGGAGATTGAAAACTTTTTCTCAAAAGGTTTCAATTGGGAAGAGATAAGGAAAAACTGCGAAAAGTTTGTCGTCATTATCTCTGACAATGACAGGTATGTTCCTATCCGCCACGGTGAAATTTACAGGAAGAATCTAGCCGCAAAAGTTATGCTCCTCCCTGGAAGAGGCCATTTCTCCGGCGATGAAGGCTGCACATCCCTTCCGGAAGCGCTTGATGCTGTGCTCGAGATGTCTTCTTAAGTTGCTCAGGCAACTATTTTTTTATCAATATCGCCCTTGCAGGAGCCCCATCACAGTCCTTTATCTTCAGCGGAAGCCCTGCGAAAATGTATTTCCCCGGCTTAACCTTGCTCAAGTCAAGCCCTTCAAACACTGTCATTGCGCCAATGAGAATCGGATGTGTTCTTGATTCGCGGTTGCCAAGTTGTTTGACTGAAAGATGATCTATGCCGACTGTCTTTATTTTCCTGCCGGCAAGGTATTGCGCGGCAGAGTCATCGATATATACATAGTCGTCATAAAACCTTGAATATCCCCTTAGAGAATTCTTTGTCTTCAGCAATATTATATCCCCTTTTTTTATGTCATGCTTTTTCAGGTCGCCTGCTGTTATTTTGCTGCTGCAACTGGTTAAGTCCAGGACTTTGCAGTCTCCATAAAGCGACTCAAGGGGCACTTTATCAGCGCCATCTGCATTTTCAAACACGTGGCTTTTCGCATCAAGGTGTGTCCCAGTGTGGCTTCCAAGAACAAGCTCTGATTTTGTCGTTGCATCCTTCGGAAACCGTGAAACCTGCTTGATGCGGACATTGGGGTTTTTCGGGTATACAATCATGCCTTCATGTATTGTTAATGAGATGTCTATTATTTTCATTTAAGGCATTCCCTTACTGTAGCGTCAGCAAGTATTTTCATTGTATCGTAAATTTGAAGCTTTGAATGTTGCGGGATTAGGAGCTGAAGGTCTGTGCACGCCAAAATAACATGTTTTACTCCTTTAGTCTCAAACTTCGCTATTATTTTAAGCAATTCTTCCCTGTCCTTATTGGCTTGCTTATTAAGAACAATGTTGCTAACCATTTTTCCTATTTTAGCCTGATCAAAATCATCTGGCACAACTTGTGATATTCCCTTTGCCTTGAGTGTTTTTTCATACAGCTTGTTTTTTATGGAGGTTGTTGTTGCCAATATTCCGCTTTTTGATATTTTCTTTGCTTTAAGGAAGTTGGCAGTCTCGTCAACGATAGAGAGAACTGGTATGTCAACTGACTGCCGTATTTCATCGATGAAAATGTGAAGCGAGTTGCAAGGCATTACCAGAAAATCTGCTCCTCCCTTCTCCAGCTTTTTTGCTGCTTTAACTAAATATGGAATATACCTATCTTCGCCAGTGGCGTTCCTTAGCAAATCATTCTCAATCTTGTATTCGAGAGGCACATTCCAGATAATCATTGGTGGCCTTCTTGTTTTGTTTCTTTCATAAGCTCCGAAGATAACTTCAAGGTAAAATTCAGAAGTAGTTTCTGGTCCCAGCCCTCCTATTATCCCGGCAGTTCTCATTTCTTCACTTCATGCCCGCCAAACTCATGCCTCAATGCCTGCAGCATCTTTGCATAGAATGCATCCTTCTCTCGTGTGTTGAACCTTGCAAACAGGGACGCAGTGATGACGCTGAATGCCACATTCCTGTCAATTGCCTCCTGTATCGCCCACCTTCCCTCTCCAGTGTCCTCAACGTATCCGACTGTGCTTTTCAGCCTTGGGTCTTTTGCAAAGGCATTCTCTGCCATCTCCATAAGGAAGCCCCTGACTATGCTTCCATGGTTCCACACCTTTGCAACCTTTTTCATGTCCAAAGAGTTTCCATACGGGCTCTTTGTCAATAGCTCAAATCCTTCCCCAATTGCCTGCATCATCCCATACTCTATTGCGTTGTGCACCATCTTCACATAATGGCCTGAGCCGCTTGGCCCCATGTATCCATAGCCGCCTTCAGTTGCCAGTGACTTGAATATGGGCTCAGCCTTGGCAAACGCTTCTTTGTTTCCCCCTATCATCAGGCAGTAGCCAAGCTTTGCTGCTACGAGCCCGCCGCTTGTTCCCACGTCAAGGTATGAAATTCCTTTTCTATTGAACAGCTCTGCCCTTCTGACAGAGTCCTTGTAGTTTGCGTTTCCTCCTTCTATCATTACGTCGCCCTTCTCCATTGATGACAGGCAAATCTGCAGGTGCTCTTCAGTCACCGAGCCAGCCGGAAGCATCATCCAAACAACTCGGGGCTTCTTCAGGGCATTGAAAAACTCCTCAAAAGTAGAAGCCGGCTTTGCCCCTTTCTTCTGCACTTCCTTCATTGGCTCTGGGCTCCTGTTGTGCACTGTGACTTTATGCTTTTTCTCAAGCAGCCTGAACACCATGTTCTTGCCCATTCTTCCCAGACCGATGAATCCTATTTCCATTTTTCACACCTTTGAATACTCCATTACCCCTTTTATCAGGCCAGGGTCATCTTTCCCAAACGCTTCCCTGTATTTTTCAACAGGAAACCTGTGGGTTATAACCTCGTCGAGTATGTTCTTGTATTTTTTCTGCACAGCAGCTATGTCCTTTATTGCCATTTCAAAATGTATTCTTTGCGAGTTCACGCTGCCTGCTATCACAAGATTTTGCCTTACAATCCTGTTCACCATTCCCTTTATGTTGAAGCACAATTCCTCTGCTCCTTTAGGTATGCCCAGGAAAATGTAAACCCCATTCCTGCTCAATATCTCAATCAGGTCCACAACAAGCTGTGTTGCGCCTGTTGCCTCAATTATGATGTCCAGTTTTCCTGTCTCCTTCTCAATGTCTGAAACTGTCTTGTTCCTTATGTTCATGTACTTGACGCCAAATCTTTTCACCAGCTTGACTTTTGGGTCGTTTTCTTCCCTTCTTCCCAGAACATAGGTCTTTATGTTCTGCGCTCTCAAGATGGCAATAGCAGCTATCCCAACACTTCCCATTCCAAAGACCATTGCTTTCTTATCTTTCAGGCTGAATGCTGGATTTCTTTTTTGTATATGGATTATCTGCTCCATTGCCTTTTCCACTACGCTGAACGGCTCAATCAATGCACCGACGCTTGCAATTGATTTTGGGGCCTTCACCAGGTATTTCTCTTCCTCGACATATTTCTCAGAATTGAACCCGTGCCTCTTGTGCTGGCCAGATGCCGTATACAGCCCTGTCTCGCAATAATCGCTCCTCCCTTTTTGGCAGGGCGAGCAGATATTGCAGCCATGCCTTGGTATGATCGCGACAAAGTCGCCCTTCCTTAATGAACTGACTTTTTTCCCTGTTTCGATGACTTTTGCAAACCCTTCATGCCCCAGTATCATCCTATCCTGCCCTTTGGGGGGGTCGGCAAGGCTGTTCTCGATTATGTCCTGGTCAGTGCCGCATATTCCCACAGAAACCATCTGAAGCAATGCTTCGCCTGGCTTTTTAATCCTGGGCGCTTCCATCCTGAAGAGCTCGGCTTCTCTTCTTCCAGTCCTTATTCCTATTGCCCTCATTTCTGCCATAGCCTGAAAATGCCTGATTCTTATTTAAATTTATTGCTGAACAAGGCAAACAGGGGAAACTATAAATAGCTGTATTCGTATTTTTCATCAATGAAAAACCCCGAGATAGCCAAAATCCTTTATGAAATTGCAGACCTCCTCGAATTGAAGGCAGAGCAGTTCAAGCCCCAGGCTTACCGGAAGGCAGCAAGGAATGCCGAGGAATTCCCTGAGGACATTGGGCAGCTTTATGCAAGGGAAGGGAAAGAGGGGCTGAAGAGGATACCTGGAGTTGGGGAAGGCATTGCGGACAGGATATCTGAATTCATAGCCACAGGCAAGCTGAAGTATTATGAAGATCTGAAGAAAAAATTCCCCCAGCACATAAGCGCGCTTGCAGAGGTTCCAGGGATTGGACCCAAGAAAATCAGGATTCTTCACGAAAAGCTCAGGATAAAGACTGTTGATGACCTTGAGGCCGCTGCAAAATCCAATAAGATTGCAAAGCTCAAGGGGTTTGGCGAGAAGACAGAGCAGGAAATACTGAAAGGAATTGAGCTTGTGAAGGCTGGGAAAAAAAGGATGCTGCTTGGCCATGCGCTCCCGATAGCAAAGGAAATGGTATCCCGGCTGAAATCCCTGCCTTCTGTAAAAAAAGCTGTTGCCTGCGGCTCGCTGAGGAGAATGCAGGAGACAGTTGGAGACCTGGACATAGTGGTTGTTTCAATTTCTCCAAAGAAAATCATGGATTATTTCACTTCAATGAATGATGTTTCAAAAATCCTTGCAAAGGGCGAAACAAAAAGCAGCGTCCTGCTGAAAAGCGGCATCCAGGTTGACTTAAGAGTGATTCAGGAAAAGAGCTTTGGCGCTGCCATGCAGTATTTCACTGGCGATGTCCAGCACAATGTAAAGCTCAGGGAAATGGCGACAAGGAAGGGCTGCAAGCTGAATGAGTATGGCATATTCAAAGGTCCAAAATACGTTGCTGGCAAGTCAGAGGAAGAAGTTTACAGGTTTTTGGGAATGGATTACATTGAGCCTGAGCTAAGGGCTGACAAGGGCGAAATAGACGCTGCCATCCAACACAGGCTTCCAAAACTCATTGGATACAGTGAAGTGAAAGGCAATTTCCATTCGCACACCACAAAAAGCGATGGTGCAAACTCTCTTCAGCAGATGGTTGAATATGCAAAGAGCCTTGGCATGGAATATATCGCGATAACAGACCACTCTGTTTCAGAGAGGATTGCTGGCGGACTCAAAGAGGAAGAGATGGAGAAGTGGCTGAAAGAAATAAGGGAATTTGCCAGGAAGGAAAAGAAAATCAGGGTGCTTGCAGGCTCTGAAGTCAGCATCAGGGCAAATGGCGAAATGGATTACCCAGACGAGCTGCTCAAGAAAATGGATGTTGTTGTTGCCTCTGTCCATTCAGGCTTCAAGTCGCCAAGCGATAAGATGACAAGCAGAATCACAACAGCGCTTGCAAACAAGCATGTTGATATTTTAGGCCATCCCACAGGGAGGCTTATCCACAGGCGCGAGCCGTATGGGGCTGACATGAAAAAAGTGCTTGAAGCCGCTGTTGACAATAAAGTTATGCTTGAAATAAACGCCCAGCCAGAAAGGATGGACCTTAAGGACACTTTAGCCAAAGAAGCCAAGGAAATCGGCGCAAAGTTTGTGATAAACACAGATGCCCACAGCACTTATGAACTGAACAACGCTGAGCTGGGAATTGCCATCGCAAGGCGGGCCTGGCTCTCTTCAAAAGACATAGTCAACACTTTGCCGTTCAGGGAGCTTCCGAGATACTTTAGAAAAATCAGCTAACAAAATTCCCTGAAATCAGGGCAGCAGTCCCCAAGCCTTTCGCACGACTCATCGCAGTAGCATCCGTTGCCAGTCTTGCTTCCGCATTGCCCCTGGCACGAGCCTTTTGCTTCGCTTTTAGCAGCAGCAAAGCAATACCCTTCCTTGCAGAAGGCATTGGCAGGGCAGTCAAAGTTTGTCTGGCATTCCACCAGGCTTTTCCCTGAGCTCATGCCCACGACAGCGCCTGTTATTCCGCCGGCAGGGCTGATTTCAGGGGAAGAGTCAACAACGCACACGCCCTTGAAGCACTCCGAGCCTGTCGGGCAGTTTGCGTCTGAGCTGCATTTCACAAGGCTGGCGTCAGAAAGCCTGCTCTCAACCTTTGTTATCATGCCTGAGAATTCATTGCTGTTCTTCTCAAAAATCGCCCCCCAGTCATTTGCAACTATTCCTGCTGTCACAATGAAAAGGAACGCTACCATCCAGTATTCAGGCCTCTTTTCAAACTCTGCCATGGCACTTACTTTGGCTAACTGGTATATAAACCTTATTCAAAAATGGGTTCCAAAATGCATTCCAGCAGGAAATCATTATATATTAATTTTGTTTTGTTGAGATGGTGTATGGAAAGATAATTGCCTGCGTGACAGGAGCCAAAAGCTCCCTTGAAGTCGTGAAGGTTGCCCTTTGCCTTTCAAATCCCAGGACAAAGCTCATCCTTCTTCATATCGAGAGCCATCTGGACCCTGCTGTCATGAAAAAAATCTCTGCGCAGCTTTCAGAGGCAAAGAAGCTCTGCGAGGGCATGCTTTCTTGGGAGCCGAGGATACTTGAGTCAAAAGACATAAAGAAAGCCATCTTGAGTTTTGCTGGCAAGGAAAATCCTGATGCAATAATTGTAGGGGTCCTTCCAAGGTCAAGGATTGGCCATGCCTTCCATCCAGGCATTTCTGATTACCTGATGGCAAAGTCAAAATGCACAGTTATTTCTGTTAATGTCAAGTGACAATCTGCAGGTTATTCCTGGTGAAAAAACTTAAATATGCTGGGCTTTTACCTCATCATATGTACAGAAACGTCCTTGTTTGCCTGGGGAACCCGAGGCATGCTGAGGAGATGACAAGGCTTGCCCTGGCTGTTGCAGAGAAAGACGTGAGGCTGGTCTTCCTGAGGGCAGTCAAGAGGGCAACGCAGGAAGCCCTGAAGCAGCTTGAGGCAGACCTTTCCTTCATGAGGAATTTCAGGGTCAGGGGAAAGGCGATGAAATTTGAGAAGAGGCTTGTTGAGGGCAGGGACATCGCAAGGATTATAATTGACACTGGAAGGAAGAACAGCAGCGACCTTATCGTGATAGGCGCAACCCCTCACAAGGGAGTGCTGAGCAGGCTGTCAGGCGACATAACAAAAGAGGTAATGGAAAAGTCAGGGGCTGCTGTTGTAACGGTAAAGAGCAGAACCTAACGTTCAAGCACGATAACCTTGTTCTCCTCCTTTCCAAGGAAAACTGTCCTTTCTTCTTTCAGGGAGAATTTGTATTTTTCCGCGTGCTTCTTCAGTGTTTCAGGATTCCTTGCGATGAAAGCCATCTTTCCCTTGTCTGCAAGTATGTAGTCAGCCTGGTAGAACAGCTCCTTGTACAGCTTCTCTATGAAGCTGTTTCCCACTCGTTTGGACTCCTCAGGCGGGCTTGCAACTAGCTTCTCTATTTCCTTCTCCTTGAACTTTGTATCGAGCCACTCAACTTCAATCCTGCTGAAATTTATGAACTTGTTCACGCCGGCAAGCTTGGCATTCTTCTGCGCTGACGAAATGCTTGGCATTGAGCTGTCAATCCCGATTATTTCTGCTGATGGCTCCTTTATTTGTGAATCTGCCTTTGAAAAGAATGATTCAACGTCAAGCGCCTGTACTGGCTTTAGGTGCCTGAATGCCATTGCCTCTTTCCTGTAATAGTTGACAGGCATCCTGCTGGCATGCAATGCTGCCTCAATCGGTATTATTCCGGACTTTGTGAACGGGTCCAGCAGCGAGTCAGTCCTCTTGTATCCCGAAACTCTTGCAAGGCAGTATGCGACTGTTCCTTTCAGCGCCGCAGGGTGCGAGAATATCCTGTATTCCCTCTTGCTCAGGTCTATTCCCCCGAAGTCTATTCCGAAATAGCCCTTGTTCCCGATTAGCTGCGCATGGAAAATCACGTCTGGGCTGTCAAGGTTCACGTCATTGCCTGTCTTGTCCTTGAGCAGCCTGCTGGCCTCTATCATGAAGTCCTGGCTGTTGTATTTCTGGTCTCCTGTCCTTCCAGCAGTCATCCTGAATGTCGAGTTTTGGTCGCACCATTTTGAAAGGTCAGTCTCTGAAAGGCCTTGCTTGAAGGAGTCAATTGACTTCTCAAAGTCATCATGCGCCTCGAATTCAAACAGCAGGCACATTATCTTGCCTGCAGACTGCGCCTTGTATGCAAGTGTGCAAATGTCAAGGATGTTTGCAGTGTCAAAGGTTATTGCCTGTTCTGCCGGAGCTGCAGGAGCGTCTATCAGCTCCTTTACTTCCATTGCCCCTATATCCTCAAAGCCCCTGTGGCACAGCATGAATCCTTTCATATTCCCCTAGAAAAAATTTCCCTATAAAAGGGTTTATCTTTTTTTAGGCAGTGCTGCCTGAAATTTGTTCTTTCACATTCTCCTTTTCAATCACAGCAGCGCCAACAACCTTGTCATCCTCATCCAGCTTCATTACCCTTACTCCCTGGGTGTTCCTTCCAATCACTGAAATGTCAGATGCCGCTGACCTTATCATTATTCCTTTCTTGCTTATAAGCATTATTTCGTCGTCAGTTGTCATTGGCTTGATTGCAACTGCCTTTCCATTCCTGTCTGTTGCCTGGATGTTTATTACTCCAATTCCTCCCCTGCTTATGAGCCTGTACTCGTTTATGTTGGTTCGTTTTCCATATCCATTTTCCGTGACAGTCAATAGTGTCTTGGTGTCATCAGCAACAACCATTCCTATCACTTCATCGCCAAACTTGAGCCTGATTCCCCTAACTCCCTGTGATGACCTTCCTGTTGGCCTCACGTCTGACTCTTCAAACCTCGCAGCCATCCCGTTCTTCGTGGCAAGTATTATGTTCTTGTTCCCGTCTGTGAGCTCTGCGCCAATGAGCTCATCGCCCTCATCAAGCGTTACCGCTATTATTCCGCCCCTTCTCGGCTTTGAGAATGACATCAGGTTTGTCTTCTTTATTATTCCCTTCTTTGTTGCCATTGTTATGAAATGCCTCTCGCTAAACTCCCTTATCGGCACAAGTGCAGTCACCTTTTCATTCTCAAGCTCCAATAAGTTCACGATTGCCTTGCCCATGGCCTGCCTCGAGGCTTCAGGTATCTTGTGAACTTTCAGCCAGTGCACCATTCCAAGGTCTGTGAAGAACAATATGTAGCTGTGCGTGTTTGCAACGAAAATTGTCTCGATGAAGTCCTGCTCGGATGTCTCTGCAGCTATTATTCCCTTGCCGCCCCTTCTTTGCTGCTTGTATGTGTCTGTTGAAAGCCTCTTGATGTAGCCGTTGTGGGTTATTGTGACAACAACATCCTGCGGCGCAATCAGGTCCTCCACTTCAACTTCAGAAACAGTTCCCTGTATCTCTGACCTTCTTGAGTCAGAGTATTTCTGCCTTACCTCTGACATTTCCTTCTTGATTATGTCAAGGATTCTTTTCTCTGAGGCCAGTATGTCCCTGAGCTCTTTTATCAGCTGGACTGTTTCCTTGTAGTCTGCCTTCAGCTTTTCCTGCTCGAGCGCCGCAAGCCTCTGCAGCCTCATGTCCAGTATTGCGAGGCTTTGCTTTTCAGATATCTTGAATCTTCCCTGCAGCTGGATTTTTGCCATTGCCGCGTCCCTGGATTTTTTGATCAGCTCTATTACGGCATCAATGTTTGCAAGCGCTGTAATCAGCCCCTCAAGGATATGCGCTTTTTCTGTTGCCTTGTTCAGGTCAAACTGCGTCCTCCTTGTTATGACTTCCTTCCTGTGGCTTATGAAGGCGCTTATCATCTCAACTAATCCGAGTGTCTTGGGCTCGTTGTCAACAAGCGCAATCATCATCACGCCAAAAGTTGTTTCAAGCCTTGTGTGAGCAAACAATTGGTTGATGACCACTTCAGAATTTGCATCCTTCTTCAGCTCTATCACTATCCTCATCCCATCCCTGTCGCTCTCATCCCTCAAATCTGATATCCCTGTGAGTTTTTTCTGGTTTACGAGCAGCGCCATTTCCTCAATAAGCTGCGCCTTGTTAACCTGGTATGGGATTTCTGAAACAATTATCCTCTGCCTGTCCCTGACCTGCTCAGTTTTTGATTTTGCCCTCACTGTGATTAGCCCTTTCCCTGTCCTGTACGCCGCGCGAACTCCGTCAAGGCCGCAGATAATTCCCCCTGTCGGGAAGTCTGGAGCCTTTACTATTCCCATCAGCTGCTCAACTGTAATTCCAGGATTGTCTATTTGCGCGACAACAGCCTCAGCAACCTCCCCTAAATTATGGGGCGGGATGTTTGTTGCCATTCCAACAGCAATCCCAGAGGAGCCATTGATAAGGAGGTTAGGTATCTTGGACGGCAGGACAGAGGGCTCCTTCAATGAGTTGTCATAATTCGGCACAAACAAAACAGTGTCCTTGTCTATGTCCTGCAAAAGGTCTTCTGCCATCTTTGTGAGCTTTGCCTCGGTGTATCTCATTGCTGCAGCGCCATCCCCATCAAGGCTCCCAAAATTTCCCTGCCCATCAACCAATGGGTATCGCAACGAGAATTCCTGCGCCATCCTGACAAGGGTTTCATAAATAGCAGCATCCCCATGAGGATGATACCGGCCCATCACATCCCCAACAATCCTTGCGCTCTTCTTGGTCGGCTTATTGTGCAATAACCCAAGGTCATTGAACATCGCGTAAAGAACTCTCCTGTGCACTGGCTTGAGGCCGTCTCTGACATCGGGAAGCGCCCTTGCAATGAGCACAGACATGGCATAGTCTAGGTAAGAAGTCTTCATCTCCTCGTCAATTTCCCGGCTTAAAATCCTGGCTGCCGGGAGAGGTTTTTCAGGTGCTGCAGAATCCATTTTATCGAGTGAAAAACAGAAATTTTGGCCGTATAAAAATGTTTGGTTTGCCCTGAAAATCAGCGCCGTATAAACGAAAGATTTAAAAACCAGCGTCACGGTTTAGGGGCTATGTGCTTTGGAAAGGCGTGCCTCGCCAAGATAGGCAAGCAGTACAGCTCCTATGCCCCTTTGGTGCTTAGGCTGGCTGTTGGCACTGTCTTTGCAGCCCATGGCTACCTGAAGCTCACTGCTGGCGGCCCGGCAATTTCAGGCTTTCTCGCAAGCGTAGGACTTCCAGAATTCATGGCATGGCCATTGATACTCATAGAGCTTCTCGGAGGGCTGTTGCTCATCCTTGGACTGTTCACAAGGCTTGCTGCGCTTCTTATCGCAGCAATCATGGTGGTTGCCATAGTTACGGTTAAGTTAAATGTTGGGCTTATTGCCCCTCCAGGGGCAGGAATGCCGGGGATGGAACTTGATCTCGCCCTTCTCGCAGGAGCAGTCTCAATATTCCTTCTCGGTCCCGGAAAGCCAAGCGCAGACCTGAACATGATGAAGAAGGAGCTTTAGTTCTTATTTTAGGCTGGGTTTTTCGCTACAGAAAACCTCTTCCCGCAATAAACGCATTCTTTATACTTGCCCTTCAGGCTTTGTGCTGCTTGGTACTTCATTTTGTTGCTGCACCTTGGGCACTTCAACTCTATTATTCTCTTTATTTGCATTGTCATCAATCTGCGCTCCTATTTCCTTTTCAGCCAATTCCTTGAATCCCTTGAACTTGCCCTTCACTTCCTGCTCGTTGTGGACATCAAAATAGTCATAGAACCTTTGCGTCAGCTTTATCAAGTGCGTCCTTCCCTGCTTCTGCCTTGAGATGAAGCCTGAGCTCTCTATCTCGGATATGTGGTCATATGCCTTGTTTGTCCTTATCCTTATCACGTCAGACTGCAAAACAGGCGCTTTCCACGCAATCACCGCAAGCGTCTCAATCATTGTCCTCGTCAGCTCTGCGTCAGGCACTATTTTCCTTACAATGGGCGAATAGCTTTCCTTCACGATTATTTTCCAGAAATCGCCCTCGTCAACCACCAGCAAGGAAGTTTTTTTTGCCTCATAGTCTCTTTTCAGCTCATTCAGGGCCTTCAGGACTTCATCCTTGCTTGACCTCGTAAGCTTCACAACGTATTCAATCGCCACTTTCTTGCCTGTTGCAAAAAGCACTGCCTCCACCTTGTTCTTCAGCTCAGCGAATTCCATCTTACAGGCTGTATTTGTCCCCTTTCTTTTTTATATTTCTTTCTGCCTCAAACTTTTCAAGGAATGGCTTGAGCTCCTCTGCTTTTATCCCGACAAGCTTTGAAACTTCTTCCAATGTCTTATCCCTGCCCATGAGGGCAAGCCCGACAGACCTCCTCAAAAGGTTTGTTGCGTTCTTGTCAAGCACCATGATGGCTGCAGCTGCGTCCTTGAGCCGCAAGTCAGTGCTGTGCAGCCTTCCAAGAAGGTCATTGAATATTCCAGTGAGCTCAAGCAGCTCAATACTGGTTTTTTCAGGCTCAAGGAATTCAACAGAAGACGGAAGGTATTCAAAGCAGAAAGCCACCAGGGAGTCAAACCCCTCCAGCTCAACTTCAACCTCTGCGAAGGTGCTGAAAATGGACTCGTGCTCCTCTGCATCGTGCATCTTCTCATCCTTTACTGTGACACCCTCATCTTCCCTTAGCTTTTTCAGCACTAGTTTCATTGTGCCCTCTACATGCTCCCTTGGCTTCCCGGCTATTTCTATTATCGCCCTGGCCAGAAACTTGTGCTCTTTCCCCATTTTCCAAAGGCTCCAAAACCTGCTATAAAAAAGTTTTGCTAAGGACTAATTTTATAAAAAAGAGCCTTATTACCAGTCCAATGCAGTCAGATATAATCTTTGGCAAGGCAAAGCTTGGGGATGCAGAAGCTATTAGCCAGTTGATAGGCTTGTTTGCAAAAGAAGGAAAGCTCTCTGAAAGGGCTCTTCCTGATATCCAGAAAAGCGTCAGGGATTTCTTCATTGCAAAGAAGGAAGACAAGCTGGTTGGCTGCATTGCTGTTGCGTTCAGCCATGGAATAGCAGAGTTCAAGAGCCTTGCCGTGGACAAGGAATTTCAGGGAAAGGGAATTGGCTCAAGGCTTGTTGAATTGGCCCTCTATGAATCCAAGATTTTCGGTGCGAAAACAGCTTTTGCCATGACTTCAGTTGGAAAGCTGCTGGAAAAGTCCAGGTTCAGGCCTGCAACAGAGGAAGAGCTGAAAAGCATTCCGCCAGAAATGATGAAGTGCCACGAGCCGTGCATTCCGATGGTCAATGACTTGAGGCACATAGAATAAGATATGCAACTTAAAAGTTCAGGGAATCCATCACCTTTGGAAAATCATTCTCATTTATCAGGAAAAGCGTGTCTGTCCAGCAGCTCATGTTCTCAACTATGTTGATTCCCTTGTCTGAGAACAGGGAGCACAGGTAAGGCAAAACTCCGGGCGTGGTCTCTATCTCTGGCGGGCTCTTTATGTTGATTTCAATAAGCCCCTTGTTTATTCTCATGATATCCCTCTTGAACTTGTCCTTTATGCTTTCCAGGAATTCCTCGCTGGTTACAATGGTTATTGCCGTTGCCCCTTCATTTACCTGGATGGTTTCTTTCTTCTTCCTGACTTCTTTCTCAAGCTCAATCATGTCATTGTGATATATCCCTTTTTCAAGCACGACTGCAATTCTCTTGTTTTTAATCTCAACTTTGCTTCTTGCAACTATGTCCCTTATCTTGTTCTCCTGCACTTCCTCTTTCCTGAGCTTGTCCTTGAATCTCCTGCAAGCTATTAATATTGCATCTTTCTTGGCAATCCCAAGCTCTGCTGATATCTTCCTTGAAAGCGCCGAGTAGTTTATCATCCCCATCTTCAGGCAGTCCTTTATGCTTGGCCTTCCTGAGATGAACTTCTCAGTTTCCTTTGTTATGTTCATATTGCCCTGTAAATAGCCTTTCAAATATAAATGTTTTGTTTCAGACATTTTTGTTTAATTTGTCTTGCTTTGGTCAATAGGCTTATAAGGGGATTTGTGTTTTCGCCTTGGGAGGAATGAGAAAATGCAAAACGCAAATGTTCAGTGGAAATATCCGCAAGGATTGATTGGAAATTACGACTTGACCGTTAATGGCGAGCGTGTTCTTAGAGTTTATGTCAGGCCTGGCTATGTCAAGGCAACCGGGCAGGGATGGTTCGCAAAAAAGCATCTTGACGGAGATATGAAAGGGCAGCTTGAAGGAGGCCCTCCGAAAGCCCTTCTAGAGGCCATTCTGGAAGGCCTGGCAGATACTGTGAAGGCAAAATGAAAAACCAAATAATAAGGCAAGCTTCAGCTGGGGATGTTGGAAATATCGTGGCCATTGTCAATAGCTGCAGCTTCAAGGAAGATGGTTCTGGCCAAACACTTCCTGTTTCCGAAGCCTATGTTCGATTCCAAGTCAATAAAGGCAGGTTCTACGTCGCAGAGCTTGACGGAGAGGTTATTGGCTGCGTTTCAGTTAAGCATTGGGAGAAAAGCCCTTGTATCGGCCAAGCTGAGCTGCGCTCACTTGCGGTTTCAGATGCCCACAGGGGCAATGGCTACGGGAAGGCTCTAGTGGAAACAGCGGTGAATGCCGCAAAATCGCTTGGCTATTGGGAATTGCACACATTCACGCAATCACATTTGATTCCTATGCTTGAATCTGCCGGATTCTCTGTTTCAAATGTCCCGGAAAGCAAGCTTCTTGAAGATTGCCTTGCCTGCCCAAAATACCAGAAATCCTGCAATGAAATTCCGATGGTGATTGCTCTATGAACCATCTCCGGGCTATAAGTGAAATGAAAAAGGCTGAGATTGAAGAAATTCTTGATCTTGCTTCAAAGATAAAGAAAGAGCCATCAGAGTACTCTTCATCACTAAAGGGCAAGAATTTAGTCATGATCTTCCAGAAAACATCGACCCGCACCAGAATTTCCTTTGAAATAGGCATGGCACAGCTCGGGGGCCATGCAACGTTTCTTGACTGGAAAGACTCGAATTTTCAGGTCGGGGATTTGTTTGATGAGGTCAAGTGCATAGGAGGCTATGCTGACATGATAATGGCTCGAGTGTTCATACACAAGGATGTTGAAAAAATGGCGAAAGTGGCAGGCATTCCTGTAATCAACGGCCTTTCTGACTTTGAACATCCGTGCCAAGCTCTTGCAGACTTGATGACTATTAAGGAAAACAGTGGTTTTGATGCAAAAATCGCTTTTGTAGGGGATGGAAATAATGTCTGCAACTCACTGATAGCCGCATGCACTAAACTGGGCATAAAAATCGCGGTCGCAACGCCAAGAGGTTTTGAGCCAGATTCCAATTTGGTAAAGGAAGCCCAGTCAAAGGGAACCCTTACTCTTACGACTGACCCTCAAGAGGCTGTAAAAGGAGCTGATTTTGTATATACGGATACGTGGGTTTCACTGGGCCAGGAAACGCAAACAGATGAAAGGCTCAAGGTTTTCCCTCCTTACCAGCTTAACTCAGCCCTCCTTCCTGATGGGGCATATGCAATGCACTGCCTTCCTGCGCATCGCGGATATGAAATAACTGATGAAATAATGGACTCTCCGAAATTCCTGGGCTTTGCCCAGTCTGAAAACAGGCTGCATGTCCAGAAAGCTGCTATGATAAAGCTTTTGGGAAGGTTTGATTAAAATGAACTCATATCATAAGGTTGCAAGTTATGAGGGCAAGGAAGGAGAAGTAAAGAAAGTCGTATTGCTTTATTCAGGGGGGCTTGACACCTCTGTAATGCTCAAGTGGCTTCAGAACAGCTACAATGTCGAAGTAATTGCACTCACCCTTGACCTGGGCCAGCAAGGAGATGACTTGGAAGCAATAAAAGCCAAGGCACTTAAGCTGGGAGCAAAAAAAGCCATCGTGCTGGACCTTAAGGACGAATTTGCTGACGAATACCTTTCAAAGCTAATCAAGGCTAATGGCTCTTACCAAGGCGATTATCATATCAGCACTGTAAGCCGCTTTTTGATGGCAAAGGCAGCCATTGGAGTTGCAGAAGAAGAAGGAGCTGATGCAATTGCCCACGGATGCACCGGAAAAGGGAATGACCAAGTAAGGATAGAGGCAACAGCAATCGCTTTGAAGCCAGGAATAAAGATAATAGCGCCTGTCAGGGAGTGGAGCATGGGTCGTGATGAGGAGATGGAATACGCAAAGAAAAATGGAATCCCTGTTCCTGCATCAAAAGACTTTCCATACAGCGTTGATGACAACATGTGGGGAATGACCTGGGAAGGGGGGGAGATAGAGGACATTGCACAGGTTCCGCAATTTGCAAAGTTTCTCACCACTTACACGTCGCCTGAAAATGCTCCGGGCAAGCCAGAAATGCTTTATTTGGGCTTTGAGAAAGGCCTTCCGGTATCTATCAATGGGAAGAAGCTGAAGCTTTCTTTGCTGATTGCAGAACTGAATAAGCTGGCTGGAAAGCACGGCATAGGGATAGTGACTCACATTGAAGACCGAATCATGGGGTTGAAAGTAAGAGGCGTCTATGAAATGCCCGCAGCCCATACAATAATCGAGGCCCATAAGGCACTTGAAAAATTTGTTTCTACAAAAAACGAGCTGGAAGTGAAGTCAATGCTTGACACAAAATGGTCTTACTTGTGCTATGGAGCATTATGGCTTGAGCCGTTGATGGCCGCAATAAATGCTTTCAACGACCAGGTAAACGAAAAGACCACTGGCAAAGTAACCTTGAAGCTGTTCAAAGGGAAAGTGGAAGTAGTTGCCATTGAATCCAAATTCGGCTTGTTTGACAGCAGGCTGGCAACTTTCATGAAAGATTATTCATTCAACCAGAATGCAAGCGCAGGCTTCATAGAGCTTTATAGCTTGCAGATGAAGCTTGCAGCGCAGGTGGCAAGGCAAAATGAAACTATGGGGCAAGGGAAATAAGCTAAACAGGGAAGCAGAGCGCTTCACTGTTGGCAATGATTATTTGCTTGACATGAATCTCCTCAAGCATGACATAGCAGCAAGCATTGCTCACGCTGAAATGCTTGAGAAAATTGGAATATTGACTAATGATGAGCTCGCCAGGCTGAAAAAAGGCCTCAACGAAATCGATGAGCTTCATAAGAAAGGCAAGTTTAAAATTTCACTCCAGGAAGAGGACTGCCACACTGCAATTGAAAATTATTTGACAAAGAAGTTAGGCAGCTTGGGCAAGAAAATCCATACAGGAAGGAGCAGGAACGACCAGGTTTTGGCTGCTTTGAGGCTTTACACTAAAGAGGAGATTGATATAATTACAGCCAAGACGCTTAAGCTTGTATTGATTTTGAAGGAACAAGCTTCAAGGAGCAGCAGCATTCAGGTTCCAGGATACTCTCACATGCAGAAAGCCATGCCTTCTTCGATAGGCTTGTGGCTTGGGGCATTTACTGAAGCGCTAGAGGATGACCTTAAGCTGATTTCAGCAGTCAAGGAATTGAATGACCAGTCTCCTCTGGGATCAGCAGCAGGGTTTGGTGTTCCTCTTGAAATAGACAGGGAATATGCTGCAAAAAAGCTCGGGTTCAAGAAAGTGCAGCAGAACACTCTTTATGTACAGAACAGCAGGGGAAAATTCGAGCTGATGGTTTTGGCCGCAATAAGCCAAGTCATGCTTGACCTTAACAAGCTCGCTACTGACATGCTTTTATTTTCAACAGCAGAGTTTGGGTTCATTAGCCTTCCGGAAGAGCTTACTACAGGCAGCAGCATAATGCCCCATAAAAGGAACCCTGATGTGCTTGAGATAATAAGGGCAAAAAACGGCGTAATATCAGGCCACTATATTCAAATATCATCAATAATCTCAAACCTTCCCAGCGGTTACAATAGGGATTTCCAGCTCACAAAGGAGCCCTACATGAAGTCCATTGATACGGTAAAGGACTGTATTGACATGATGGCACTAGCAGTTAAAGGAATGGGGATTAACAAGGAAAAATGCAAGTCGGCCATGACACAGGAATTGTACGCAACCAAAAAGATTTATGAGCTAGTCAAGAAGAACATTCCATTCAGGGAGGCATACAAGAAAGTGAAAGATGAACTTTAATAATGACTGAAAACTCAGAAATATGGCAGATTCTGACAAACTTTATAAACAACCCGCCCCATCCTTACCTTTTTGATGGGGTTCAGAAACAGGGATATCATTTCTATCCGCGACTTTTCAAAGGCAGAGCTGTTGCAGATTCTTGATGTTGCCC
>CAYJXD010000013.1:0-19706 GCA_964374085.1 uncultured Methanosarcinales archaeon | reverse complement strand
CGCCAGTCATCAACAACAAGAGTGGCTCCAAGCCAGCTCGAAAGCTCCTCTGGATTGCCAATAGTTGCTGAAAGGCCGATTACTTGGACATTCTTCAGAAGCTGCCTGAGAATTGTTATCAGGATTTCAAGCGTAGGTCCCCTGTCACCGTCATTCAAGAGGTGGATTTCATCAACAACAACAACCTTGACCATGCCTATCCATGGCGCATAATGGCGTATCAGGCTGTCAAGCTTCTCAGAGACAGTTATTATCAGGTCATACTCTGCAAGGTAAGGGTCTGAAGAATCAAGGTCGCCAATTGATAACGCTACCTTGACAAGATGCCCATACCTTTTCTTGAAGTCATTGAACTTTTCATTAGCCAATGCCTTTAGCGGCACAATGTATACTGCCTTTCCCCCTTTGTTGAGGATGGTGGAGATGGCAGCAAGCTCTGCAACCAATGTTTTCCCAGAGCTTGTGGGAGTGCATACCAAAAGGCTTTTCCCATCAAGAAGCCCTGCCTTGATTGCCTTTTCCTGCGCTGGCCTGAGGAGCTGGATGTCTTTTTCAAGGACTGAATAGAGCTGCCCTGGGATTTTGCCCTGTATCTCTGATAAATGCATATAAAAAAAAGAAACTGGTGAGGCTATAAAAAATTAGCCTTCACAAAAGGTGCACAGCAACAATCCAGCCAGCAGCCAGCAATGAAACAGTATTCAAGACCTTGATTAAAGGATTAAGCGCAGGGCCTGAAGTGTCCTTGAACGGGTCTCCAACAGTGTCCCCAACAATTGCTGCCTTGTGCGCGTCAGAGCCCTTGCCGCCAAGCTTTCCTGTTTCTATGTATTTCTTGGCATTGTCCCACATAGCGCCTCCTGTTGTCATCGTGATTGCCAATAGCAAACCAGTGACTATTGAGCCTGCAAGAAGGCCTCCAAGAGCCTCTGGACCAAGAATGAATCCAGTGGCAAGCGGAGCTGCAACCGCAATTAATCCTGGAACTATCAGCTCCTTGATTGCGGCTTTAGTGCTTATGTCAACGCACCTTGCATAGTCAGGCTTTGCCTTGCCTGCCATCAATCCCTTAATCTCGCGGAACTGCCTCCTGACTTCCTCAACTATCAGAAAAGCAGCCCTTCCGACTGCGCGCATTGTCAGCGATGAAAAAATAAACGGCAGCATTCCGCCAAGGAAAAGGCCAATCACAACTTTAGGGTCATACAGGTTTATGACAGTGAGATGCGCTGCCTGCCCATATGCTGCGAACAGCGACAGGGCTGCAAGGCCGGCAGACCCAATGGCAAAGCCCTTGGTGACTGCCTTCGTCGTGTTGCCCACAGCGTCAAGAGGGTCTGTAATATTTCTAACTGACGAGGGCATCTTTGCCATCTCTGCAATGCCACCTGCATTGTCTGTTATCGGGCCAAAGGCATCAACTGCAACAATTATTCCTGTCATTGAAAGCATCCCAACAGCCGCAACTGCAATGCCATAAACCCCGCCGAAATAATAAGCCGCGAAAATGCCTGCTGAAATCGCAATCACCGGGACAACAGTTGATTCCATTCCCCTTGCAAGGCCCATTATTATCACAGTGGCAGGGCCTGTCTTTGCAGACTCAGCTATGCTCCTTGTGGGGCTTCTTGAATGCGATGTGTAGTATTCTGTGATGAATCCTATCACAATCGTGACAGCAATGCCCACAAGGGAAGCGTAAAAATATTTCATGTCGCCTATTACCAGCTTTGTGACGAAATAAAAGCCCACAGATGCCAGGAATGCGGTTGCCAGGATGCCGCTGTTAAGCGCTGACCAAATCTTTTCCTTGTCATTTGTCCTCACAATCAGGCTGCCAAGAAGCGATGCAACTATTGCCACTGCGCAAAGAGCCAATGGATAAATGACCCCTCCTGTTATTGCCGCGCCCAAAAGCATTGCAGCTATTATCGTGACTGTGTAGCTTTCAAACAAGTCAGCAGCCATGCCTGCGCAATCCCCAACATTGTCCCCAACATTGTCTGCTATGACAGCCGGATTCCTGGGGTCATCCTCTGGAATGCCTGCCTCTATTTTCCCAACAAGGTCTGCCCCTACATCTGCGCCCTTAGTGAATATTCCGCCGCCAACCCTTGCAAAAAGAGAAATTAAGCTCGCGCCAAATCCAAAGCCAATCAACACCAAAGGATCCTTGTAAACATAATAAAGAACTGCAACTCCAAGCAGGCCAAGGCTTACGACAGAGAAGCCTGTAACTGCCCCTCCCTGGAAAGCAACACTGAAGGCAGGGCCAAGGCCTGATTTTGCCGCGTTGGCTGTGCGGACATTTGCGCGCACTGAAATCATCATTCCAATATAGCCTGCAGCTGCGGAAAGGATTGCGCCAATCACAAAAGTCATTGCAGACGGGATGCCCATCAAAAAGCCAAGTGCAGCCGCTATTATTATGACAAGGACAGCAACAGTCCTGTACTGCCTGTTAAGGTAAGCCATGGCTCCTTCCTGGATGGCTGAAGCAATGGAAACCATCTCTTTTGTTCCGGGCTCCTTCTTCAGGACACTGAATATGAGGAATATCGAGAACAATGCGCCAACAGCGCCTGAAGCAAATACAAGCGTCAATACATCAAACATGCACACACCCCCTTTTGCTGGATTACAAAACAAGCTGTATTTAAAGTTTTCTGAGAGTTTAGAGCACTGGGGAGTAGCAAGATATTTATATTGTGTCTAGCTGCCCGGTCTCATGAACGCAGGCCTTAGTATTGCCATCCCTTCAAATGCTGCGAAGGAGGAGTTTGGGCTGGATTAGAAAAATTACCTTGCAAAAATCCTGGCGTTTGAAGTTGCAAGCCAGGAGCTGTATGGAGTGAAATTCACGACAAGAGCATCCCGATGGACTCCGGCAAGCTTTGCTATTTCATCAGCTATTCCATTTGTTTTTTCTTTTCCGCCATCAATGATCCTCCCGACATATTCAATCGTTTTCCGGGGAGTCATGGCATCGCTGAACCTTGAAAGGTAAAGGCCACTGAGATTGGCAAGCAGAAGATGCCTTAAATCAGACCTGTCCTCAGGAATGGGCTTTACTCCATTCTCCTAACCATATCCAAAACTGCCATCGGCAGGTTATCCATGCCTGCCCCAGTTACGGTTCCGGAAAAACCATCCCCCTTGAATTGTGCAATTTTTTTAAAAGTGTCCTGCTCATTTCCCTTAGAATTAATCAATCCTGTATCGGATATCACTACTGCCTCAAGGCCATTAGTGACTGAGATGCCAATAGTCATACCCATCGGGATTTGAAAAGCCTATAAAAGGTTTTCCTCAATATAATGTCAGACATAAGTAAAACATAATAATTTTATGTCTGACAAATAATAGTTGGCGATTAACTTGATGCTTTATTATTGCCGCTAACTAATATTCACTTTTTAGTGGCACTTGAAGAAAGCCTCATCAGCAAAGGCATGAACTTTGTTGCCTTCATTTTCCCGAATCTGCCTTTCCTGCAGCTTTTTTCTGAGTAAGACTTTGCTCTGTCACTCTTTACGTTTCCGCCGGAAATGATGAAAGGAACAGGGTCTCCTGAATGGCCCTTCAAATTGCAGGGCGTTGCATGGTCAGGCGTAACTGCAATCACAGTGTTCTTCATGCTGACCTTCTTCAGAAGCGGCTGGAAGAACTCGCGGTCAATTTCCTCTATGCATTTCTTCTTCCCGTTGTAATCGCCTTCGTGCGCAAAATCATCCGGATTCTTGATGTGGACATAAACTGCGTCGTGTTTCTTCAGTGCAGACAAAACAAGGCTCAGCCTTGCCCTGTGCCCACTGCCTTTGCCTGAGCCGTGCCTTGGCATTTTCACAACATCCATTCCTGCCAGCTTTCCCAAGCCGACTTCCAAAGGCATGTCTGCAAGGATTGCAAACTTCCTCCTGTACCTTTTTGAAATATTAAACAATTTTGGCAGCCTGCTGCCAGCATCCCTTGAAATAATTACATTCGCGGCAAGAAGGCCTTTTGCCTTCCTTCGCTTATTGACAGGATGGCTTTCAAGCACCTTATTGGATTGCCGTGTAAACTCATTAATCAGTTTTGCAGTGACTTTGGCATCGCCGGAGAATGGCCGTGCTTCCTTTACTTTCATCTCAAACCTTGACTTGGCGACAGGGATGCCATTCCCTGTGATTTCATAAGCAGGGTCTGTGTTTGACACTTTTGCTGAAAGCTTTTTTCTTGCCCTGATAAGCAGAACTGCCCTGTGGGCAATGCCTGACTTAAAGAGGAACAAAGCGTCTTTGAGCTTGACTTTCCTGTTGATGGAGTCTGCAAGAGCTTTTGATTCGCTGGTTGTCAGGGTTCTGCCCACTCGCCTGTCAGAAAGCCTTGGGAACTTTGTCACTGTTGCAAAATTGCACCTGACAGAAACCATTCCATTCTTAATTCCCATCCCCAAACCAACAGCTTCAACCGGGCCGCGGCCAGTGTAAAACTTGTAAGGGTTATACCCAAGGATGCCCATTATCGCCTCATCAGATTCCGGAGCCTTTCCCCCCAGTGTATCGAGCATTCCAGATGAGCCAGCAGCAGCCAGCCTGTCCAATGCAGGGCAGTTAGCAGCCTCCAAAGGAGTCTTATTTCCAAGCTGCCTGATGGGCCTGTCAGCAAGGCCGTCAATGATGACGAGGATTGTTTTTTTCACACGGATTTATTGGAAAGCGCCGTATAAATACTTAACTGTTCCAAAAGATTTTTATTATAGCCCTGAAAATAAAGGGCGCATGTACATGTCACCATCTCAGGAGCTTATTGCCAGAGGGTTGATTGCTGGCAGACAGGGAAATTACGAGCCAACCAATAAATTTTACATAAGGTACATGGATGCGATTGCTGCCGAGGGCGAAAGAATAAGGGCAGACCTTGCAGCTTTCCGCAATGTCTTTGAAAAGGCAATACTGGGGAAAGGCGAAGCTCCGCCAGAAAGGCTTGAGCTGATGGTCCGGTTCATGGCAAGCATAATGTAAAGCATAAAGGCAAAAATGGCAAACAAAAAAACAGCATTGATGATTTTGACACTGGCTTTGCTTCTCCTGTCTTTCAGCAGCGCATATGCTGCGTCTGGAGGAGGCGGCCCCGGAGGAGGTGGGGGAAGCGGAACCGGAACAAATGCAGGAGGAAAAGGAATAACAAAAGAAGGCTGGATTTCCAACTTGATATGCGATGCTTCCACTAACTGCACTTTTAAGAACACATTCTGCTTTGTGCTTCCCGGAATAGGGCCAAGGTGTGCTGACCCTGACCCCTGCAACTACAGCTGCTCTCAAGGGCAGAAATGCGAAGTCCTCAATACAAGCCCTCCTGAAGTCAAATGCAAGACACCTGAAGCTTCAGTGAAGGAAACATACAAATGCAGCGGACTAACCAGCAAGAAGGAAAGGATAAGGTGCAGGATAAGGCTGGACAAGGAGAATGAATACAACTACCTGCCTGAGGAGTGCAGGGCGCAGAGCGGGAATGAAAGGATAAACTGCACTAAAGCTTACAAGAGCGTTGAGAAGTGCTGGGAGTTTGAGAAGGACCAGAGAAGGTTTGAGTGCGCAAGGAACGAGTTTGCCTTGAGGAATATTGCTGATGAAAGGGCAGAGTGCGAAGCGCTTGGCGACAATAAAAGCGCATGCCTCCGGAATTTTAGGGAGAAAGTTGACAGGGCAGTGAAGTTCAGGATTTATAATTTGGAGGAGAAGGCCGAGCGTTTAATGGGCAAGGGCAAGGCAAATGAAAGCGAGCTGGTTGACCTGGTTGAGCAGCTTGAGCAGAAAAAGCTGGACTACAACAAGGCAAGGACAAAGGAAGCAAAGAAGATAGTGCTGCAGGATGTCAGGGAGCTGTGGAAGGCATTTGTGGACAAGATAAAGGCAAGGGAGAAGGCAGAATGAGAACAGCTTTTATTATTTTGGCTTTGATTATTTTGGCAGGATGCACTCCGCCAGAAAAAGTAGTTGAGAAGGCAACGCCAACAATTGAGCCTTCCAGCATCCAGAGCGCTGAGACTGGGCAGGCGCAAGCGAATGAGCCGCCAGAACAGCCATCTCCTGAAGACGAGGAGCTTTACAAGGACTCGCTTGATGAAGGCTTTGATGATGTAGAGCAGGCTTACTAGAATTTCTTAGAACTTCTTCAGCTTCAAGTTAAACTCGTCCTCTATTCTCAATAGCTGATTGTATTTTGCAGTCCTTTCGCCCCTTGCCGGAGCACCGAGCTTTATCTGGCCGCAGCCCAATCCCACTGCGAGGTCTGCTATGAACGAGTCCTCTGTCTCGCCGCTCCTGTGGGAAACCATGACTTTCCATTTGCTCCTCTGGGCAAGCTTTGCTGCGGAAATTGACTCGGACACTGTTCCTATCTGGTTTACCTTCAGCAGAAGGCAGTTGCAGCTTTTCTTTTTCACAGCTGCCTTTATCCTTTCAACATTGGTGACGAGAAGGTCGTCGCCAACAATCTGTATCTTTAGCTTCCTTCTCAGCTTTGCAAAGCTGTCAAAATCATCCTGGTCAA
Organism: uncultured Methanosarcinales archaeon; assembly: GCA_964374085.1. GTDB lineage: Archaea > Nanobdellota > Nanobdellia > Woesearchaeales > UBA10216 > CAYJXD01. The sequence continues at coordinate 13,169 of CAYJXD010000013.1, read as the reverse complement.
ACGGGTCCTCAATAGAAACCAACTTGAAATCCTTTGCAAGCTTCACATAATAGTCAACCATGTCGCCTGCCGTGTACAGCTTGCCCAAATCATAGTAGCTGCCGTTGTAAAACTCTGATGCTGCTGCGTCTATCGCAAACCTTGCCTTGCCCTTGTAGCCAGACCTGTCCACTGCCTTTTCCAACAAAATGAGGGCTTTCTCTGCGCTTGCAAGCTCCGGCGCAAACCCGCCTTCATCGCCGACATTTATTGAATGCTTGCCAAAGCTGTTGAGCAGGATTCCCTTTAGCGTGTGATAGGTTTCTGAAACCATCTCGGTTGCCTGGCTGAATGACTTTGCGCCGACAGGAACAACCATGAACTCCTGGATTTTCAGGCTTGTTCCAGCATGCCTTCCTCCGTTTATTATGTTTGCAAACGGCACTGGAAGCGAAAACTTTTTGTTTCCGGAAACCTTTCCAAGGAACTTGAACAATGGCGCATTGGAAGCTGCTGAGGAAAGCCTTGCTGCTGCCATGCTTACTCCAAGGATAGTGTTTGCACCAAGTTTTGATTTTGCCTTAGTGGCATCAAGGGAAATAAGCAATTGGTCAATCTTCTGCTGCCTGGCTGAATCCATCCCTATTATTTTTTTAGCAATTGCCTTGTTGACATTCGCGACAGCCTTCTGCACTCCCTTTCCATGGTATCTCTTGCCGCCATCCCTCAACTCATGAGCCTCATGCCTTCCTGTTGATGCGCCTGAAGGCACAATTGCTGAAGCCCTTATCTTCCCGGAGAATGCAACCACTTCAACAGTCGGGTTTCCGCGAGAATCAAGGACTTCCCTTGCATGAAGCTTTGTTATCCTTGGCATGCATTCTTTTTGGAATAGGGGGTTATAAATTTTATGGAAAAATCAGTATGCTGAGAAGGGGAGGCGCAAGGAGCCTGAACCAGAGGATTGTCCAGCCAAGGGTTGTAACTATGTTCACCCAGCCCATTGTCCTCGTGTATTCATCCCCCCAGAAAATCCTTATGGGCTCAGAAATGATAAACTGCACGAGAATGCTTATGATTCCAAGCCAGAACAAGGGCACTCCCAGGCCGTGGAAGAAATAAACAACGAAAGCCGACGCAGGCACTGAAATGATCCATAAAAAGCTTGAAGTGTCAATCAGCTGCGGAATGACCTCTGCAGCAATTGATGAAACAAGGCCAACAAGGGCTCCAACCAGCGGGCCATATGCAATTGCAGTAAGCACAGTGGCAAGGGTCACAAATTCAAAGCCAATCGTGAACTTTATGTATTTTTTGTAATAAGTTGAAAATGAAGCTATCAAAGTAAAAAGAACCACCATTATCACATTCTTGATGTTGATGCCCAAAGCAAGCACAAAAAGCAGTGCGAAAAATACTCCAATGTACAGCCACTTCCTCTTAAGGAAAAGAATCAGAAGCTTGTTTGGCACTCCTGTCACCAGTTGCTTCCCGTGCTTCATTAAAATTCCCCTTGGCCTCCTGAAGTCTGGAATCATTTTCAGTGTCCTTTATCAGCCAATATAGCTTGTGTCTTTCCCCATCTTGCCCTGGAGCTTTCTCAATGCCGCGCTCAGCCTCGGGTCATTGGACTTTGTTATCTCTGACTCTATCGCGGCAACTTCCTTGTCCAGGCTTTGCAGGTTTATCTTCAACGACAGCTTCTTTGTCAAAACCCTGACTATCTCCCTTGCCCCCCTAATGCCAAGGTACATCGGCTTTGCGTAAGTCTCTGCCAGCAGCGTGCAAGCAGGGATGTTTCTTTTCTTGCTCAGGCCGAGCAGCAGGCCTGAAACCCCGATTATCGGGCCGACAATGCCATAAAGGGATGCGTCAACATTTGTGCCTGAGGAGTATTTCCTTATCAACTCCTTTGAGTTGCCTGTGCAATACACTTTTGGCTTCTTTGGAATATACGGAAGCCCTATGCCCCCAAGGGTGATTATTTCTGTACCCCTGAATTTCTGGAAGACGTCAAGCACTGCCTCTGAAAACCCGTAAGATGACACTTCATCAATCGGCTGGACATCGCCGACAAGGAACAGGATGTCCTGCTTCCCTTTCAGGTGATAAATGCTTATGGAAGGCAACTCCACAAGGTTGTCCTCATTCACAAAGACAGAATGCGGAAGTGAATGGGAAAACAAGTCATAAATCTTCTGTGCCTTCACTTCCTCAACAATGAAGTCAGCCGCAACCTTGCCAACATTGCCTATGCCGGGAAGCCCTTCAACAAGGACAGGATTATTTATTTCCGGGAGCTTCTTCCCAACCTGAGTCACAGCCCAACTGCTCATATCAACCCCTTCCCCTTACGCTCAGGCTCTTTTGCAGTCCTCCTGTATTTTCCATAAAGGTCGTGGGGGCTGTACTTTGCAGGGCCTGGCTTAACCGACTCAGAGCCGCATTTGCATTTCTCTGACAGGGTATAGCTTCCGCAAGCCTTGCACTTAAGAATATGCCTCATTCTGCCCTCTCAAACTCCCCTGCTCCATCACTCGCAAGGACGTGGTTTATGGCATCCTGAGTTGCCCTGTCAATTATCTGCTCGGCAATCTTGTAGTTCGCTGCCCTGACTATGACACGGTATTTTCCTGCCCTAACATAGCTTACCTCTGCCCCTGAGTCTGAAACTTTTTTCAGTGCCGCCTTTATGATGCTGACTCCTTCAGGCGAATAGCTTACAAGCTTCAGGTCGCCCTTGATTGCCACTTCAGCCGGCTTTATCCTGAGCTTTATCGCTGCGGTAAGCTCGGCAGCAGTTTCCTTATCAAGCCCGAGCTTTAAAAGCTCAACCTTGTCTTCTGCGACATCAGAAAAGCAGCTGAACACAGAAGGGTATTCCTTCAGTATCTTCTCAGAAATCAGCTCAAAAAACTTCTTTGGGTCCTTCTTCTGCTTCGTTGCAATTATCTCAATTATTTTCTCAGCCTTCTGCTGCTGCTTTATCTCATTTATCTTGCTCCTTTTCTGAGCCTCGGTAACGCGCCTCAATGAAAGGTCAACCTGGCCCCTGTCCTGGTTTATCCTCAGGACCTTGCACACAACAACTTTCCCTTCCTTCACAAAGTCCCTTATGTTCCTGATTCTTCCCGGGCTGACTTCGGAGATGTGAATCATGCCGTTGATGCCATATTCCTCCAGAATTGCAAAAACAGAATGGTGCTGAACCGAGGTTACGGTGCACAGCACAAGTTCAGAGTCCTCAGGGAAGCCCCTCTTCCTCAATAGAAGCATTTTATTCAAGCACTTCCAGTATCCTGGACTTAATCCTTGTCTTGCCGCCAGTAGGGTCTGCAATTATTTTCCCGCAGACAAGGCACTTTATCTCAGTTGTTGCCTTCCCGAAGATTATCTGCTCGTTCTTGCACTTCGGGCATCTCACTTTCACAAACTTTGAACTGGGCTCTCTCATGCGCATTAAATCACCACCAACTCAGGAAAGGGATAAATTGAGGCCGATTTAAAAAACTTTCTGCCTGTCTCCGTCTCATCGCAATTACCGAAAAGCTTAAATATTACTAGATATTCTTAGTAATTATTACTCCAAAACAATAGGCGATAAACATCGGAATTACAAAAGTAACCAGGAACTACCAGATCACGCTGCCAAAGGATGTAAGGAAATCTGCAGACATCAAGGTAGGGGACGAAATATTAGTCAGGGACTTTGAAGGGGAAATCGTGATTAGAAAGGTCAAAAAAGACTCTTTTGAAAAAGCTTTCGGCATCTTCAAAAACATGAAAGGCGATTCAGTGGATTATGTCAGAAAAATCAGGGAGGAGTCTGAAAAAAGAAGGAAGAGGCTTGGGATATGAGATATGTCTTGGACACTGATGTTTTTATCGATTATTTCAGGCAGGTTGAAAAAGCCAGGATGTTCATGGCCAAAATTAAGGACAACCACATCGCTTGCTTCTCTGCTATAACCCAGGCAGAGCTTCTTTCTGGAGATGAATGCGATGAAGAGGAAATAAGGGACAGGGTTATGGACTTCATGATTAGTTTTGTAATAATTCCTGTGGACAGCGATGTTGCCCAGTTAGGAGGGAAACTAAAGCGAAAATTCAAAATCAAGCTTGATGACGCCTTAATAGCTGCCACAGCCTTAAAAATGAAGGCTAAGTTTATTACCAGAAATCTAAAAGACTTCAAGAAAGTGGAAGGCCTTGAAATTCAAAGCCCTTATTAATACCTCATTTTGCTTTTAATCGGCCTTGGCACAATCACTGCGCAAACTCTATCTTCTTTGCCCTGAAGCCCTTCCTCTGCGTGGTTTGCTTCTTGCAGACACTGCACTCATACCTGAAGTCAGTCTTCTTCGTGCTTTTCTTGCCAGTCATCTTCCACTTGGTGATTGCCGGCTTTGAATACCTGCCCAGGTTTCCCAGTCCCCTGGCCCTTCCCCGCCTTCTTGCCCTTACCTTTGAGCCGTGGCTCAAGCTGCTGGGAGCTTTCTTCTTTGCCTGCGATATCTTCTGCTCTGTGTGCTTCTTGCACGTTGGGCAGTAGCGCTTCATTGTCTTGGGCATTTTCATAAGATTCCGGAAAAAGAGGTAGTATATAAATATTAGCTGAAGGCTAAAGACATAAAAAAAATTGTCAATTAAGTTCAGTTGCGCTGCCCTTGCCTATAAGAATGTCAGCAATCTCTGAAGGGATTGCCGCTTCCTGGCCGGGCTCAAAAGGGCCGTAGGTCTCAAGCTCCTTTCCAATGAACCTTGGGACAAACTCGGTGAATTTCAGCAGCTTGCCTGATGAAGGGATTTCTGAGGCTGAAACAAAATCGCCCGATTTCAACGGGTCTGCCTTTCTTGGCTCAGTGAAATCAGGCTGCCTCTGGTTAAGGACATTCTGCAAAACGCCTTTCCTGAACTGGTCCATGGCGCTTAAAAGCGAATCAAACATTTTCTTCTCTACAGGCAGCAGGTTTGTTGAGTCTATGAAGCTTGGAGAGGTTCTGGAGGCTGCCAATGCCATGTTCACTATCTTCTTCTCCCTCCTCTCGTAAAGCTCCCTGAGCATCCTCTTGATGTTCTGTATCTGCTTCAGGGCCTTCTCCCTGTCATCCTCGTCAGCAGACTCAATGACTGCCTTGCTCTGGACATATGCAACGACGTCAGAGAAGAAATGGTCATCCAGCTTCTGGAGCTCATCCCTGGTCTTCTCCCTCATCAAAATGTCAAAAATCGTCTCATAGCTGAGATTCAGCACTGCCAATGACACCACCTTTATTAACCCATATCATGAATAGTCCTAGGAATATTTAAGGTTTGTGAAACTAAAAATAGTCAATCAAAGAGGAGTAAGCTGCAGCCAAAGAGGAATATCTTTCCTTTGGCGCTATCCTATGGACAGCCCCTGAAAGCCGGCTGGCAACATCAAAGCCCACAAGCCCGGAAGGAGAAGCATCAGGAGCGCAGCTGGGCATTGGAAGCTCAAGCTTCCTTTTCCCCTTCCCGAGCTCTGTAAAAACTATTGTTGCAGAGCCAATGCACTTCAACAATTCCTGCAAATGCTCTGATGAGACTGAAACAGTCCCGTCCCTTGCAACTACTATCCTGCCTGTCCTGATTTCCTCAGCCATCTGGTAAAAACGGGAAGCTATCTCATCAGCGCTGATTCCCAGCCTCTCTGCGATTTTCAGCGAATCCCACGACAGGTCCTCAATTGAGTTCACTCTCATAACCAAAGGTTATTGGCTTGCTTTTAAATACCTTGCCACCAAAAAGTATTTAACCCCGCCTGGAATGCGAAAGCACTATGAGATTGGAGCAGGTTGAGAGCGAGTTGGAATTCCAGGACCTTGAGTTTGAGGACAGGCAAGACAAGGTCAGGGCCTACTTTCTCAAGAACTTTTACTTTGACATAGACAAGGCAGCACTCCGGAAAATAAGCGATTTTGAGCTTGGAAAAAACAGCATTTCATTCCTGAATGCCAGCGAGAAGTCAGCCAGGGGAAAGTTTAATTTGATACTCGACAACGGGTTCAGGACACTGTGGCACAAAGTGACCAGGAAGCCGTCCTATTATATCCACAGCCGTTCCGGAATTCCCCTCATTGGAAGCAATGCATTCGGCATAATTGACAGGAACAGCAACATAATTGAAGTGAAGCCATTGACTGGCTGCAACGAGAACTGCAACTACTGCAGCGTCGATGAGGGATTGAGGACAAGGAAAACCGCGGACTTGGTTGTAGAAAAGGACTACCTTGTTTCTGAGTTTGAGAAGATAGTGAAGTTCAAGGGCTGCGAAGTGGAGGCATACATAAATTCGCAGGGCGAGCCGACCTTGTATGGGCCGCTTCCAGAGCTTGTAAGCGGACTGAAAGGCGTTGAGAATGTCCGAGGCGTCGTGATGAACACGAACGGGTCTGTTCTCGACGAGGAATATGTTGACAGGCTTGCCGAAGCAGGGCTTAAGAGGATTAACCTGAGCCTTAACGCGCTGGACCCTAAGAAAGCAAAGATACTCTCAGGATGGGGGCTTTACAATATTGACAGGATAAAGGAGATGGCACAATACATAACGACAAGGATGGAGCTGCTCATTGCACCAGTGTGGCTGCCGGGATTCAATGACGATGAAATTCCAAAGCTGGTGAAGTATTCTGTGGACATTGGGGCAAGGATTGGCATACAGAATTTCCTTTATTACAAAAGAGGAAGGAATCCGACAAGGTCAATGGAATGGGATGAGTTCTACAGGAAGCTGGAATTGCTTGAGAAAGAGTATAATGTAAACTTGACAAAAGCCTACCTGAAGGAAGACCTGCAGGTCAAGGACACCAAAAAGCTGCCGAAGCCTTTCAGGAAGGGCCAAGTGATTGAATGCGAAATAATGCTTCCCGGAAGGTATCCAAGAGAGAAAATAGCTGTTTCAGGGGAAAGGAATATAGCCGTGACAGACTGCGAGAAGGAAAGCGGAAGGATAAGGGTAAAATTAGTGAGGGACAAGCACAATATTTTTGTTGGGGTTCCTGCCTAATCGCAACAATTTTAAACACAATGGCGCAGACTAAAGCATCATGAAGGTTAATTCCTGGCTTGCCTTTTTTATTCTCGCGGCAATATTCCTCTCAATCCAGGCAACGCATTTCTCCTACTCAATCAGCGACGAGAACACTTACATCTACATGGCAAAGGCTGTCTCTGAAGGGCAGATGCCCTACCGGGACTTCTTCCTGGCGCATCCTCCACTGCATATTTTCCTGTTGGCGCTGATATACAAGATTTTCGGCTTTTCATTCCTCATTTTCAAGGCAACCGGACCCCTTGCCGCAATCGGGGCAGCTTTGATTGCCTTCAAGATATGCAGGGAAAAGCTGGGTGACATTGAAGCTGTTTTTTCTGCTTTTCTCATTTTCCTGTCATATGACTTCCAAAGGTTCAGCACTTTTACCGTGTGGATAACGCTTTGCACGTTCCTTGTAATGCTTTCTGCCTATTTTTTGCTGAAAGGAAAAAGCCTGATTGGAGGGGTTTTGATGGCAGCTGCTTCCCTGGCAGGGCTTTTCTCATTGATTGCAGGGTTTGCAATTGCCGGGTATCTGGCTGCCTTTGAAAAGAAATTGCTCATGAAATACCTTGCCGGGTTCCTTGGCGTATTCATTGCCTGCAACCTTGCCCTGATTGCCTTGTTTGGGAACTCATACATTGAAGGCGCCTACAAATACCACCTTGCAAAGCCAAGCGAAGGGAATGACAAAGGAGACATAATTTCCTTTTTCCTGCTCGGCAGCCTGAAGGACGGCAAGATGAGCGGCAACCACGCCCTGCTGATAGGAATGGGACTGTTTCTTTTTTCAAGGAAAAAGATGAAACACGCGCTAATGCTGCCCCTTTCGATTGTTGCCGCCTACATGCTGGCAATGGCCCTGATGAGCAAGATTTTTGGCTACTATTTCCTGATAATAATACCATTCATCGGCATTCTCGCAGCAAGGGGATTCGCAGGCGTCATTGAAAGGCTTGAAGGGCAAAGGGCAAAGCAGGCCCATCTTATCTGCCTTGGCCTGATTGCTGTTTCAGGAATGGTGAATTCCTATCACTACTGGAACAATGACTACCAGGACTTCAACAATGCAGAGGAGATAGCTGCATTTGTGAAGGAGTCTTACCCTGAAAAGGAGATTTTCGGGGATGACTCAATAACGCCGCTGATTGCGCTGCTTTCAGGAAACAAACTGGCATTTAACTACATTGACAGCAACAGCCTCAGGTGGAGGTCTGGGCTGCTGGACATTAATGAAACAATTTCAAGGATAAGGCAAGGAAGGATAATTGTGATAGAGAGGAGGCTTAATGACGGAAAGGGCAGCTTCCGGTACGGGCCTGCATTCATCGATGAGTTCAGCAGCTTCCTGGTAAAAGAGTGCGCAGTGAAGAAAAAGTGGAGCGAGCCCTGGGGAAAATACCAGAAGGAATATTATGTGCATGAGTGCCCGAAATAGAAACCTTTAAATATCTAGACATATCTTAAGATATCCGGTGATTTAATATTGTTGAATTCGTTTATACACTTCATTCCCTTAAACGAATGGACGGGTATGGAGTTTCCAAGGAAGAAATAGAATTAATCATCAAGAGAGGAATGAAATGGAAAGAGGAAGAAAGAGACATCTGGTATGCAACAATGGCCAATTACACTGTTGTCTTTGCCAAAGGCGGTGATGCAATAATAGTCGTAACTGTCTACCCAGCCGGGAGGGAAAAATGAAATGCGTTTTTTGCAAAGTTGAAACAGCCAGGAAGGAAATTGAATACAAGGAAGTGGGAGTCAGCTTGGGGAAGTTTCCAGCAAACGTGTGCCCTAAATGCAATGAAGCCTACTTTGACTCAGAAACTGCGGGGAAAATACAGGATAAATCCAAAAAAGCCGGGCTTTTCGGAATATCCTCTAAGGCAAAGGTTGCAAAAGTTGGAGAGAGTTACGCAATCAGGATACCAAAGAAAATTGCAGAGTTTATTGGTCTTGAAAAAGGAAATGAAGTGACATTGCGGCCTTTAGACAGGAAAAATCTGAAAATAGAAACCTGAGTCAAGAGCAGTCAAACACGAGGAAATCGCCGTGAAGCTGGTCCTTGAAGTGCCTTGACAGTTTGCAGTTGTCTGCAATGAATGATTCTGTTTCCTCAAGGCTGCCAATCCCATAAAGCGGCCTGACGATGAAAAACCGTATCTTGCTTTCCTTCACAAGCTGAAGCTCTGATTCAAGGCTCCTGACCCCGGACTGATACACCATCTCGTTTGTATCGACAGTGCTGCCCATTATTTTCCTTTCCGAAAGCAAGGCAACCAGCGGGGCTGCATTCACGTCGCCGAAGATCAAGTCATCTTTTCCTGAGGTTTCCTTCACAAACTTTGCCATATCCTTCCCTGCTGCAAAATCCACAAAATCCTTATCGTGCAATTCCCATGAGGCAAATGCAAAGCTTCCAAGAAAGAGGGTTGCAACTGCAACCACAGCATACTTCTGGAAGTTTGCCTTTTTCAGTAGCGAAGAAACAGTGACTCCTGAGGCAATCGCCATGAATGGAATTGCGACGAGGAAATAAAAGCTGAACGCCCTGTTGAGCTGGGTGAGGAAAAGAAGAACTGCAATTGACGCTGCCTCAAACATGATGAGCCTCTTGTTCCAGAAAAGGAAAGACAATGAGAATGCCGCAACAAGCAGGATGTTCTGGGACAGGAACTGGCCAAACGCCCCAAGGCTGTTTGCCCCGGCTGGCTTCAGCAGGTGGAACTTGAAGACTGACAGGTAATATTCTGGGAATTGGGAAGCCAGGAATATTGTTGAGCCAAGGAAAACGGCGAGGAATGAAGCGATTGCCTTCGCTGACTTCCTCATGCTTTTCAGGAAGAAAAAGCCCAGCATGATTAATATTGGAATTATCACGAGCAGCCTGGTCATTGCCGCTATGCCAAAAAAAATGCCGGCAACCCAAGGGCGCCTTGGAAGGAGATAGAAACCCAACATCATTAGCATCACTGCCAAATTAAGGCCGATGAAATAAGTTGCCTCAAGCATAACCCTGTAGGCTGAAAGGTAAAACAATGCTGAAAGGATTGCTTCTGGCTCAGAGAAATAATTTTTTGCAATCAGGTAAATCAAGACTGCAGTTGCAACTGTTGAAAGCAAAGGAACAAGCTTAAGGATGAAAATGCTGAAGCCAAACAGCTTGAAAATAGCCGCGCCAAGGATAAGCTCGACTGGAGGATGGGCGTAAAAGAAATCCCTGTATGGAACATGGCCCTGGGCTACAAGGCTGCTCATGTAGAAGTAAACATTCTCGTCGCTGTATTCAACGTGCGAAAGGCCTCTTAGTTCGGCTGCAATAAAAAGCATTATTGCAAGGCATAGAATGACAGTTGAAAGCTTATTTTGTTCCATTCTTTTCTTTGTCAACCTGCCTCAGCAATTGCGCTTTTTCAAGGAGCTCTTTTTTCTTTGGATGGTTTAATGATGCGGCTTCCTCGTATGCCAGCCATGCTGCCTCGTAGTTTCCAAGCTTTTCCTGCAGGAGTGCAATGTTGTAGAAAGTGCTTGACTCCCTTTTCTGCTCGATGGACTTTCCAAACGCCTCAATGGCCCTCTTGTAGTCGCCTGTCTGCGCGTATGCTGCGCCCATGTCATTAAGGACCCGGGAGCTGTTTGCATTCACATCCAATGACTTCCTGAACATTGATATCGCCTTCTCATAGTCCTGCCTGAACCTGTAATGGGTTATCCCGATGTCATGGTATGCTTTGGCCTTATTTGGAAAGCGGTCAATGTTCTTCTCCAGGGAGTCAGCATACTTGAGCTGCTTCTCCCTGAAGGCGTCCTGGCCCTTGAGCTCCTGGAAATGGTAGATTGGAATCGCGCTGATGCCTGCCTGCCCCTTGATTTTTGCAAGCGACGCATCAACTGTCTCGTGCACAAAGCCCTCAAAAGAAATTCCATTCCCATTCCTGAACATCCTTATGATGAATGAAGGGTAGAATCCCTTGAAGCCCCTTCTCGACTCTGGGATGTAGCCAAACCCCTGAGTGTTGCTGAAGTTCTTCTGGATAAAGATGTAAGCGTCATTTCCCAGCTCGGCAAGCTGCCTAAGCCTTGAAGCGTCGTCAGGAAGCAGCTCCTCGTCAGCGTCAAGGATGAGAATCCAGTCTGAAGTTGCCTTTGAAATGCTGAAATTCCTTGCAGCGGAAAAGTCATCGGTCCATTCAAAATGGAATACTGAAGCGCCAAGCTCGCGGGCAATCTTTGCAGTGCTGTCCTTTGACCCGGTATCCACAACTATTATCTCGTCAACAATTTCCTTGACGCTATCGATGGCCCTTGCTATGTTGCTTTCCTCATCCCTTGCAATCATGCACAGGCTTATTGTTGCCATTTTTTCACCAAAAATGCTGCTGCCAAGGCAGAGATGAATGCTATTGCAATGCCTATATAAAAGCTTGCCGGGGAATATGTGAATGTGATTCTCTGGGACTGCTCAATTTTCGAGGCCACAAGACCATTAAAGGGCGTTAGTTCTGCACTTGACTTCCATCCAACAAAATAGTTCTGGTTATAAACAACTGTGCCTTTCCTTCCTTTTGCGCCTATGACAACCCGGTTTGGGGAAAAATACTCTATGCTAAGGCTTTCATTGGTCTCTGCAATGTAAGCATTCCCGATGAACCCCTCGAACTCTGTCCCGTTGTCATACAATTGCGGGAAGACCCTGATCCTTGGATGTATCCTTTCATAGCAGTTTACCGTGTCAAGGTTCTGGAGCATGTTTGAATACTGGGAAAGGTCTGGGCTGGCGGTTGCAATATGGATGTAGTCGTCATACTTGCCTGTATCTATCTGGAAGGGCTCCCTCACAAAAGTTGAAGAGAGAAGGGGATATGAGACATACATCATAGTTGCAAGGACCAATGCTGCCACTGCAAGAACAGCCCATTTATTGTTCAGAGGCTTTATGTCGCTCAGGGACTTTCCAGCCAGGATTGCGGAAAGGAAAACCAGCATTATCATGAACCTTGAAGGCCCGTGGATTGCGCCGATGAAAGGAATTGTCTTTAACACAGACCACAAGGGTATTGGGGAAAAGTCTCCAAGGCCAAGGATGAAAAACAGCAAGGCAAGCGTTATGAGTTTCCAGTTTTTCCTGAAGCTAAGAATGGATGCAAAAGCCAGGAGCAATGGAATGATTCCAATGTAGGCAGAGTATTCATGCCATCCCCATGGAAGCTCTCCTCTTATAGTTGCTTCGTCAAGCCCTTCAAGGCCCTGGCTGTATCTTTCAATGTTGTTTTCGTCCATTCCCTGGTTCATGGAGAGAAGGCCTTTAACTGCAAATCCGATGTTGCTTTTCTGCAGGTCATCAAAAGCAAGCCCTTTTGTGAATTCAACAACAGGCAATAGTTTCGGCGCAGAGAAAAGCAAGGCAAAAGCTATCAGGATGCCTGCTGCATACAGCGGCCTGAGCTTCATCTTTTCTAACGACTCGAGCAGCGCATAAAGCCCAATCAGCATGGCTGCGAAGTAGAAAGGATAGACTCCTCCTGAAAGGAACATTAACGCCATTACCACTGAGCCGGCAAACGCCCAGTGGAGCTTTTCCTCAGCCATCAGGTAAAACAGGAATGCCCATGGAAGCAAAGCGAACGGAAAGAAAGTGGTGTGGCCTACCAAGACTCGGGCGGCAAACCAGCTGCTGAACATAAAGATAATGGCTGTCACATAGGCCTGGACTATCCTGATGCCAAGCCTCCTGGCAAGCAGAAACATGCCAAACAGGCCCAAAAAGCAGTAAGCAAGGACTTGCAGCTTAAGCCCTGCGATATCGCCAAAAAGCAGCAAAAGCAGGAAGAACGGGCTCAGGAAAGTGGACTGGGGATTTGCAAGGAGAGGCGTTCCTCCGCAATGGAAAGGATTCCAGAAAGGAAACTGGCCAAACTTCTTGATCGTAAGGGAGGCGCTGCCATGGTAAAAAAGGTGCTGGTCCCAGTCATACAGCCCAATATTGCCAAAATTTGAGAATATTGGGAATAGAAATAGGATTGACAGGGCAAAGAAGATGAAAGCCGCAACCCTCTTTCCAGAGAGCGCCTCCGCGAGATTCATGAACTAAAAGATTTGGATATCCAATATAAAAAGTTAATTAGAGAAG
>CAYJXD010000012.1:0-21963 GCA_964374085.1 uncultured Methanosarcinales archaeon | reverse complement strand
TTTTCTAGAAAAAGGCCTATTTAGAGTTTTTGACACTTAACTTGACTTTGCCCTTCTTTAGAAAAGTTTAAATAGCATATTGCAGATTTTCATTGGATGGATAAAAGAGTGTTCCTTTTTTTGGTATTCGCTTTCGTCATTGCGGCTGGCTGCGAGCAGAATGGCCCCAAGTCAAATGCAACTCCATATTGCGGAGGCTCTGAAGGGCTTGAGATAAAGTTTGTTGAAGGCAGCCCTCCTTCAGAGGTGTTTGACAATTCCCAGTTCCCGTTTGACATAACGTTGAGGCTTCTGAACAAGGGTGAGTATGATGTCCAGCCGTCAGAAGTCAAGATTGAGCTGTCAGGAATAAGCCCAATTGACTTTGGAGGGCCATCCTATGTGAAGGTTCTTGGGGAAAAAATCACTGGAAAGAACAAGGACCAGAACGGCAACTGCAATGAGGGCGATGCCTTGCACGCAAGTTTTGGCGGCTCAGGAGAAGAGCCTTTCAAGTACAAGCACAGGTTATCAGGAAACCAGCCATTCCCGCTGCGCGCTGATGTCTGCTACAAGTACAGGACAAAATCAAGAGCCTTGTTCTGCGTCCAGAAGGAGCTTCCAAGGTTTGGCCAGGAGCCAACTTGCAAGGTTGACGAGGCAAAGCCTGTTTTCAACTCTGGCGCCCCCATCCATGTGGACAGCTTCAAGCAGAGCCCTGGCGGAGAGAACAAGATTGCCTTTGCCTTTGAGATAACCCACAAGGGAGCAGGCCAGGTTCATTCAGGGGAATTATGCGACTCATCCATCACCAACAGGAACAAGGTCCGTGTCAAGGTAACTTCCTCTGTCGGAAGGATAACTTGCAGCAGCCTTAACGGAGCAAATGAGGGCGACGTCGTTTTGAACGAGAACAAGCGGATAATAAACTGCATAATGGACACTTCAGGCGTTTCAGGAAGGGAATTCGAAACTTTGGTCAATATTGACATTGACTACAATTACAAGCAGCACGATGACACTGCAATTCTGGTCAAGCGCCTTGGCTGAGGCTTATCTGGCTTAGCGCCTTATCAATTGATTCCTTTGAATACCCTGAAGAAACAAGCGACTTCCTTATCTGGTCTACCGAGTCTTTATGCTCCAATGCAACCTCTATCATTGCCTTGACCTCGTCAACTTCTGAATACCCAAGCGTCTGCTCCTTGAGGTCAATCTGCCCTGACCCTGGCTGCCTTATGTCAATAGGCCTTGGCGGCCTTTGAGCCTCCTGCATAGGCTTTGGAGTTGGCTTTGGTTCAGGCTTTATTTCTTGTTTTGCAATTTCTGGCTTGACAATTACAGGCTGTTCTTTCCTCACTTCCCTGAGTGCAGGCTTTATATTGACAGCTTCCTGCTTGGCTGGCTTCAACTGAGTTATTGTCTCTGGCTGCCTTGGAGCTTCCTTAACATGCCTCTCAAGCATTGAATCTGCCTTAGCATGCCCTGGCTTCTGAATTGACTGGAGCTGTGAATTGAAAGCCTCCTGCTGCCTTGAAAGTATCTGCTCCCTTGTTTCCAGTGACTTCTCCCTTGACTCCAAATTCATTACTCTCTGCTCAACCAGATTAATCATTGACCTCATCTCGGATTCCTTGCCCAGTATTTCTTGCTCCTTCTGCCTGACTGCCGTGTCTTTCTGTGATATCTCGCGGTCTTTCCTGAACAGGCCCTCTCTCATTGACTTTATTTTCTCCCTGTGCTCCTCAGCGTCCAGAGCAGGCTGAATTGGCTGTGCCCTCTGGACAGCAATAGTTATTTCCCTCTCAGATGGCAGAAGCTGCTCCCTTATCCCCATTACCTGCCCTGCCCTGATTGCAAACTCTTTTAGCGCAGAGTCTATCTTTTGCCTTTCCACGTCAAGCTCTGCCTGCTTCTGCGACAAGAGGGATTTTAATTTCTCGGATTCCATTTTCTGCTGCGTTTCCCTTTCAGTGTAGTCAGAGATTATTCCCTTTATTGTCTTCTCGCTGTCCTTTTTTATCGTGCCTATTATCTTTTCATACTGCTCCCTCTGGTGCTCTGTTCCCAAATTGGTGTCTTCAAGCCGCTTCTGCATTATTGCTTTCTCTTCCCTTTCCTTTGCCGCCTCGAGAAATGCTTTCCTCGCAGATGCCTCCTTCAGCTTTATTACCTGGTGCGAGTGCTCAAGCTGCCTTTCAAGCTGCAGCGCCTTTCCAAAGGATTTTGTGTGCCTCAATTCTCTCAATTCAGAGTCTTTCAATGCGATTTCCTTCCCAAGCTGCTCTTCCATCCTCTGCATCAGCTCTTCCCTCTCTGCTATGAATCCCTTGAGCCTCTCAATCTCAAAGTTCTTCTGTTTCATCTGCTCTGATAGCTGCGCATAGACATCATCATATGCCTGCTCCTTGTTCTTGTGATGCCCAAGCAGCCTTTGCATCTCTGCTGTCTTCTCCTCAAGCTTCCTTCCCAGAATTTGCATCTGGCTTTTTGCCTCTCCCAGCTCGCTGCTCATCTCATTTGCTATTGTGCTGTATTCATTTCCGGCAGAGCCTATTCTTGATTGCTCAAGCTTCATTATCATCTCTTCCTTCTCTGCAATCTGGCCCTTGAATTCCTGCGTTATTGCCCTCTCTACAGAATCCCTGAGAAGGATATGCTCCCGCAATTTGCTATTTACCGACTCAAGCTCTGCCACCGAGCTTTTCAGCCGCTCAATTTCATAATCCCTTATTTTAAGCTGCTCTGAAATTTCCCTTTTTGAACCGAGTTTTTCTGATTTTCTCCCCAGTTCCTGGTTCAGCTCATCAATTTGGCTTCTTGCAATCTCAAGCTCTGCGCTAAGTTCGCGGGCTATTGCCCGATAGCCAGTTCCCTTCTCTGGCTTCGCTGTTTCCAGCCCCCTTATGACAGAATCCCTCTGCTCAACCTGGCTTTTGAACTCTCTGGCAATCGCCCTCTCTACAGAATCCCTGAGAAGGATATGCTCCCGCAATTTGCTATTTACCGACTCAAGCTCTGCCACCGAGCTTTTCAGCCGCTCAATTTCATAATCCCTTATTTTAAGCTGCTCTGAAATTTCCCTTTTTGAACCGAGTTTTTCTGATTTTCTCCCCAGTTCCTGGTTCAGCTCATCAATTTGGCTTCTTGCAATCTCAAGCTCTGCGCTAAGTTCGCGGGCTATTGCCCGATAGCCAGTTCCCTTCTCTGGCTTCGCTGTTTCCAGCCCCCTTATGACAGAATCCCTCTGCTCAACCTGGCTTTTGAACTCTCTGGCAATCGCCCTCTCTACAGAATCCCGAAGAAGAATATGCTCTCTCAGCTTGCTGTTTGTCTCCTCAAGCTCAGAAATCCTTTCAGCCATTAGCTGCAGCTCTGCTATGGTCGCCTGAAGGTGCGGTCCTGAAACATGGCTATCAAGGCTTTTCAACAGCTTTCCTTTTTTCATTGCGCGAAGTTGCTTAGCAGGGCCTCGAGCTGGATGAACTCGTCAGAGCCTTCAACCATCCTGAACTCTATCTCTCCGCACTTGTCGATGAGCTGCATCTTCCTCTTGCTGTCTATGTCAAGGGAGAGTGTCTCTTTCTGTATCTGCTTGACCATGTCTAGGCCTGACAGGCCCTGTGAGAGCATGGCCCCGAGTAGTCTGTCCCGGGCCTCTGCAAACCGGTTTGATATCGCCAAAGTCAGTATTTCTTTTATTTCTTTTGGTTTTGCCATTGCCGCTGCAGAGTATATAAGCTCTTCGGTGATTTCCCTTGAGCTTGCCGCAGAGCTCTGCATTATGTTCTCAAGCTTCCTCAAGTCGCCTTCGCTTGCCTCAACCAGCGCTTGCCTTGCCTTTTCATCAACTTTCAATCCCTCTCCCTTGGCTATTTTGTCAATGATTTTCCCTATCTCGGACTCGGCAATGGGCTTGAACCTGAACACAGCGCACCTTGACTGGATTGGCTCTATTATCTTGCTTGAGTAGTTGTTGCTGAGAATAAACCTGCACGTGTTCGAGTAATTTTCCATTGTCCTCCTTAATGCCTGCTGCGCCTCCCTTGTCAGCGAGTCAGACTCGTCAAGGTAAATTATCTTGAACGGCACATCTCCGATTGCCCTTGTCCTTGCAAAGTCCTTGACCTTGTTCCTAACAACATCTATCCCCCTTTCATCGCTGGCGTTCAAGTCCAAAAAGTTCTGCCTCCATTCCTCCCCAAAAAGCACTTTCGCGATGAGGATTGCAAGGGTCGTCTTCCCGGTTCCAGCAGGCCCTGAGAACATCAGATGGGGAAGGTTTCTCTGCTCGACAAAGGACTTTATCCTTTTAACCGTCTCTTCCTGCCCCACAACTTCCGAGAAACTTGAGGGCCTGTATTTCTCAGCCCATATCGAGCTCATGGGCAAAGCTAACTTTGGGGCTATTATAAAGGTTTTCAAGAAACTAATCTACTAAGAAACTATAAACTAAAAACCAAAAACAAAGAACTATATTATGTCTTCCTCAGCCACAACCATGAAGTCGCCTATCGCGATTACAGCGCTGTAAGGTATCAAGATGTTTCCGTCCTTGTCCTTTTCAAGCTGCAGCTTCTCAGTGTAGGCTGTGGGCCTTGACAAAACCATGTGAATAAGCTCGCCTGACTTTGACTCGAAGATTATGTCTCCGACTTCCCCGAATCTTTTGCCAGTCTTGCTAACAACTGTCTTGCCGATAATCTGCCTTGAGAACTTCTTTTCTTCCTCTGCCATTGTCCCTCACCGTTGACGAAAGTTTCTGCAAATCTCCCCTTTTTTTCCTTGACATAAAAAGGTATAGTGATATATATATAAATGTTTTGCATGCTATTTTCAGATAAAATAAGAAAAGTATTAATACGGCTTTGCTTTTCGCCTTGCCATGGCTTTTTTTGACGAGATTCTATACCGGGTCTCGGTTTTGGCAGGATTCATTGGAAGCAATGACATACTCGCTGCAATTGCCATACTTGTTGGCTCTTATCTTGGTGCAGGGCTGATTTATTTCGTGCTTGAGAAATATGTTTCAAGGCTTACAAAAGCCACCAAGACAACGCTTGATGATGAGCTTTTGCTGGCGTTGAAGCGCCCAATATACATCGCTGCGATTGCGTTTGGAATCTATCTTTCCCTTTTGCGGATCAAGGCTCTTAATTCCTATTCCCAAATTATTTCGCTTGCTGCTGTCAGCTTTTTCATCCTTCTGGGCGCATACACAATTGCCCGGGTCATTTCAACTTTCATGCTTTGGTATGCTGAAAGCCTTGCAGACAAGACCCATACCGCCATTGACCAGCGTTTCATCCCTGTAATCAACAAGATTCTCTCAATTTTCATTTACATCCTTGCTTTGGTTGTCATACTTGACCATCTTGGAGTCAAGGTCACAGCCCTTGTTGCAAGCCTCGGAGTAGCGTCACTAGCCGTTGCCTTGGCCCTTCAGGACACTCTAGCCAATTTCTTTGCAGGCCTTTACATAGTCCTGGACAAGCCCTTCAAGCCAAAAGACCTTGTGAAGCTTGAGTCTGGTGAAGAGGGAACTGTAGACGAGATTGGATGGAGAAGCACGAAAATCAAGCTTGGCACTGGAAATATCCTAATTGTTCCGAACAGCACCCTTGCCAAGAGCAGGATACTGAACTACAATCTTCCGATAAAATACACAAGCTTTTCGGTTGCCTGCGGAGTCTCTTATGACTCTGACCTTGACAAGGTAGAGAAAGTCACGATAAAGGCTGCCAAGGAAATACTGAAGGAGACAAAAGGGGGAGTCCAGGATTTCGAGCCTTCGGTCAGGTTCACTGCTTTCGGAGACAATAACATCCTGTTCACTGTTTCGATGAAGATAAACGTTGAGCAGGCTGACAAAGCATTTGTTACCCATGAGCTCATGAAAGCCTTGATAAGAGAGTACAAGAAAGAGGGAATTGAGATATCATATCCTGTTAGGAGAATTCTCTCAGACAAACCAAAGTCCAAAAAAAGCGATTAGTTCAATTTTTGCTTAGCAGCTCATGCTTCCTGCAGCTGCATGTTTCTTTCCCGCACGATTGCGGGATTTTGTCAGATTCAAAAAGCCTTATCACCCTTTCTGTTGTATCAAGCACTTCCTGCTCCATGAATGGGTTCATCATAATTTTCCGGGTGAGCCCTGCTGTCACATAGCTCACAACTGACTCGGTGCTTGTCACATTGAATTTCCTTTCGGCAAGCATGCAGTATGCAGCAACCTGAATTCTGTGCGACGGCCAGATTCCAGTTACAGGCGCCTTGCCTGTCTTCATCTCATGGGTTATGCACTTGTCTGGGAACAGCTCAATCTTGTCCACTATTCCTCTAAGCCTGAGCTCTTTTGATGAAACCCTGACTTCAGCGAATACTTTTGGAACTATTGATTCCCACAATTCATACCCATACACATCGTTTGATATTGCAAACCTTAGGACTGAAGATGAGCGGTCTCTCGCTTCCCTGAAAAGCAGCAGCCTCATCTCCTTTTCTGCCTCCTCCTTTGCAATTCCAAACTGCTCCATTGTGCCTTCTTTCCGCTTCAGGCCTGCCGCAAGGGTGTCTATGTAAAGCTTGTAGAAGATGTTGAATGCCTCCTCTTCCTTTGTCCCTTTGACAACTGAGAGAAAAGCATCCTGCTCCTTCCCGTTTGCCTGCTCAAAGACCTCGTGCTTTAACGAGCCCATCACCATCAGCCTGTTTGGCGGCTCCTCTATCCCCATTACCTTCTGCATATAGAGGCTTCTCGGGCACCAAAGATACGATGAAAGGTCTGTGACGCTGATTATCATTTTTTACCTCATTGAAAATAGTGCGCCGCGGCTGGGAGTCTCACCCACATGGTTTTGAGCCCAGAAGCCATTTTCATGGCGGTGGGTCTTAACCACCCGCCCTAACCAGATTAGGCGACCGCTTTTTTTATTTTAAACTTGCTCCTTTATTAACTTTGTCCGCAACTGTCCAGTGTCCAGTGCTCTTTTTCCGGAAATATTGCGGATTTTTCCGGAAGATTTCCGGAAGATTCGGAATATTTTCGGGAATTAGATCATTTACCGCAAAAGGTTTAAATAACAGTTAAATTCAGGTGAGTCATGGCTTATTTTGACAGTCAGCGCTCAAGGATACTAAGGGCTATTTCCAATTTGACTATTTTGCTTGAGCGCGGCGGCAAAAAAGTTGACTTGTACAACCAATTGAACTTGGCTGTAACAGCCTTTTCGCAAATGAAGGACGATTTTTACAGGATGAATGAATCGCTGGTTGACTTATCTATCCTTAGAAAAACATATAATTTTGCGGGTGTGCCTGCAACCAAGCATGCCACGGATATCGAATTAGACCATGCCATATCCAGGCTAAGGAATGTTTTTCGTGAAATTGAATCAGGAATTAGGGCTGTCGCCCAAATCTTAAAGGATGTAGAAGACAGGATCAGGGAAGAACGCCTTTCAATACGCGATTTAACCCAGACAATTGAAAGGATTAGATGGATTCTTGGCGACCTTGAGCACAGGCTTGAGGAGTGGGCAAGAGCTTTGCAGGATGCTGAGAGAATAAGAGAATATATCAGAAAGAAAGGAAACATAAAGCCCCTGAAAGAGGCTGACAAATTATTGGGACGTAAAAGCCAGGATCCTGACCTTCAGTTTTACTCTGGAGACATTCCGTGGATTGACACAAAGACAGGGAAATCAGGAAAGAAAAATCCGGTAAGGGACTGGCTTTCTGGGAAATAAAATTATCCTTCCTCAAGAACTATCTGCGTTGTTGTCTTTTGGATGCCTTTTATGTTTCTCAGCTTCCTTATCAGCAGCTCGTCAAGCTCTTTTATATTTCCTATTCTCACCATGAGAATAAGGTCTATTTCGCCTGTAACGGCGAAAGTCTTTTCTATTTCGGGGATGCTTCTCAATTGCTTTTTCAGCGATTCTATTCCATGCTTGCTGTCAACAAGCTTCTCATGGTCTATGCTTGCAAACACGAATGCCAGGATTCCCTTCCCAAGCTTCTCATAGTCAGGCACTGCCGTGAATTTCTTTATAATTCCGTCCTTCTTTATTTTGTTCAGCCTGTTGTGCACTGTTGTTATTGGCAGCCTGAGCCTTTTGGCTATCTGCCTTACTGTTGCCCTTCCATCATCCTTCAGGGCTTCTATGATGCTTATATCCGTACTATCTGCCTTTTCTGCCTTCATTTTGAACAATTGTTCCAAATTAACTCTCTTTTATAAACTTTTTGGTAATAAATTCGTTATTTGAGGAGTTAAATTTATATTTTTGCTGAATAATCAGTTTTTGGTGATCGAAATGGGATACGCTGGCCATTCGGATTGGGGATGGGAAACACCTGACAGAGAGATTGCCCTTCGTGAAGCAAGGGGAATGCTGTGGTATGTTGGCAATGCTACCGACAGGAGGGTTGACAGTTCCAGGAACGTCATGGCATCGCTTGATGAGATAATGGGATTGGGAAATCTTGATCCTTCACAAAGAGCTAGTGTCGCCTCCAAACTGGAATTGCTGGAAAAGGGAAAGCTTGTTCAGAAATCAGTCCAGAGAGTTACAGCTGGAAAAGCTGAGCAGGGCACTTTCTTTGAGCTTACCTTCGATGGTCATCAGCTCTACGAGGATGTCAGCCAGAATGGGTTCATGTGAACCCTTTCTGGGTTGATTTTCAAATGGAACTTGATAAAAATCTGGAAAATAAGCTGGCAATGTTCGGCATAGGGAACATTCTTGCAGGTGCCTCTGTAACCGGTGTGATTGAAGAGGCATGAAAGTGGAACTTCACTGCCGCGGTCCTTTTCGCAGGGTCATTTGTCTGCGGGGAGATTGTTGCAGGGATGTACAGTTCAAAATTATACCGCGAGGGCCATGAAACGCTTGCATGGAAAGTCGGCGCTATCCAGGTAATAGGCATGGGAGTGCTCACTTATTTTGCTTAGAAATCTTTATATTGATGTATGCTAAAGCGATGTAAAATGGACTTGGAATCGAGGTTTTCTCTTGTAAAGCAAGTCGGCGAGGAGATAGTCACCGAGCCAGAGCTTAAAGAGCTTCTTGAAAGGAAAGCCCATCCCATAGCCTATGATGGGTTTGAGCCTTCTGGAACTGACATCCACATTGCCCAAGGCATCTTGAGAGCAGTCAATGTGAACAAGATGGCAAAGGCAGGGGTAAAGTTCAAGATGCTTGTGGCTGACTGGCATGCCTGGGCAAACAACAAGATGGGCGGAGACCTTGAAAAGATACAGACGGTTGGCAAATATTTTGTTGAAGTCTGGAAAACCTGCGGAATGGACCTGGACAATGTCGAGTTTGTATGGGCTTCAGACCTTCTGAAGGAAACAGACTACTGGAAGATGGTCATGCAGGTCTCAAGGAACAGCACCTTGTCCCGGGTCCTTAGGACTGTTGAAATCATGGGAAGAAAGGAAACAGACTCCTTGCAGGCTTCCCAGATAATATATCCGTGCATGCAGGCTGCTGACATTTTCAAGCTCCAGGCAGACATCTGCCAGCTTGGGATGGACCAGAGGAAAGTGAATGTGCTTGCCCGCGAGTTAGGGCCAAAGCTTGGCTTCTGGAAGCCCGTTATAATCTCGCATCACATGCTCATGGGCTTGCAGCAGCCAAAGACAGGCGCAAAAGACGCCGTTGAAAGGGCAATTGCCATGAAGATGTCAAAGTCGCTTCCAGACACCGCAATCTTCATGAATGACAGCGAGGAAGACGTAAAGAGAAAAGTCTCAAAGGCATACTGCCCTGTGAAGCAAGTTGATGAGAATCCTTTGATGGAATACTGCAAGTTCATTGTGTTTGAGAAGTTCGGTGTGTTTGAGATTAAGCGCTCAGAGAAGTTCGGGGGCTCGGTTTCGTTTGATTCCTACTCTTCTCTTGCAGCCTCATATGCACAGGGAGAGATACATCCTACTGACTTAAAGAATGCGGTTGCCGAAAAAATAAGCGAGCTTGTCTCTCCGGTAAGGGAGCATTTTGAATCAAACCAGAAAGCCCGCAAGCTGAGGGACCAGGTAAGGAGTTTCCAGGTTACGAGATGAGGCTGGCTGAATTCCAGAAATCCCTGAAAGAATCCGGAATTGATATTTGCCTTCTCCTGAACAATGACCAGTCAGTATTTTACTTCTCAGGGATAGAGCTTGAGAAATGCGTTCTTGCAATCCCTTCAGGCGGCAATCCATATTTCATTGTCTCGGATCTGGAAGCTGAAAGGGTGAAAAAAGTCTCAAGAGTTGGGAAAGTCCAGGCTTTCGGCAGCAGCGCCCAGAGAAACAGCCTTTTGCTTTCAGCAATTGGGAAGGGCGCGGTTATTGGCATAAACAAGGGCTTCATTT
The DNA here is from genome assembly GCA_964374085.1 of uncultured Methanosarcinales archaeon. Classification (GTDB taxonomy): domain Archaea; phylum Nanobdellota; class Nanobdellia; order Woesearchaeales; family UBA10216; genus CAYJXD01. The sequence continues at coordinate 11,618 of CAYJXD010000012.1, read as the reverse complement.
CAGTGACTGACTTTGAATTTCTTCAGGGAATAGGAAAGTCAGCATTTGTTGATGTTTCTGAAGCCATCAGCGAATTAAGGCAGGTAAAGACAGGCGAGGAAATAACGATAATAAGGGAAGCCTGCAAAATAACTGATAGTGTTCTTGGAAAGTGCATAGGCAATTTCAAGTTCAGGACAGAGCTTGAGGTCAAGAATTTCCTTGAGGCTGAAGTCAGGGAATTGGGTTTGAAAACTTCCTTTGAAACAATAGTCGCTTCCGGAAAAAACGCTTCAATGCCGCATTATTTCGGCAATGAAAAGCTGCAGAAAGGCTTCTGCGTGATTGATTTTGGAATAAGATACAAGGGCTATTGCTCTGACATAACCAGGACAGTGTATCTTGGCTCGCCGTCAAGGAAGGAAAAAGAGTATTATGGGCTGGTAAGGAAGGCTAAGGAAAAAGCGATTGAATCTGTAAAAGAAGGTATTGTTTCAGGGGATGTTGATGCCATTGCGAGAAAGCATCTGGGAACCCATTCGAAAGCCTTTATCCACGGCCTTGGCCACCACATTGGAGTTGAGGTTCACGATTCAGGGTTCAGGCTTGCTCCTGGCTCAAAAGGCATTTTGAAAGATGGAATGACTGTCACTGTTGAGCCTGGAATATATTATGCGGGAAAGTTCGGGATAAGGATAGAGGATGATGTGCTTGTGAGGAAAAATGGGGCTGAGCTTCTCACAAAGCTCTCAAGTGAACTTGTCGCAATAAAATAGTCACCGATGAATTTAAATAACTGCCCTTAATCCCGGTTGTAATGGTGCTGGACTTTGATTCTTCTGAGTATGCTTTGAGCCTTGCCATGAAGGCAGGAGCTGATTTTGCTGATGCGAGGCTTGAAAGGAATGTTTCAAACAGCTTCCTGCTGAAGAATGGCGTTGCAGAAGTGTCTTCCTTTGATGACAGCAGGGGAATAGGGGTAAGGGTGCTTGTTCAAAACACCTTGGGGTTTGCCTGCACAAATGACCTTTCAAAGAAAGGTGTCAGTAAAATAGTTGAATATGCAATCAGGGATGCAAAGGCATGCGCAAGGATAAAGAACAATGTGAGGCTTGCCGGAAGCAAGCCGTTCAAGGCAAGCTATGAAGTCAGGCAGAAGAAAAAGTTTGAGGACATAAGCGCTGAAGAAAAGCTAAAAGAGCTTTTTGACATTGAAAAGGCAATCAAGTCAACAGGAATAAAAGTGCCTGGAAGGTTTTTCTCGCTCACAGACACTGTTGAGGAAAGGTTCTACGCTAATAGTGAGGGCTCAAGGATATCCTCTGTGATTCCCCGTGTCAATTTTTATTTCTTCATAACGCTGATGGAAGGGAAGAAATCAGCCCAGAGATACTGGCAGCATGGGAAGGCAGCCGGATTTGAGGCAATGGACGACTTTAAGCTTCCAGAGACTTTGGGCAATGATGTGGAGTCGCTGAAGAAAAACATGGACAAGGCAGTTACAGTTCCTAAAGGAAAGGTTGATGTCGTGGTCGCTCCCCAGATAACAGGCATCATGGTTCACGAGTCCGGAGGCCATCCTTACGAGGCTGACAGGATTCTTGGAAGGGAAGCAGCGCAGGCAGGAGAATCTTTCATAACCCCAAAAAGCATTGGGATGAAATTTGGCAGCGATGCAGTCAGCATCTCTGATGACCCCACAGTTCCGAACAGCTTTGGATTCTATTTGTATGATGACGAGGGCATAAAGGCAGGGAAGAAAAAACTGCTTGAAAATGGAAGAATAGCAGGATTTCTCAACAGCAGAGAAAGCGCCCATACATTCGGCACAAGCTCAAATGCCTCTGGAAGGGCTTCTTCATTTGACCGCGAGCCCATTCCAAGGATGTCAAACACCTTTGTGGAGCCCGGCGATTTCAGCGAGGAGGAATTGATAGAGGGAGTAAAGAAAGGAGTTTATATGAAGAATTTCACAGAGTGGAATATAGACGACAAGAGAGTCAACCAGAAGTATGTTGGCGCAGAGGCTTACATGATAAGGAATGGAAGGATTGCAGAGCCTGTCAGCAAGCCCACAATTGAAATATCAACTTTTGCACTTTACAGGGCAATTGATGCAGTCGCTGACAACACAGAGTATCATGCAGGAAGCTGCGGGAAAGGCGAGCCGATGCAGGCCCTTCCAGTATGGTTTGGCGGCCCTTCAATGAGGATAAGGGGGATTGAATTAAAATGAATTTTGACGATGCAGCTTCAGTTGCCGAATACTCGATGAAAAAGCTCTCAAAGATTGCCGAGTCAGTAGTCATTGGAGTGGAGGAAAAAAAGGAGGCGCAAGTCAAGTTTTCAAACAGCAAGGTGTCCACAACGCAAAGATGGGAAACAACGAGCATTGGGGTTTTCGCTGCAATAAAAAAACGGGTTGTATCGACTGAATTCATGCCTGACGAGGATTCAGCTGACAGGGCCATCAGGAGGATGGTGGAAATTTCCCGAGTCGTCAGCCCCAATCCAGAGCACATAGGAATCGCAAAAGGCCCGTTCAAGTACAAAGGCATAAAGACTTATGACCTGAAAATGGAAAGCATGGACATGGCAGACATTGTGATGGAAAGCATTAACATTGCGCATTCAAACGGCGCGGAAAGGGCTTCTGGAATTTTCGAAAAGACAATCTCAAAAGGCCTGCTATTGACATCAGGAGACGTTAATGCGGCAGAGAAGTCTTCAAGAGCATACTTTTCAATACGGTCTATGTCTGGAGAGGGCTCTGGCCACAATGTCTCTGCTTCAAGGACAGCTGAAGGCCTCAATCATGTTCGCGCTGCTAAAGAGTCTGCCTGCACAGCAGTCCTTTCAAGAAACCCTTCAGGCATTCCGCAGGGAAAATATGATGTGCTGTTTGAGCACCTTCCAGTCGCCAACCTCATGGAAACAGTCTCGGGCTCAGCATCAATATTCAATGTTGAGGCAGGGCTTTCTTTCCTCCATGGAAAGCTCGGGAAAAAGGTTGCAAGCTCCTTAGTGAACATTTATGATGACGCGACAACTGGCTGGGGAATAAGCTCAAGGCAGTTTGACGACGAGGGAAGCCCTACACGGAGGACAGAAATAATATCTAAAGGCGTCCTGAGGAATTTTCTCCATAACACATCAACTGCAAAGAAGTACAAGACTGCATCGACATCCAATGCTGGCCTTGTCTCTCCAAGGGCTTTAAACCCTGTTTTTGAAAAGGGAAATCTTAATAAAGAAGCAATGTTAGGAAAAATGAAAAGGGGACTGCTTGTCACAAATGTCTGGTACACAAGGTTCCAGAACCATGCTACAGGTGAATTTTCAACAATACCCAGGGACGGGCTTTTCTTGGTTGAGGCTGGAAAAATCAGGAAGCCTGTCAAGGGGTTAAGGATAAGTGACAACATGCTGGGAATCCTGCAAAGAGTTGCATCGGTTGGGAATGACCCCGAGCCAGTAATGAGCTGGGAGCTTGAGAGCCCGATAACAGTTCCCAGTGTATTGGTCAAGGGAGTTAATTTTTCAAAATCAGTGGAGTGATTCAAATCAAGACAAACGAAGAGAAGCTTTCAGAAATCATCTATGGGTACACATTGGACATTAACCAGCTTGAGGAAGAAGGCAGCCTGCTTAAAGAGACTGTAAGCCAGCTCAGGACTGAGATTGAACGCTTCAGGAGGACTCCATTGATGCTGTGCGAAGTCCGCGAGATACAGGGAACGCAGGCTGTCATCAAGATTCCTAATGGCAACCAGTTCTTTGTTGAAGTTTCTGCTGACTGTGACAAGCTGAAGCCCGGCGACACTGTGCTGGTCGAGCAGAAAAACCTGACAATAGTCAGGAAGGCACGCGGCAATAAAAGGCACAACGTTGAGAAATTTGTAATAGTCGAGAAGCCCCGGACTTTATGGAATGACATTGGCGGAATGCAGCTTCAGATAGAGGAGATAAAGGAAGTGATAGAGCTCCCTATCCTGAAGCCTGAGCTTTTCGAGCAGGTCGGAATAAGCCCGCCAAAGGGAATACTTCTGCATGGCCCTCCGGGAACAGGCAAGACAATGCTGGCAAAGGCAGTTGCGTCCAGCACAAACTCCACATTCATTGAGATAGTTGGCTCCGAGTTAGTCCAGAAATTCATCGGGGAGGGGGCAAAGATGGTGAAGGAAATATTCCAGCTCGCAAGGGAGAAGGCACCTTCAGTAATATTCATAGATGAGCTTGATGCAATCGCTGCCCGCAGGATAGAAGTGGGAACATCAGGGGAAAGGGAAGTGCAGAGGACATTCATGCAGCTGCTTGCAGAGATTGACGGCTTCAAGCACCTTGGCAATGTCAAGGTAATCGGGTGCACCAACAGGAAAGACATCCTTGACCCTGCAATCATGAGGCCAGGCAGGCTTGAGAGGCAGATTCGCATAGAGCTGCCCTCAAAGGAGGCAAGGAAGGAGATTTTCCAAATACACATGAAACCGATGAATGTTGCTGAAATAGACATTGAAAAAATGCTTGACGTGAGTGATGGCATGTCAGGAGCTGACATCAGGTCTGTCTGCACAGAGGCAGGCTACTTCGCTATAAGGAATTCAAGGACAAAAGTCTTCAATGATGACTTTGTCAAGGCTGTGTCAAAGGTAAGGAGCAGGGAAGATGAGCAGGAGAAGGATTACGTGACTATGTTTGGGTAGGATAGCTTGCGTTGATTATTTGTTCTACTTCTGCCAAAGCTTTGACAAATCCTGGGGGAGCCGGCAAGGCTTTTATTTCTTTTCGCCTTTGCCTTTCAGAAATAGTGTCAAATATTGAATATATTGCCTTGATTGCACAATGTGCTGCAAAAAACGCATCGCCGCAAGCAGTCCTGCTTTCAGCAGCATCCAAAATTTCCCTGAAATAATCTTCTGTATTTATGCCTGTTTTTATCGGGCCCACAAGAAGTGTTGAGAACAAATTTGCAATCCTTAATTCTATTCCTTCTGCCTTTAGCTTCTGGTTGAATGCTTTCCTGAAGTCATCCCCGCCAAGGTTTGCCTCCTCAAGAGCAACATACCCTCTCACCAAGCCTGCCATCCTTAAGTATGTTTCCGCAAAATCCTCAATTGCTGAAAATTCCTCTCCAAATCATAGCCTTGGACACTTGCCTGGAAAACCCTGTCAGCTGCCCTGTAAATGGCAATGCATGCCTGGTATGCATTATCCATATAGCTTTGATTGCCTCTCCTGGTTTCCATGTGTGTTCTTGTAACCCTAACCATGTCTGCGAGGCTGTTTGCAAGCCTATCATAATAATTGTTCGGGTTTTCAGGATGGGGCTTTGACTCCCATGAGGGCCTTGACTCTCTCCATGTCTTGGCTCCTGACTTGACAGCTGTTATTTCATCCTGGATTATTTTAATAAGGGCTGAAGAAGCCATTAAGAGCATGGTTTGCGATGCCCTTTTTAATTTTTATGAGAAAAGCGCGCTCATAAGTTACTTCCGTTCCTCATCGCCTTGCGGCTTGGCGGGTGTTCACCAAATCATTGCGCGCGGCTTGATAAGAAAGAACTCTATTTAAATGATTCGTATGTCGAAGCAGACCCTGTATGCCCTTGGCGCCAGCTGGCCGCATTTCACATGGCGGATTATTTTGTGTTTCCTGCTGCTTCCAGCAAAGGCTTTTCTTATTTTTACAAGTCCAGTCTCTGGGATTTCCTTCTCGACAATGAAGTCATAATAGTGGATTGCTGCATTCTTCTTCGCTGCCTTTATCGCTGCAGGAAGGAATGCAGAAGCCCCTTTGGGAAGCGGCATTATTATCCTGTCAAACTTCCCAAGCCTGTCAATGTTCCTTGCGTTTCCCTTGATGGCAACTGCATTCGTTATCTTGTTCAGCTTCAGGTTTTCGATTGCATATTTGTGTGCCTCAGGGTTTGCTTCAATGGCCACAATCCTTTTAGGCTTTGAGTTCTTTGCAATGACGCAGGTGTAAGGCCCGCAGCCTGAAAACATTACAAGAACATCCTCTCCTTTCTTTACCTGCCTTGCTATCCTGAGCCTTTCTGCCGCCATCCTTGGTGAAAAATAAACTTTCGCGATATCCAGCTTTATCTGTGCATTATTCTCGCGATGGATGACAACAGTGTTCTTTTCGCCTGCAACGTGCATTAGCTTCTGTATCCTGTATTTCCCTGTGTGCCCTCCCTTTTTTTTCATCACGGTCATTATGTTGCTGTGCTGCTTCAGTATTTGGTTGGCTGTTTTTCTTGCGCTTGCTGCGCTGGAAGCCTCTATTATGGCTATGCTGCCTATTATGTCGAATCCTGCCATCAGAAGAAGTCTCCAAGCCCTCTTTGCGGCTTTATCGCTGAGAGCTGCTCAACTGACTTGACAACCCTCTCCTCGGAAAAGTCGTGCTCCCTGCAAAGGAAATTGGTTAGCTTTTCCTTGTCAAGTTTCCCCCATTTCAGCTCGTATTTTTCCTTTACAGGCATGTTTTCAAAAAGCTCAATTATCTCTTCCCAGCTTTCCTCGCAATGCTCATTCCATTTCGCTGCGCCGAACAGCTTTTCAGGGTTTGAATGCTTTTTCACCAAGTCAAGGGCCTTTCTAGGGCCTATCCCTTTAATCCCTTTCTGGTTATAGTCTGTTCCGACAAGCATTGCCAGCATTATGAGCTGCCTATGGCTTATTCCCATTTTCTTGAGGTTCTCATCAAGCATTATCATCTGCGGCTCCACCTGTCCATAGATTATTTTCCCAGGGGCTTTTTTCCTTCCTGTTATTGAAAGGTTTCTAACTAATTTCGCTGCTCCAAAGAGGAGCGAGTCTGAATCCTGGGATGAGACTGCATATGCATCCCCTTTCTTCACCATGTATGCTGCCTGCGCTTCGCCTTCTGAAGCCGCGTCAATGCAGGGAAGGCCCATGAATCCAAGGAGCTTTTTTGCATCCTGCACCATTTCAGGAGTGAGCCTCGAGAACCTTCCTGCATATTTCTTCATCAGCTCCTCATCCTTCTCCTCAAGCGCTTTCCTGTAATGCGCCTCTGCCTGTTGCTTTGCAATCTTTCGCTTCTCAAGCTCCTTGTGCTTCAGTCGCGGAGTTTCCCCGTCAAAAACATAGACCAGCTTTATCTCCTTCTGTAATAGTCTCGCGGTCCTCGAGAAAAGCCCTATCAGGTGGGAAGTGACATTTCCTTTTGAGTCCGTAAAAAGAGAGCCGTCCCTTGACCTTATGGTAGTCAGGAACTGGTAAAGGTGATTGTAAGCATCAACTGCCAGTGTCTTGTGCTTTAGGTCATCAAGCCCGATTTCATGGGATTCAAGAATTTCAGTTATCTGGACGCCCATTCCTCACACCTTTGCGTAAGTGAGGTTGCTGAACTCATTGCTTTGGAGCAGCTCTCGGGCTTTCTTTGTGAGCTCGCCTGTTGTTATGAACAGCACAGGCAGCTTCTTCACCTGGCCCTGGACATAGGCATAGCTCAAGTCTGACTCTGAGCATATCTTTTTGTCTTTAGCGAAGCAGCAGTAAACCAGCTCGCCAACTGCGCTTGGGACTTTCACGAGGAAAAGCATTTCCTTGTTCTTCCTTATAATTTGCTCCTCCATGACTGTTATTTTTTTCATCTTGAAGAAAACCATGATGCTGTCTATGAACGCCTGTTTCATGGCTTTTTTCTCAACAAGCTCTTCAGCTACAGCTAATTGTGCTAAGTTTGGCCTTGCCTTGAGTTTTAGCCTTGGCTCTGCCCTGATGATTTCCGGCTCTGGCTCCTCGTCAATTATTGAGTCCTGGATAGCCTCCTGCACCTGCTCCTGAAGCCTTGGCGCTTGCTGCCTTGCTATCTGGCTTTGCAAGACAGGCTCTCTCTTGGGCTCAGGCTGCTTCTTTTGCTCAAGCTTCTGCTCAGGCACTCCAAGCTCTTTCTTTATTAGCGTCTCAACCTGGTCCATTGGAACTAAATACCATTTCCAGAAAATCTCTTTCTGGCCGTTGACTGTTACTTCAAGAGGTTTTGCAAAATCCCTGCACTGCCTAAGCGCAAACCTTGCCGCAGGCTCCAGCTTGCTGTCTCTTAGAACTTTGCTTTCGCTCAGCATGGCAATGGCCTGCTTCTCCTTGTCGTTCAGCTTTCCAATGTAGTCCTGCAGCTTGTCCTCCTGGCCTGAAACATAGTATAATGGCGAGCCTCCTATCTTTATTGCCGAAATTTTGACAAGGTTTCTTGATGCCAGCTCTGAAAGAATCGCTGAGGCAAGAAGTATGTTTGTTCCTATTTCCTTTGAAATCTGTGAAGGAATTATGGGTCCACGGGACTTGACTAATTGCAGCACTTGGTCCTGGCTCATCATATAAGTGCTGTCCTGCTTGGAAACTATATATATTTTGTTGTCAGTTTCAAGGCCTCAGCCACCTGGTCTCCCAGTAAGAGACATCGCCTTCCTCGTCAACAACTGCAATCAGGAGCCTTTTCTTTGTAGAATGCGCCACCCTGTTCTTTGCCGCGAACTCATACCATGTCAGCTTGTCTGCCTCATGGACTGGATAAACAATCCATTTTGCATGGTCCTCTCCTGGCTTAACTCCGCGGTCATAAATCCTGAAGTCTGCCCCAAACTTCAGCGCTGTCTTTATTATGTATCCCCTGTCTCTAATATCCTTGAAGACAGAATACCTGACCCAGAACCTTGGAATCAGCTTCGATGCCTTTTTCAGGAATGCAGCAGCCTTTATTTCCTTGCTTCTCCTGTCAAGCATTTCCAGCCTTTGCTTTTCCATCAGGTAATATGCCTCTATAATGGAGAGCTGCACTGTGCCTTCCTTGTTCAGCTTCCCATACCTGCCTTGGTTATACAGCTCCCTTGCAGGGTCTGAATTCTCTGTAATTACGCGCTCATGCGAAAAGTGCGCTTTTACAACTTCTTTTGTCATTTTCCAAAGTTACTGGAAAGCGTATAAAAGCTTTGCGGCATAATGCTTAAATAAGAAGCTCCTTTACAGGGGATTATGGAAGCATTGTTTTTGGGCACAAGCTCAATGGTGCCCACCAAGGACAGGAATCATGCAGGCGTATTTGTCAGCCACGGCAATGAAGGCATTCTTCTGGACTGCGGAGAAGGAACGCAGAGGCAGCTGAAGATAGCAGGCATCAGCCTTTCAAAAATAACAAGGATTCTCATAACCCATTGGCACGGCGACCATGTCCTTGGGCTGCTTGGGCTGATGCAGACAATGGGCTCGCTTGACTATCCCAGGACATTGCTGATTTACGGGCCAAAAGGCACAGAGAAAAGGCTCAAGCTAATGCAGAAAGCCTTTGTTTTTGAGGACAGGCTTGACTACAAGGTGCATGATATCAAGAAGCGGGTTTTTTTTGAGGCAGACGATTTCCTCCTTGAAGCGCTCCCATTGGACCACACAACGCCTTGCCTTGGGTTCAATGTCGTTCAGAAGGACAGGAGAAGGATAAAGATGGACAAAGTCAAGAGATTAGGGCTTGAGCAAGGCCCCCTTATCGGCCAGCTTCAGGAAGGCCATTCAATAAACTGGAAAGGAAAAACAGTCAAGCCTGATGAAGTCTCTTTTGTCGAGAAAGGAAAAAAGCTGTCTTACATCACAGACACTGCCTACTGCAATAATGCGGTTGAGCTTGCAAAGGATGCTGATGTCCTGATTTGCGAATCAACCTATGCCCATGACCTGGAAGAAAAGGCAATGAAATACAAGCATCTTACAGGAAGGCATGCTGCGATGATAGCAACCAAGGCAAACGTGAAGAAGCTTGTATTGACTCATTTCTCTCAGCGATACAAGTCAATAGGCCAGATTGAGGAGGATGCAAGGGATGTTTTCCCGGATATAGTGTGCGCAAATGATTTCACAAGGATAAGGGTTTAAGTAATTTAATTAGTAAAGAAGTAAATCAGGATCGCAGCTAGTCCTATGACAATACGGAATGCCCAGCTAATATAACCGTATCCTGCTATCCTTTTGATATTATTGATATTAACAAGGTCTCGCTTAGGAATATCCCTAATATCCTTTACTCTAGGAACCTTTCTGGATTCAATTTGAGGGAAAAAATCACTTGAATAGCCGCAGTTTTGGCAAGTCTTGGAATTAATCCATACGCCAGAGGCTACGGCGGCAGGATTGGAAAAATCAGTTGAAATTTCTTTGCTGTTGCAGGCAGGGCATATTTGTACAATGCCTTTCTTTTTTTTATTTTCGGTTTCTTTCATGAAGAACCAGGAAGTATAGCGGGTTTATATATTTCGTGATTTTGGCAAAGAAATATATATTGTTGTGTTTTTGTTAGAGCATGAACATGAAGGCAAAAGGCACGAATGCAGAGCGCGAGCTGATTCATCTTCTCTGGGAACGGGGATGGTTTCCTGTCAGGATTGCAGGCAGCGGCTCAACAAAGTATCCAAGCCCTGACATAGTGGCTGGCAATGGCATAAGGAGGCTGTCAATTGAATGCAAGTCAAGCGCTGACCCTGTCCGCTACATTACAAAAATTCAGATTCAGGAATTAAGGATGTTTGCCCAGAAATTCAACTCAGAGCCATGGGTTGGGTTCCGCTACAATGCAGAATGGTATTTCCTCGCGCTTGACGAATTGAGGGATTCTGGAAAGAACTTGGTCATCACAGAAGAGCTTGTCAAGAAGGCAGGGCTTGGCATTGATGAGCTTGCTGGGAGCAAAACCTATGCGGCAGTTAATTTATAAATAATCCTGCACTCCCTTTTTTCTTATGGATTTGGAAGTAATAGTGAGCTGGGATGAAACTATCCCATACGAGAAAGCCTCCTTATTTCATATAGCTGCCATTATAACAACTCCGCCTCCTAAAGCTTTCGCAGACAAGGGTTTCAAGCCCGGCTACATTGGAAAGCTTGAAGGGACTAACGCAGTTGAAAAATACGTTGGAGACTTGCTTCGGGACATAGACCATGGCTCTGCTGATGCCGCACTTGTGTCACAATCAAGCGGAATGAAATCCTTCAGAGCAACAATGCGAGAGCAACGGCATATGTATCTGGATCAAGTTTTATGGCACTTAAAAACCCTTGAAAAACAGCACTTTATCGCCCCCAGGAATCAGTGGTGCACAGATCAGGATTACTTCACCTTTTTCGGCAGCGGAAACCCTGCTTACTTTTCATCATACACTCCAGGAGACCATGTTGAGCTGATAAGGCAAACCGTATATGATATGGAAAATGGCGACACAGATGTTTGGAAATGGACAAACGTGCCAAAGTTTAGTGTCGGGCATAATAAAGAGTCACAGGCATACGTGGAGATGCTTATATATGAAAGGAAACATCCTGGTTTGATGGCTGTTATGATGGAGCTAGAGCCTGTTCTAGACAATATATCCGGTATTCGATCTGATGAAGTTGAAAGGCATATTGGACTATTAAATCAAGTAGCAGACGCACTTGACAGGTATAAAGCCGAGAATGGTGTCGCCAGGATTGATAGACTTACTACAGAAGAGCTTATGAAAGAACTTGATAGATTTTAATGATATATTACCTTCTCCTTCTGAGCGCCTTTTCTATCTTCTTCTCCTCTGCCTCAATCTTGAACTCCTCCCTTACTATTCGCTTTGTTATCCTCAGGAGGTTTTC
>CAYJXD010000011.1:13776-22451 GCA_964374085.1 uncultured Methanosarcinales archaeon | reverse complement strand
TGGAGCAGCAGCCTCACTGCTGATTTTAAGATAAATTGATATTCCGGACAGGGCCAATTCTAGCAAATCTTTTTAAGCAGCATCACTAATTTGAAGCATGAAGTTCCTATTTGCCCTCTCCGGTGACAATCCAAGGCTTGCTTCGGGCGAGATAGCTGCTGTTTGCTCGCTGAAGAAGTTCAGCTGTGATAATCATGTTCTGGTCGCAAATGTAACCTCCTCGGCTGCAAAGGCAGCTTCCAGGAGGCTGGCATACACAGGCTCAATTGGCAGGATTCTGTTTGAGTCAAGCAGCAAACAAATCCTGAAGAAAGCATCATCCTTTGCATGGCCAAAAGTCTATAGGAGAAGCTTCTCGGTAAGGATAAGGAACCTGTCAGGCAAAAAGCTGCTGTTTGACGAGAAGTCGATAGCAGCCCTGGTTTGGCGAAAGCTAAGGAAGCCAAAAGTCAACCTTGAGAACCCTTCCACGGCAGTTGAACTGTTTGTCACTAAGAACAAAGTCTACTGCTGCCTTCTTATTCATAGGCTTAAGCACGACTTTGAGTCAAGGAAGCCGCAGTTCAGGCCTGGTTTCAGCCCTGTGTCGCTTCACCCGAGGCTTGCAAGGGCAATAGTCAACTTGACAGGAATAAAAAAAGGCTCGTTACTGGACCCTTTCTGCGGCACTGGCGGATTGCTGATTGAAGCTGGCCTCATGGGCTTCAAGCCAGTTGGATATGACATTGAGTATGGCATGCTCATAAAGTGCAAGAAAAACCTTTCTTTCTATGGAATAAAGAACTGCTCAGTGTCAAAGCAGGATGCCACAAAGCTGCCTAAAAAAGCAAAGTTCGTTGCAACAGACCTTCCTTATGGACAGAGCTCAAGAATGACTTCTGAAATCAGGAAATTATATTCTGATTTCCTTAAGCAGCTTAAAAAAAGGCTTACAGGCAAAGCTGTTGTTGTTTTCCCTGATTTCTGCTATGACAAGGGAATGATGAGGAAAGCAAGGCTAAAAATAATTGCTGAGTTCGACCATTACATCCACAAGAGCCTGACGAAAAAGATTGCAGTCATGAGATGATTTTTATATTCTATATGCTAAGCTGCTCGCATGGATTATGGCTCTGCCAAGAAAAAGCTGGCGATGATGTGGGAGATGAATGGCATAATCACAGACAGGAATGCAATCAATTCCTTCCTTGCAGTGCCAAGGGAAAAATTCATTCTTGAACAATACAAAAGCGAGGCGTATTCTGACTATCCCTTGCCTATCCCTGCAGGCCAGACCATTTCACAGCCAACTACAGTAATGATAATTACCCAAGTCCTGGAGCTGAAGCCAGGTCTCAAAGTTCTGGAAGTTGGGGCAGGCTCTGGCTACCAGGCTGCAATCATAGCAAATATTATAGGAGGGAAAGGAATAGTTTATGCCACTGAGATAATCCCTGAGCTTGCATTGTTCGCTGAGAAAAACCTGTGCAGCGCAGGCATAGAAAATGTTGAAGTCATTAATTGGGACGGAAGCAAAGGGTATGAGAAGGAAGCCCCATACGACAGGATTCTTGTCTCAGCCGCTGCTCCTGAGATTCCAAAGCCGCTTGCCAGCCAGCTCAGGGAAGGTGGAATGCTTGTTGCTCCGGTGGGCGAAAGATTCAGCCAGCAGCTGATAAGGGCAAGGAAGATTAAAGGAAAGTTAGTCCGGGAAAGCTTTGGGGATTTTGTGTTTGTTCCCCTCACAGGAAAGTTTGGCTCATCCCTTGATAAGCCTGGCTAAGAATTTGTTTGCTGCCCCAATTGCCCTTTCCAGGTTTAGTATGGCATTGGTCATGATTGCCCTTGTCAAATCAAGGTCAGCTTTCTGGTAATTTCCTGTTATGAGCTCTCTTCTTTTCTTGAGGTCATCCACTGATTCCTGAAGGTTTCTGATGACATCTGCAAGATTTTCCTTTTCCCTTGCCTGTTCATTAGCCGCATTAAAGTCACCTTTCCTTATTTTTTCAGCATTGAATTTTATCCTGCCTACCAAAGCTTGAATTCTTTCCACTGGCCTCCCAGCTGCCAGGACTATCTTTCCCAGCACTTCCCTTTGAAGGGGAGTGTTTTTCAATCTCTGGGAAAGCTGGTCAGCAGCCTTCACCGGAGCCCGGAGCTTGTCTACAGCCTGCAGCAGTTCTTCAGCGAATTCAAGCTCATCCAGAATAGCTGCATCAGTCGCCATTGGTTTGTTTTGCCCTTCATTGTTTAAAAGCTTTTCCATAACAATTAAATAAAATTCCGCGTTTTTTGTTTTATGGATGCTGTCCAGCTCAAGGAGGCGCTTGATTCCAATAAGACAGTCATTATCTCATCCAATTGCACAATCACTTATTCAGGCAGGGCAGAAAGCTTCCTTGCAGAAGGCGACCGCATCATATTGATTAAGGCTGACAAAACCCTCCTTGTCCACCAGCCAGCCGGCAGCGCTCCAATAAACTACATGAAAGAGGGAACGTCTTACAAGGTGTCAGGCGATGGCAGCAAGATAATCCTGGAAGCATATAACCAAAAGGAATTCATGACAATTATCCTTCACAGGGTTTATTCCTGTTCTTTCAATTCGCTTTCAGACACCCAGAAGCTCCAGTTGACAGGCTCAGAGAAAGACATGGCAGGGATGGTTTACAAAAACCCTGAGTTGATTGAACCCGGATTTAGGCCATTGTCAATGGAAGAGCACACCAAATTCGGCTTCATTGACGTTTTCGGGTATGACAAAGACAATATTCTGGTCATTGTCGAATGCAAAAGATATGCTGCTGACATGGGAGCAGTGGAGCAGCTCAAAAGGTATGTTGACAAAGTCAAGTCAGTGAAAGGCCTGAATAAAGTGAGGGGAATAATTGCCGCGCCAAAGATTGTGCCTTCTGCAGCTGAAATCCTCAAGCAGAACGGATTTGAATTCAGGAGTGTTTCTCCGCCAAAATATCTTGAAAAATTCGACAGCAGCCAGAAAAAGCTGGATTTTGAGCAACCTTTCTGATTGGTTTTTTGAAAAATTGGGAAAGTTTATAAATTATCAGATTTAATTCATTATGGCATGAGTGAGGGATCGGTTTTATCCATATTGAATTGCAGTCATTGCTTATTTCGGCTGCGATTCAAATTCAAGTCCTTTCTTCCAAGTCTCATTTCTTGGCCATCTGCCTTTCTTTCTTGTCAATCAGAAGTATTGTTTTAAGGACAGAGTCAGGGTTTAAGGAAACGCTGTCAATTCCGCATTCCACTACAAATTCAGCAAATTCTGGATAGTCAGAAACAGCCTGCCCGCAGATGCCTATTTTCTTTCCATTCTTCTTTGCAGCCTCAATGGCTTTCTGCACCATCCTCTTCACTGCCTCATTCCGCTCGTCAAATATGTGGCTGACAAGCTCTGAATCGCGGTCAACGCCCAGTGTCAATTGGGTCAGGTCATTGCTTCCGATTGAAAACCCGTCGAAAATCTTGCAGAACTCATCTGCCATTATCACGTTTGAGGGCACTTCGCACATCACATACACTTCAAGCCCGTTCTTTCCCTGCTTCAGCCCATTAGCCTCCATTTCCTTTATGACCTTCTTCCCTTCTTCCACTGTGCGGCACATTGGAACCATTACTTTTATGTTGTCAAGGCCAATCTCTTCGCGCGCCTTGAGTATTGCCTTGCATTCAAGCGCAAAGGCTGCCTTGAATTTCTCAGAATAAAAGCGCGCTGCCCCTCTCCATCCAATCATTGGATTCTCTTCCTTGGGCTCGTATTCATGCCCTCCTATCAGGTTGGCGTATTCATTGGTCTTGAAGTCGCTGAACCTTATTATCACATCCCTTGGATAGAATGCCGCGGCAATTGTTGCTATCCCTTCTGCCAATTTCTCTATGAAGAACTGCTGCTTGTCCTTGTATCCTTGCGTCAGTGCGTCTATTTCTTTCTTGACATGGTGGTCCTTTATTGTTTTGTAATTAACCAGTGCAAGCGGATGTATCTTGATGGTCTCGTTGATTATGAATTCCTCCCTCGCAAGACCAACGCCTTCGGCAGGCAAATGCCAGTACCGGAAAGCTTCATCAGGGCTTCCGACATTTATCAATATCTTTGTCCTTGTCTTTGGCAGCTTCTTCAGGTCAATCTTCTCTATGTCGTATTTCAGGATGCCTTCATATATGTGCCCTGTCTCGCCTTCTGCGCAGCTTACGGTTATTGGCTGCCCTGTCTTTATTTTTGCAGTTGCGTTTCCTGTGCCCACAACTGCAGGCAATCCCAGCTCCCTGCTTACAATGGCAGCGTGGCTGCTCCTTCCCCCCCTGTTGGTTACAATTGCAGACGCAATCTTCATTATAGGCACCCAGTCAGGGTCTGTGATGTCTGTAATCAGGACTTCGCCTGCCTTGAACTCCTTCATGTTGTGCACATCCTTTATCACGTGGGCTTTTCCCTGCCCTATTTTCTCGCCAACTGCTGCGCCCTTTGCAAGCAGCGTAGTCCCTTTCTGGCTCAATGAATATTTCTGGAGCACGGTCTTGTCTTCCTGGCTGTGTATTGTCTCGGGCCTTGCCTGCACAATGAACAGCTTGTTTGTCACGCCGTCTTTTGCCCATTCTATGTCCATTGGAGTGTATTTCCCAAGCTTTTTTGTGTAGTGCTCTTCAATTATCACTCCCCATTTTGCCAGCTGCAATACTTCCTCATCCTTCAGGACCAGCTTCTCCCTGTCTTCATGGGGCACGCTTACTGTCTTCACAGGCCTGTTTCCCTCGTGCGAATAAATTACCTTTATCTTCTTCTCTCCAGTTTTCCTCGAGAGTATTGCTTTCATGTTTTTCTTTAAGGTTGGCTTGAAGACAAAGTATTCGTCAGGGTTGACAGCTCCCTGCACAACTGATTCCCCAAGCCCGTATGCTGCATTTATCAAAACAACATCCTTGAATCCAGTCTCTGTGTCAAGTGTGAACATGACTCCTGAGCACGCCTTGTCGCTCCTTACCATTTTCTGCACTCCAATTGAAAGCGCGACTGAGAAGTGGTCGAATTTCCTTTCTGCCCTGTAGACAATTGCCCTGTTCGTGAACAGCGAGGCAAAGCAGTTCCTGCAGGCTTCAAGCAGCGCTGCCTCTCCCCTTATGTTCAAATAAGTCTCCTGCTGGCCTGCAAAGCTTGCCCCAGGCAAATCTTCAGCAGTTGCAGAGCTCCTCACAGCCACATCGGCATGTGTTCCATATTCCTTGCAAAGGTGGTCATACGCGAGCAGTATCTCGTGCTTCAGCTCCTCTGGAAACTCAGCTCTTCTTATCAGGTTCCTTACCTTGTGCCCTCTTTCTGCCAATTCCTCGACATCCTTCACATCCAAATCCCTTAAGAGAGCCCTTATTTGGGCTTCAATGCCCGAGTGAGTTATAAACAGCCTGTATGCTGTTGCTGTTACTGCAAACCCGTTTGGAACGGGCACTTGTGATACAAGGTTTTGGTACATGTCCCCAAGGGATGCATTCTTTCCCCCAACCAATGGCACATCCTCTATCGTTACTTCGCTGAACCAGAGAATCAGCTGCTTTGCCTTTTCAGTATTCATTTTTCCTCTTTTTCCTTAAATGCCTGCTTGTCAGTATTTAATTATTTTGGCAGGGTTCCTATTAATTGCTTTTGCCGCCTCTTTCCAGCTGAGCAGCCTGTTGTGCGCCCCAAAATGCCTTATTACAGACTCGGCATTCGCCGTGCCAAGCTGCAGTCCGTATTCCATGCTTCCAGTCCTGGCAAGTCCTGCAACAAAAGATGATGCAAACGCATCTCCTGCGCCTGTTGTCTCAACTACCTTTGCATTCTTGTGCGGGTGAACCTGATAGCAGTTCCCATCCCCATATGCAAAGCCGCCTTTAGACCCGTCTGTTATAACCACATATTCAGGTCCATATCCCGCGAGCTTCCTTAGCATGTCTTCAGGCTTTTTCTTCCCCGAAATCAGCATGGCCTCTTCCCTGTTCATCACCAGGACATTTGCCCTGCTTATTATTCCCTTCAGGAAGCTGTATCCTTTCTTCGCAAGGTATGTGCTTGGGTTGAACGCAATCTTTGCCCCGTCCTTTTTTGCATGCGCTGCAATAGCCTCGCCTGTCTTGTATGAGCCCTCAAGAAGGGTGGAAATGTACAGCCACTTTGCCTTTATCTTTCCAAAACTTACATCAGATGCCTTCAGCGAGTTGCTTGCCCCCTTGAATGCAAGAATTGTCCGGTCATGCCCTTTGCTGTCAAGCACTATTGAAAAGTCAGTGTGCTCATTGCCTGTTTTCCCCAGGAAATTAACCTTTTCAGCCTTCAGGCTGTCAAGAATCTGCTTCCCATAGAAATCCCTGCCAACCTTGCAGACAGTCGCTGTCTTGAGCCCCAGCCTGCTGAACGCTGTCGCCGTATTTGTCGCCCCGCCTCCAATGTCAAAGCACGCCTTCTCTATCAATATCTTTTCGCCCATCGGATAGGCAATGTGCTCAGTCGGCTCTTTCCCGTGCTTCAGCCTGAGAATTTCCGTGCCCTTGGAAGTGTTCACAAATATGTCATAGACAGCGCTGCCGACTGTTATGATGTCGTGCATGCAGAATTCATTATCAATGAGAGTATTTAAAGTTACCTTTTTCATTCTTTATGGAAACACTTAAATAAATATTGTTTTTCCCTAAAACAATGAGCCTTGACGATATTATACTGGCAAAAGCTGACGATTTCCTCGGGACTTATTCAACTGGCAGGTTTGGGTTTTATTTTATTATTAACATGCACAAATATACCGAGTCAGGGCTTTTTATTGAAGATTTTGGAGAGCTGTTTACAGTTGAAGATTTGGCAAAATGGCGTACAAAGGTAGAAGAAGAAATGAATAGATTGAGCAAGGACAGGTTCTCAGGAAGATTCTTTGTCCCTAATTATGCTACAAGAGCCAAATACAGGGCTGGTTCTGTGCCTAAATGCTTAAAGGGCTTGGTAGATCTTGTTTCTATAGCACGTGAAGAACCTTATTTTCCAATTAGATTTCCTTTAAGAGGCGCAGATCCAGTTGTAGCCCAAGTTAATCGCCTTGCCTCTTTTCTGCTATTTACTGGGTCAATACAGGCAGGGTCTTATTCTCCAAAAATAAGCTTAAATAAAAATGAGGATTTGAATTGGACAACTGAATTAATGCCATCTTTCTCTCCGTGGGAAGTTACAATTAAACGGTCTCTTGGGAAAAAAAGGTCCGTGATTTCTGTAAACCCTGGGCAAGCTCTTGGAAGGCTTTCTTACATTTTAGGAGTTCCGTCGGGTGATAAGGCCCATGGAGCACCAATTCCGGAATATGTTAAAAAGCTGCAAAATCATTATCCAGATGCCTCTGCTTCCGAGAAGCGAACTATAGAGGAACTCTTTCTTGACATCACCAACATAATGCTTTATTCTTCTGCCAGTCGTCATCATGGCTCCATGAGAATTGTGTTTCCAGGGGTTAGGGTAGTCTCTGATGCAGAATCCGCGAAAAAAGAGGCTTTTCAAATTGCGATGGAATGGTCTGAATTTCTAAAGCCTTTTTTCGGCGCAGAACCCTTTTGCATTTCGCCTTATAGTAAAGTAACATCCAGACAACCTTTACCTGAAAAACCCTCGATTTATACTCCTGTACTGCTCTACAGTTTTAAAGCTGTTGACACGAATAATCCAAGGCTTGACTTTTCAAGAGTTCTAACATGCGCATAATCCTCCACATTGACATGGACAGCTTCTTCACTTCTGTTGAGGAGAGGGAAAAGCCAGAATTGAAGGGAAAGCCTGTTGTTGTTGGCGCTGACCCGAAGCAGGGCAAGGGGAGAGGCGTAGTAAGCACTGCCAGCTACCCTGCCCGGAAGTTCGGAATCCGCTCGGCAATGCCAATATCGCAGGCATGGAAGGCAAACCCGAAAGCAATATTCCTTCCTGTGGACATGCCAAAATATATTGAGGCATCAGGGCAGGTAATGTCAAGGCTCAGGAAATTCTCCGGGAAATTCGAGCAGGTGAGCATAGACGAGGCATATCTTGATGTCAGCAGCAGTTCAGATGATTTTGAAAAGGCAGCGCAGTTGGCAATGGAAATACAAAAGGAAGTTGTTGAAAAGGAAAAGCTATCGTGCAGTATAGGTGTCGGGCCAAACAAGCTGATTGCAAAGATAGCTTCTGATTTCAGAAAGCCAGCGGGATTGACTGTCGTGAGGGGTGAAGAAGTGAAAGATTTTCTTTCCCCTTTGCCAGCAATCAAAATACCCGGGATTGGGCCTAAAACAAACGAAAGGCTGAAGCAGCTGGGCATGGCAACAATTGGAGAACTTGCATCAATGCCAAAGAACTGGTTCATTGAGGAGTTTGGGAAATTCGGAATTTACCTTTTCGAGGCTGCAAACGGGATTGACAGCGATGAAGTTGAGGAAAGCTATGGAGTAAAGTCAATAAACCGCAACATCACTTTCGAGCAGGACACCCTTGACTTGATTTTCATGCACTCGGTGATTGACGAGATGGCTGCCGACATTGAGGAATCCTTGCTGTCAGAAGGCCTGCTATTCAAAACACTGACTTTGAGAGTTCGGTATTCAAACTTTGACACACATACAAAGGCACAAACAATGGATAGCCATAGTTCAGGCAAGGAAGTAATGTCTTTGATTGCAAAAGAGCTGCT
>CAYJXD010000011.1:0-13676 GCA_964374085.1 uncultured Methanosarcinales archaeon | reverse complement strand
TGGATAGCCATAGTTCAGGCAAGGAAGTAATGTCTTTGATTGCAAAAGAGCTGCTCAAGCCTTTTATCGGGAAAAGGCTAATCAGGCAATTGGGGTTAAGGGTGTCGTCCTTGAAAGAAAAGGAAACAAAACAGAAGTCAGTTACAGATTTCTTCTAGTTCTCTTCCCCAGTAGGCAATATGGCCTTGTTGCTGTTGATGTGCTGGTAAGCAGCGTATGATGCAAGCACTCCTTCTGCAACGCCTGTGATTGCCTGCTTGAAGACAGTGTCCACAACATCGCCTGCTGCAAACACGCCGGGAACATTTGTTTTTGCCTCCCTGTCTATCACAATCTCGCCTTTCTTGTCAGTCTTTACTCCAAGCTTCTTTGCAAACGCTGTCAGGGGAATGTGGCCGATGGCAACAAAAACAGAGTCCAGTGGAAATTCTGTCTTTCCCTTGTAAGCCTTGTCAAGGGTCACGCTTTCAAGTTTCTTGCTGCCATTCATCTTCTTTACATTCGTGTTGTAGATTATCTCAATCTTCCTGTTTGCAATGACTCTTTCATAGTTTACAGGCTCTGGCCTTATCTTGTCTCCCCTGTAAATGATGTAAACCTTTTTCGCCCATTGCGTCAGCAATAATGCCTCTTTTGCAGCAGAGTCAGACCCGCCTATAACTGCTACTGTCTTTCCAGGGTATATTGCGCCGTCGCAAAGCGCACAGTAATGGACGCCTTTGTTTGCCAGCTCTTTTTCTCCGGGAACATCCAGCTTCTTGTATTCTGTTCCTGAGGCAATGATGAGCGTTTTTCCATAATAAGTCCCTTCCTCGCTTGTCACCTTGAAAATATTCCCGTGCTTCTCTGCATCCAGAACCTTCTCTTCCTTTATCTCGACTGACTTGTAGTCCTTTGCATGGTTTTCTATGTGCTTGGCAAGCTCCTGTCCTGTTAGTCGTATGAAGCCAGGGTAATTCTCTACAACATCAGTAGTGATTATCACTCCGCCGACAATTTCTCCCAGCACAAGGGTGTCCAAAAGAAACCTTCCGCAGTATATCGCTGCCGCAAGCCCGCTGCAGCCTGCCCCGATGATTATCACGTCCCTTATTTTCTTCTTCTCCATGGATCAAATCCACTCCATTCTGTATATATAGTTTTTGTTGGGAAACCTATTTAAACAGCCATCTTTCCCTAAAAACCATGGCTAAAATGTCCTCGCTTGAGAAGGAGCTGCTTGACTTTCTGGAAAGGGAAATGAAGAGGAAAAAGTCTGGCGACAGCCACGATTCTCATCCACTAATTCCCCAACACCAATCCAGCCACGCAGACCTTGAAGCGGAAATGAGGGCTTTCATGGAGTCAGAGGAGGAGAGGAGGAAGTTTGAGCGCAGAATCATGGATTCAGAGCCCTTCCACCGCCACATAATGGAGGCGCATGGCGGAAAATCAGACGGCCTGATAGTTTTTTCCGGAGGCAAGGAGAATAAAGAAGGCCTGGACAGGATTGCTGCAGAGGAAGAAACGCAAAAACAGGAAAAGAAGCCAGAGTTCATGGGATACCAGGGCAAGACAGATGGAAAGGCTTTTGGCGGATACACTGGAGGCAAAAGCTCTGCTTCCGAGCATTTTGGAGGCTATCTTGGCGGGCAGGGCGATGATATGCACTCAGCTGACTGCGCCTGCGGAAAAGTGAGGTTTGAATTGGATTTTGACGGCAACATAAAGGAGGAAAAGAACCTGGCTGCAATCCCTGGACAGGAATCAAGGGCGTATGGCGAGGGCAAGGCAGCAAATTCTGCAGCGCCTTCATACAGCTCGCATTCTACGGACTCGGGCAAGCATGCATATGGAAGCTTTGGCCAGTCAGGCAGCAAGACGTATAAGTGAGTATTCTTAAAGGAATAATAAGCCTGATTTTTATTCCTTAAATGGAAACGCTTATATAATCAGGCGTTTTTCAATTTTTCATGTATTCAGAGCTTTCAGAGATAAAAAGGCTCCGCAAGCGGCATAGCCTGACCCAGTCACAATTGGCAAGGCTTGCCCATGTTTCGCAGTCGTTGGTAGCAAAGCTCGAGTCTGGCAGGATTGACCCTTCCTATTCCAGCGTGAAAAAGCTGTTTGATGTCCTTGGCAGCATTTCAGACCAGAAGGAGCACAGGGCAGAGGAATTGATGGCCAGGAAAATCATCAGCTGCCGCAGCACTGAGTCAGTGACCTCGGCAGTCTCAAAGATGAAAAGCCACAGCATTTCTCAGTTGCCTGTGATTGACAGGAACATTGCGGTTGGCCTTGTCACAGAGTCAGCAATCCTTAATGCCATTTCCTCAAAAGAGCTGTCTTCTGTCAAAGTCAGCGAGATAATGCTTGAGGCTCCCCCGATAGTGTCCAAGAAAACTCCAATAAGAATCCTGATTGACTTGCTGAAGTATTCCCCCCTGGTATTAATAGCTGACAATGGAAAGTTTGAGGGCGTTGTCACAAAATCTGATGTTTTGAGGTTCAGGAGCCTGCACTAGTGGCCTGAATGAAGAACGTCGATTATTTCTTTTATTATTACAAAAGCCCCGATTATTCCCAGTAAAACATTTCCCACGCCTGTTCCGGAAAACCCTGCTATTAATAGGACTATTCCAACTCCAACTCCGACAAAGTTCAGGAATGATGCATAATGGAACATGTCCAGGATTTCTTTTAGGACAACAAAAATCCCCACCGCAACAGACAGCAGGGCACCCAGGCCATTGCCGTTTATCGCCCTCATGAAAAGCAGGACGCCCACAGCTATTCCTATAAGGCTTAGCGACCTGTATATCCCAAGGCTCAATAGACCCAACGCACTGAAAAACCTCATTAGTTAACTATTGTTAAGAGCTAGTATTTATTGTTATTTCTTTAGGTCTTTGAGCTTCCCAAACCAGTATATCTTGTCTCCGACTACAAACACTTCAAACCCTAAAATGCCTTTCCCAAGGAACGGGCTCAGGAACTGCTCTCTCAGAAGGTCAGAGCCAATCGTCACCAAGTTGAATGAAGGCATAACTATAAGCTGCTTTCCATTCCACTCCCCTTTAAGGAAGCACTTGAACAGCTCTGCCCTCACTCCGCCTTTTATTGTGACAGCAGGGTGCTCGTTCCCGATTATCAGTGTCTTGGCTTTCCTGAAATCCTCATCTTTTGGAATCACATGGCCGTGCGAAATGTAAATGTTCCCGAGTGAGTAGTATTCCAGGACGTTTATTTCCCTTTTCCTTGCAATCGGATATAGGATTATGTCATGGTTTCCCTTCACAAGCACTATCTTTTCAGAATGTTCAAGAATGAAGTCAATGAATTTCAATATTTCCCGCCATTCCTGCGATGAAATCTCGCCGAATTCGTGCTTCAGGTCGCCGTTGATTATCACTTGCGACAGCTTTCTTTTCCCGATTTTTTCAAAAATCCTGCCAAGCCGTTCAACAGTGTCCTTGTACTGGAACCTTGGCATCAGGATTCCCTGCTTTCCAAGCGCCTCCTCAAACCCAAGGTGCACGTCTCCGAGGACGAGCGAGTTATGCTCTTCCAGATACAGGGCAAGGTCCACTATCCTGATGCCCTTCGCTATCTTCATCGCAGAAGGCAATGCCGCCCTGTTTTAATTGTTTTCGCGAAAGTTTAATAATAAGGCTTGCCAAAGAGTGGGGATGGGGCTGTTTGACTCCAATTTCAGGGAGATTTTGTCATCCCAGCTGGTCTCGGTTGCCGGAGGGCTTGTCGCAGGGGCTATCCTTGCCGCGCACACAGGAACCCTACTTCTGTTGCCAGGCATGCTTATCCTCCTTCCTGGGTTCCTTGAGATGAGGGGAAACATTTCCGGCTCTTTTGCCTCAAGGCTGAGCTCAGGCCTGTTCCTTGGAGTTATCAATCCAAACAGGTTTTCAACAAAGCTGATAAGGGGCAACCTTGCCGCATCCTTTTTCCTTGCAGTGATTGTCTCTTTCATGCTTGGCCTGCTTGCCTTCGCATTCAATTATTTTGTGATTGGCATTTTCACGCCCAAAATGATCATTATTCCTGTGCTGGCTGGTGCAATTGCAAACGCCATTGAGATTCCCCTGACGCTTTTCTTCACTTTTTACTTTTTCAGGAAAGGGCATGACCCCAACAACATCATGGGGCCCTTTGTTACCTCTACAGGAGACATAACCAGCATTGTGGCCCTTGTTATTGCGGTGATCCTGCTATGACGCTCAAATCCCAGCTTAAGGCGCTTGTGAAAGTGAAGAGGCATGCTCACCACCCTTTGCTCCATGCTATCCACAAGAAGCACAGCATTTCCAAGAAAACGCTTTTCTATGTGAAGGAATACGGTCCCCGGGCAAACGTCTCGAGGACCATCATTAGGGAAAGCATAAGGATTCTTCTTCTTGCCTCAATCCTGAGCTCGCTTGGCGGGCTTGCTCTTGAGCACATCAAGGGCAGCTTGATAATTATCCTTCCCCTGATAGTCCTTCTGCCGACAATGAATGACATGATTGGCGACTATGGAACGATTGTGTCTGCCAGGTTTTCCACAATGCTTCATGAAAGGAAAATTGACGGGCATTGGAAGCAGAGCAAGGCGCTGAAGAAGCTTTATTTCCAGCTTCTCCTGATTTCATTCCTTACAGCCTGCCTTGGCGCAGGCATGTCCCTTTTCATCTCCGGAATGCAGAACTATTCCTACACTGTTGAAGTGATTGCAAAGGTGTTCTTCATTGCAATAGTTGATGTCATCCTTCTGGTAAGCATCCTTTTCCTCATTTCAATAATTGCCGGCCTTTACTTTTTCAGGAAGAATGAGGACCCGAACAATTTCCTTATCCCCATAACCACTTCGGTCGCGGACTTTGGCAACATGATTATTTTGGCAGTGCTTATACTGCTGCTTTTCTAGAAATCCATGTCGCCCAGCTCAACTTCGCCTTTTGCGCAGCGCTGGCACAGCATGCCTTCAGTGTCAAGCCCGGCTATCTTTATCATTTTGGTCTCGCGTCCGCAGCCAGGGCAGACAACTGTTGTCTCCTCGTAAAGCCCGGTTGAGTCATACTCTGACTTGGCCTTTTTCGGCTTATGCTGCTTTGCAGTTGATGGCTTGGCCTTTGATTTAGGTCTCGCCTTAACTTTCCCAAATTGGCTTCTGCCAATTGGGCCCAATCGAGCAAAGCTCGATTTGGGTCTGGCAGGCCTTGACTGCTTCCTTGCTTTTTTGGCTGGTCTGGGCCTGCTTTTCGCCTTCCAGGCAGCAACCTTGCGCTTATGCGAACCTTTACCCTTTTTTTTGGCTTTTTTCTTCGCCATAAGGCAAATCCTGCCCTTTTATTTATTTAAATTTTTAGTTTCCGGAAGAAATCATCTTATCCCCATTTGTGCCTTCACTTCTTTCAGCCTGTTTGAGATTCCATTATTGTAAAGCAATGTTTTGGTAAACCCCTCCAGCAAGGAATGGCTTCTTGAGTAGCCTGGATAGACAAGCCTGTTTGTGAAGATTCTTGGAATCTGGTTTAATTCGCGGTCAACTCTTTCAATGCTTGCAAACTCCTCCTGCTCTTTTCCAGTTTTTGTCTTGAAGTCTGCCCTCTGGTTTGCCTTGTCCACCCTGAAATGGAGTGTTCCCGCAAGATCTGTGCAGGATTCTAGAAATCTTTCACACGCATCATTTACCAGCTTGTGAACAGCTGTTTCAGTTCTCATCCTTACAGCCACGTCATAGCATGAAACCAGCCCTTCAGCAGCTTGCTTCAGGCTGTGCAGCTCTATCTGCGGCAATGGCTGCCCGACGATGGTTGACCTTAGCACAGTAATGGTATTCTGCGCTTCCATTACCTTGGCTTCTGTTTCCTTGATTACATCTGAGATGTCTATGGCTGCAGAGCTTCCACTGGTGCCAGTGTCCTGCCTCTGTTTTTTCCCCCAGAAAAGCGCCATAAGCCTTAATTCCGGGTAGGATTTTAAAAAATTTATGCTAGGCCTTAGCCTTCTCCCCAATCCTTGCCAGCACT
Source organism: uncultured Methanosarcinales archaeon (assembly GCA_964374085.1). GTDB lineage: Archaea > Nanobdellota > Nanobdellia > Woesearchaeales > UBA10216 > CAYJXD01. The sequence goes on along the minus strand of CAYJXD010000011.1, from coordinate 7,671 downwards.
GCCTGGTGCATTCTTCTCAAGAACTCTATCCTGTCTTCCATCTTGAGGACATCTGTGTATCCCTGCAGCGCAATATGGAAGGCAAATGGTGACGGAATCTGGGTGTTGACGTGCTTTATCTTTATTTTGCCGTCTTCAATCATCTTAAGGACGAGCTTTGTGCTCCCTATGTCCATCAGGTCCTCAAGAACTTCCCTTCTTGCTTCCTTCAGGATTGGGAAGTCGTTTGATATCCTCTTCACAGCGCTCATCAGTATCATTGATGATGTCTGCTGCCTTCCAACTTGCTTTCTTCTTCCCATGTATTCGCGGAGAATCATCAATGCCCTTCCAGCACAGTGCCTGAACCTTCTCCTCAAAACCTCAGTTCGGTCAATCGCAATGTTCAGCACAAGGTCGAGCTTTTCAGACTTCAATAATGCGAATGCTCCCATCACATTGACTCCCTTGTCATAGCTCAAGTAAAAGCCATTGTCTGTTATTCCGATTTCCACATCCTTGTGCTGGGTTTTCCCGATTGCGAACGCAACAGCCCTTGACAGGCAGTCGTTCACTCTCCTTCCAAATAAAGTGTGGAACACAGCATAGCTCCTCCCTTTCTCTGTGAACGTCTCAATCACTATCTTTTTGTCATGCGGGATTGATGCGTAAAGGAACTGCTCCCTGAAATAGTCGTGAATTGACTTGGCTGCGTTTTCATCAACATAAAGGTATTCGTGAATGAAAGAGAGGATTTCTTCCTCGGTCTTGTTGTGCAAAAACTTTTCTTCCATCAGCCTCCTGAACCTTCCGATTTCCATTGCAAGGTCAAAGCTCAATGGCAGCATCTCTGAGAACCAGCTGGGGATTGTGGGCTGCCTGTGCACTGATGCTGTGACATAAGCCACCATTCCTTTGCTGTAGAGGAACTGGTATTTTTCCCCTCCAAGGACAAATATGTCGTTTCTTTTGAGCCTTTCAAGGAACGCCTCATCTATCTTTCCGATTGGATGGTCTCCAATCTTCACAGTAACATAGCTCTCGTCAGGTATTGTGCCAATGTTTGTCATGTAAATTACCCTGCTTAGCCTTCCTTTCCTTCCTATCATCCCTGTCTCCTCATCATGCCATATCTTTGCGTAGATGTGCCTGTCCTCAAGCGATATGAATTTCCCGCTAAGATAGTCAAGTATGTCTTTGTAGTCCTTGTAGGTGAGCTCCCTGAAAGGATGGCTTTTCTTAATCAACTCGAACAATTCCTTCTCATGGATTTTCTGGCTGATTGCGATTCCATAGATTTGCTGTGCCAGCACGTCAAGGCAATTTGACGGGATATGTATCCTGTCGATTTTCTTTTCGATTGCTGACTTAAGAAGCACAGCGCATTCCACTAAATCATCGCGGTCAAGGACAAGAATCCTTCCCATTGAAGTCTCGTGCAGCTTGTGGCCGCTCCTCCCTATTCTTTGTATTGCCCTTGCGACTGATTTTGGGCTGCCAAGAAGAAGGACAATGTCAATATAGCCGATATCAATTCCAAGCTCAAGTGACGTGCTGCTCACAACTGCCTTCAGCTTTCCCTCCCTCAGGGCATCCTCAAGCCCGTGCCTGTGGGCTTTTGAAAGGCTTCCGTGATGCGCTCCGATAGTCGCTTCCTCAGCAAGGTATTTGTTTGGGAACTTTTCCTTGAGGTGATGTATCACTCTTTCGGTGGCACTCCTGGTATTCGTGAATATCAATGTGGTCCTATGGCTTTGTATAACATCGTCTATGATGGTGTAAAGCGCAGAATGCATCTTTCCATGCTCTGTGTCAATCAGGTCAGGGACAGGGCTTAATACTTTAAGGTCCATTTTCTTGATGAACTGGACATCTACAATCAGGCAGCTCCTGTAATTCCCGTTCTCAAGGCCAACAAGGAATTTTGCTATCTCCTCAATTGGCGCAATTGTAGCGCTTAGCCCGACCCTGCACATTGCAGGGCTCAATGCCTGAAGCCTTTCCATGCTCAAGGCAAGGTGTGTTCCTCTCTTGTTCTCAGCCAGCGCATGCACTTCGTCTATGATGCACCATTCCACTTCCTTCAAGTGGTCGATGAACTTTGCAGAGCTCAGGACTATTGCCAGGCTCTCTGGAGTCGTAATCAGGATATGCGGCGGCTTCTTAAGCATCTTTGACTTCTCTGATGCTGTTGTGTCGCCAGTCCTTACAGCAACTCTTATCCCAAGCTTCCTTCCAGCTATTTTCTCAATTTCTGCAAGCGGCTCTTTCAGGTTTTTCTCTATGTCGTTATTGAGCGCCTTGAGGGGAGAGATATAAATGCAATAAGTCTTGTCTTTAAGAATGCCTTTCTCTGCATTGTCAACGAGCTCGTTAAGGATTGACAAAAACCCTGTCAGGGTCTTTGTGGCTCCAGTCGGCGCAGTCACAAGTATGTTGTTCCGGCTGTGAATCTCAAGCACGCCAAACAGTTGCGGCAGGCTGTAGCTTTTGAACCGGGAAAAGAACCATTTCCTGACTAAAGGATTCAGTATCCTGTTCAGCTCCTCCTCAGAATTCGGCTTTTCCTTTGTTGTTATCATCAATTAGCGGGATTCCAGGTCCTTATTTAAAGTATAGTGCAGATTCAGTCATCTTTCTTTTCCGATTTGCTTCCTTTTCTTTGCTATGTCCAAATAATTGTCTTTGGTCACGATTGTTTTGCCTGTTTGTTGCTCTATTTCTTTTCGTGTATTGCTGGCTATTGTTCCGCCTTTTTGTGCTGATTCTTTTAGCTCGGGCATTCCTTTTGAGTCTTTGGCTATTGTGATGTCTGTTGTTGCTTTTTCTCCTACCATTGTAAGTATCAGTTCCCAGTCTGTCATATGGTCTCTTAGGTTCTGTTTTTTCTTTTGTATTCCCTTGAAATCCTTGTATTCCTGAACTGTTTTTCCAAAGGTCGCTTTGCTTATTTCGTTGGTCAAGATTGCGAATTCTAGCTCTTTCCTGGCTCCTCTGTCCTTCCATTCGTCTGTTAGCTCCTGGCGTATTGCTATGCCTCTTAGGCGCTTGTCTATCCAGTCTTTTGGGTAGCCTTTGAGCTCATAGTACTCTTTGACTCTGTCCTGGGCTAATTCGGGGTTTTCTATCTCTTGAATCCTTTCGTAGCCTACCTGGGCCAGCCATTGCTTGAAAGGCTCTGCTTTGGGTGATGGTATGGATTGTACGATTCTGAACATGTTTTTTGTATTGGCACAGTCTGTTTCTCTCAATTTCCCATCTTCTGCTGGAAGTTTCAACTGTACGATTTTATCGTACGGTTCGAATCCTTCTTCTGAGAGCTTGGTTTTCAGATCAGACCAATACCTCTTAGGGATAGTACTAGCCTCTAAGGCAGTGACAACATCTATCACAGAGAAATACCACTCATCATTATGCCAAATCCTTCTAATCTTTTTGTCCTGAAATACAACTAGCGCTTTGTCTTTATCCATTTTAACCCAAATGACTTATCCTGTGGGGAGTGATTTAAGACATTTAAATATCTTGCCCACCCACCTGTCCAGTGTCCAGTGCAAATTAGGGCAAGCCCTAATTGAACAGTTTAAGTCAAGCTTCAACTTGTGGCTTAATATGCGCCAGGTTGGATATTTGCTAAAAGTATTGCCACAAGCGCTTCAAGCTTCTTGTCAACGCCACCAGCTTTCCCTATTCTTCTTAGGTAAGCAATCCCATTTGTATTTTTGAGCTGCTGATCTACAATTCTGGAAAGAAGCGTGATTCTGTGTGCCATCTGGTCTCGCTCCGTTTCATTTCTTGGCTTTGCCCTGTGCGCCGCTTTCATCCTTCGGGCATATTCATTTGCATTGTTTATTAGGAGTTGCAGGTGATTCATGTAAAGGTCTATCATTGCTGAGTCCAATATGTTGATTAACTGGTGGTATTTTCTCATTCTCGAAACATCGGTCTTGCCAGAAATCATTTCTTGCTTTCTCATTTCATCAATAACAATGATCATGTTCCTGATTTCTACATCAGTGCCTATTATTTTAGAAGTTATGAACTCATTCTCTAGGCTTCTTACCTTTGTCACCAAGCTAGCCACTCTTTTTTCAATATCCAGCTTCTTTCCAAACCCTAGAAATGGCATTTTACTTGAAATCTTTTCCTTTCAGCATGTCCTGCACGAATTTCTGGTGTGCAGGGTCGTCCCTTGAAAGCTCAACAGCCTTCTGGTCGTTGATGTCTGCCTGCTTGGGCTCCTTGTGCTTCATTATTTCCTCGCCGATTGCGTCCTTCTGGCTGTTTGCAAGCTCATTTCTTCTCTGCCTCTCTCCCATGTAAATGACTGTGAACAGGACAATGATTGCAACCACTGTAAGCAGGGCGAGGATTGGCTTCTGGAACAATAGACCCTGGCTTGTGCTGTCTCCCACAACCATCCCTGTAACTGACCCGAGGCCGTCAGCTGCTTTCTTTCCAAAGCTCCTTTCGTCTTCTGTCATTACTTTCGGGAATTCCTTCAGCTTTCCCTGTGACGTGAAGCTGACTGAATAGGTGCCTGCAGGCACTTCCTGGTATAGGTCTATGACCATTGATTCTCCTGGCTTCAGCTTGACTTTCTTTGCCAATGCCATCTGCTTGCCTTCATCTGTCGTTAGCTTTATCTGGGTTGTCTTGTCATACAGTACATTGCCCGTGTTCTTCACCGTTACCTTCCTCACGCCGTCAAAGGTTGTGGTTATCTCTTCAATTGTGTTAACCACAATTCTTTTCTCGGCCTTCAGCCCAAGGCTGGATGCCTTTAGTATGTAAACTCCAGGGGTTGCATGCTTGTCGAATTCATATGTGAATATCTCGTTTGAGTTGACTTCTTTCGTGAACAGCTCTTTCTTGTCCTGGCTGACAAGGCTTGCGGAAAGCTTGCCTTCCATGCTGTCATTTGCCTGGTCAAGAATTACTGCGTGTATCTTTACGCTGTCGCCTGGATTCGCTCGTTCCTTGCTTGGGTTTATGGCCACGCTTGTTGGCACTTGCGCCACGGTTATTATTAGCTGGTTCTCGCCCTTGTTGCCGTTGGAGTCATTGGCCCAGAGCATTAGCCTGTGGGTTCCGGACTTTATTGTCTTCGGCAGTTCTATTGTTTGGTTGAATGCTCCTGTTCTGACTGAAAGGAAAAAGCTCTGCCTTTCAAGAGTTATTGAAACTGTTGTGAGGGGGTTGAAGCTTTGCTCAAGCACTCCGTTGACTTCTATCTTTTCGCCTGGGAAGAAGCTCTTGCCGTTTGTCTCAACTTTTATCCCTATGTTGTTCGTCACGTCAAACTCGTCAGAGGAAAGCTCCTCTGTGAAGGTCTTGTCTGTGGACTGGAGCGTTGCCTTCAAGGTGCATGTTCCCATCATCTGGCTGTTCACAGCCAGTGGAGGCCCGACTATGCTCTTGTTCTGGTCTGGCTTCACCTTTATCGGCATTGTATAATAGTTGAGGTCAAACGCATCGCACCTTATCGCAAGGCTGAACAGCGCATCCATCTCTGAAACAGCGGTTATGTTATAGGAGACCGTAACCTCATCGCCAAGGTTCAAGTGGTCCTTGTTGATGCTGTCTATGCTTATGGTGGCGCTGGCTGGAACAGAAAGCGCGACTAGAAAGACTAAAAATAACAGCACTCTTTTCATCATGCCCATTTTTCGGATAGTTACTATATATATTTTGTTGTTTGTGAATCAAAACAGGGCCGGAGTTACATAAACTTCTATTCCTGCTGCCATCACCAGCATTATCACTGAAATTATGGCAAGGTCTGCTGAGTCAATCAGTGTCCGCTTGAACTCCTCTCCGCCAAAGTCATGCTTGAGCACTGCGATTGAAATGATTCCTCCGGCAAGGGCAGCTGTGAAGTATGCAAGTATCTCAAGCCATCCATGCGTCATATACCTGAGCAGTCCAAGGGAATAGATTGAAAGGTAGCTTCCAACGCTGACAAGGCCCAGGTCTGCAGCCAGGGTTGAAAGCCCTGTCCTCACAAAGTTTCCTATTGCAGTCCCAACAACTGCCGCGTTCCAGGCAAGTATGAAGATGGCCCCTGCTCCGTAGAAGAACGCGAAAATAAAGCTGAAGAACAGGACTTTTGCGTTGTTCACAAAGATTTTCTCAAACATCAATGACTCGCTCATTGCGTTTCCAGTCACTTGGGCAGCGTTTATTGACTCAATTGTGGACACTTGAATCCCAAATATCCGCTCATTAAGCTGCTGGGGCGTGAATATGTACCATAATGAGAATGCAACCGTAAATCCAAAGAAAAGGAACATCATGAACGAAAGGGCCTTGACATGCTCCCTCAGCCTTGAAACCTCTTTTTTCAGCTTGATATCCTTTTTCTCCTCAAGCCTGAATGTGCCCTGGATTAGGTGGGCGCATGCAAGCACTGTCAGGAAAACCATCACCAGCCCAACATTGTCCTCAAAAATCCACAAGCTCAATATGATTCCAACAGAGGCATACACAATCCCTATGAAGAAAAGCTCCCATGGCGACCTTTCAGCCTTTTTCGGGTTTATCAGGAGCTCAAGGACCATTTGCTATTCTTTCCGGGTAGTGTGTTTAAATATTTTTCGCCAGCATTTTCTTTGCCTTGGGGTTTGTCCTTGCTGTTTTCCTTGACTCCTTGAAATGCAGCTGGACTTTCCTTTTCCTTCCTGTTGCCAGTGAGACAAGCCTGACAACCAGAGGATAGAGGCTGTGCATCTGGAATGCAGGCTTTCCAATGGCCCTGAAGCAGGCCTTTACAGCCTCTCCACCTATGCTGACATTGCTTTTCTCGAAGAGGTAAAGGCTGAAGCCATACTCCTTTCCAAACTGCGCCTTGAGCAGCTCTTTTGATTTTGGCGAGTAATAAGACCAGAAAAGTATTTTCTTGCTCTTGTCAAGCTTTGTTACTGTTTCCTTGAATGCCCTGCAAAACGAGCATTTTGAGTCGTAAATCAGGATTGCATGGGTCATCTGAGCTGTAAGGAAAACCTTTAATAAATAGGTTTCGCCCTTAAACTCATGGCAATACCTTCAAGGCAGCAGGCTTTTGAGCTGCTTTGGGCTCATAATGTCCCGCAGAACATCATAAGGCACAGCATTGCAGTCAGCAGGGTTGCAATGGAAGTGGCGGAAAAGCTGAAGAGCAAGGGAAAGAAGGTTGACTTAGAGCTCCTTGACAGGGCATGCATCCTCCATGACATAGGCAAGATGGAAGGCATTGCCACTGGAGGGCCGCATGAGCTCATAGGCTCTGAAATCGTGAAGAAGCACGAATTCAGGGAGCTTTCAGAAATCATCAGGAAGCATCCGCTGCATTACATACTTGATAAAAAAAACGCCCCGAAAACGATTGAGGAGAAAATCCTTTTCTACGCTGACAAGAGAGTAATGCACCATAAGATAGTCCTGCTGAAGCAAAGGCTGGCAGACCTTGAGAAAAGGTATCCGGAATATGCTGGCAGCATCAGGAAGGCAGGGCCTTTGGTCCTGAAGCTGGAGAAGGAGCTATTGGAATGATTACATGAAGTAGTCAACCATCAGCGCGAAAAGCAGCAGCGCAACAAGCAGGATGCTCTGGATTCCAGCCATCAATGCAATGACTATCAATGCCGCGGCAACGTAAAGCGGCGCGCGGTAATACTTTTTCTTCAGGACTGCATATCCTGCGACAGCAAACAG
>CAYJXD010000010.1:21666-23184 GCA_964374085.1 uncultured Methanosarcinales archaeon | reverse complement strand
TTTTCCTTGCCATCCTTCATCACTTTCTTTAATTTATTCCTGATTGCCCTGCTGTACTTGACTATCTCGACATCCTTTGTAAAGTTCACTATTCCTGTTGCCTCTGCAGCCCTCACGTATTTTTCAAGGCTCCTTCCAAGGAAAACAATCTTGCGGTTCATCCTTGAGCCAAAGTCAATTATGCTCTTGAGCCTTGCTATGTGCGAGGCAAACGTGGTTACGATGACAGACTTGTTGTGGTTGTCTGTTCCAAGCAACACGTCTTTTAGCATTTCCCTTGCAACTGACTCTGATGGCATCTTCTGGCGCCAGCCAGCATAAGTCGAGTCAATTATCAATGCAAGCACTCCCTTGTCTCCCAGGGCCTTTATCTTCTCAAAGTCAGGCTTCTTTCCAATGGTCGGATACAAGTCAAACTTGAAGTCGTTTGCATAGAGGATTATCCCTTTCTTTGTGTGGATTGCAACCATCACTGACTGGGGAGTTGAATGGGTTATGTTGATGAACTCAATTTTCACCTCATCAGACAGCCTGTAAATGGCATTCACATTCAATGTCCTTATCTTGTTCCTTATTCTCAGCTTCTCATCACGTATTATGTTCTTCAGCACTTCTGTCGTGAACGGCGCTGCAAGGATGTCTGCCCTGTACCTTGAGGCAAGGTAAGGTATTCCTCCAACATGGTCAAGGTGGGCGTGGCTTGGTATTATCACCTTTACATTGTCAGCCCAGTCCTTGATTAGGTTTACATTAGGCAAGGCCTCGGCTTTGAGCAGGTCATCTGCATTTATCCTGAAGATGTCCTCGTCATTTGTTATCTTCACATAGTTCTCCATGTGGAGCCCTATGTCAAGGATTATCACTTCATTCCCTATCTTGAGGGCAGTCATGTTCCTTCCCACTTCTGAGAAGCCGCCCACTGCAGCCATTTCTATCATTTTAAGTGTTTTTGCTTAATTAGTATTAAAGAGTATCTGATTGGTTGCTCCTTTTAATGTCAAACTTGTGAATTGTTTTATCCATAAACTCGTCAATCGAGATATTTATCCTGTTTTCCCCAGACCATGCGTCAGCAAGCGGAATCCTATACACAAGCCTGCCAATCTCTGCAAACGACATTGCAGATAGGCACATCACGCATGGCTCGTGGGTGCTGTAAACAATGCATCTATTCAGCTTTTTTGTCCCGAGGAAATTCGCAGCTGCCCTTATAGCGTTCATTTCCGCATGGCTTGAAGGGTCATGTTCCTTCCTTTGCGAATTGTGGCTCTTGGCAATCACTTCATTGTCTTTCACAACAACAGCCCCGCACTTTACTGGCTGGCTTGACTTTTTCGCCTCCTCAAACGCGATTTCAATGAATTCCATGAGAATATATGCGGGGAGTAGGATTTGAACCCACGTAGGCACTAAGCCAGTAGATATCCCACTAACCATCAGTTAGCAGATAAGCGTAGCGCTTGCCTTGAGTCTACCCCGATTGGCCGCTCCGGCATCCCCGCACAGGGATAAGGGCTT